>CALZIO010000087.1 GCA_945787785.1 uncultured Chromatiaceae bacterium
GCCGACAGTGTGGAGAAGCTTGAAGCGCTATTGCCTTGGAATGTAAAAGATCAAATAGCCCCACTCAAAACAAAGCAGAAGGCGGCTTAGCAAACAAGTACGTCTTTAATTTGGCGCTTACAGTAATCTGAATGCGCCAACTGGCAGTGCCTGACCATTTAATAATAATTCAATTTTATGCTCGCCTGGGTAGTGTTTTCGTGTTGTCATTGGCGCAAACGAAATAGTTTTATTCAGGGTGGTGGATTTCTGTGGGGCAAGCGCTAGGGTTTTGAGTTTAAACACCTTGGGGCTGGTTTTGCCATTTGCCTTGACGAAGAGGATGCGAAGGTCGACTAACAATTGCTGTGTCTGTTTGTGTTTATTGACGATATCGATCTCAAGAGATACGGTGTCACCAATGCAAACAGGGTTAGGTGTAATTCTGACATCCTGGATGGTTATGTTGTTAGCAGGGCTATACCCTAACACATCGAGTGCGCCTTTTTCACCGCGCTTTACAGCAGAACGAAGTGCATGTTGAACCAGCCAACGGCGTTCCTTATCCGCATCTTTCATCCAACGGCGTGCTGTTTGAAAAAGGGCCTCAGGATTATCCTTGCCAATATCATTTAGATTGTTGGCAACGGAGCGCCGTACGTATAACACAGGGTCATCCTTAAGGTGTTCGAGTAGATCCAGTACTGGTCTTGGGTCTTGCTGGAAAGCGGGCAGGCGCTGAGCCCAGGGGAGCCGCGGGCGAGTGCCTTCAGAAACCAGTCTGCGAACATGAGAATTTGAGTCATTACTCCATGATTCAAGCCGGGCCAGGGTTTTGTCGGGGTAACGTATTAAAAACGGCCGGATACTGAATTCGGCTGTAAAACGCTGGGTTAATTCATATTGTGCCTGCATCGATAGTTCGAAATCATCCAGGCCGTATTCAGCTACAAAAAATACGTGCGGCATATAAACAAACGGTGTTATCCCCAGGCCTTCTGTTTGATCATTCGCAGGACCAAGCGATTTTATCAATATATCGATCGCGTCGTCGTAATTAGTGGGAAGGTAAGTATGCAGTGATTGCGCGATTTTTCTGCCTCGTGGGGTTAGGTCTAGGGCTTCGTATCCATCCAGAATATCAGTAACAAATGCTCGGCTGTTAAATTGTGGATATACACCAGCAATCATGGCAGCGATTTTTTTAGGAACTTCTTTGCCGAAACTATTTTTTAATGGTTCTGCCATTTGCTAACAACTATTCGTTTGGGTTGGTGTAATTATCAAGCGCTAAGCACTTTAGAGGAACTCCAAAAATACCGTGCCCCAGCTGGCGTCGCAGTGACGAATATAGAGGTGCTATAGTTTAGTGTATATAGTTAGCCGGGTGAAAGGCTTCCTGATTTATCGTTTTTTCAAAAATGTCACCAGGCATGGGGCGGCTAAAATAGAATCCCTGTACATAACGGCATCCCTGGTTTTTCAAAAAATCTAATTGCTCGTGGGTTTCCACGCCTTCGGCAACAACCTCAAGGCCCATGCTATTAGCCATCGAAATGATCGTTTGGATAATTGTGCGGCTGCTATTATCTGCCTGGATATCCCGGACAAATGACTGGTCAATCTTGAGGCTATTTACCGGGAAGCGTTTAAGCTGGCTCAGAGAAGAATAACCCGTACCAAAATCATCAATAGCAATCTTTAGCCCTGCGTTACGCAGGTCGCCAAACAGCTTAATAGCCGCATCGACATTGCCCATCATCATGCTTTCTGTGATCTCTAGTGTCAGGCAATCCGGCGACAACCCTGATTCGTACAAGCTTGTTTCAATATCCTTGCGCAAATCCAGCGACTTAATCTGTCTTCCGGAGAGGTTTACGGACACTTTTAACGGTATAGATGAACTGAGTTGCCATTGGCGTGCCTGACGGCAGGACTCTCTCAGAACTTCGCGCCCGATTGGGATGATATAACCATTATCTTCAGCAAGCGGAATAAACTCACCAGGTAGTACGATGCCGTTGCCTGGGTGATCCCAGCGTGCCAGTGCTTCCATGCCGACGATAGTGCCTGAATCAAGATCCATGATCGGCTGGAAATATGGGATGAAATGTTTATTCTCTATGCCATGACGCATTTCACTTTCTAGTAGCAGACGGCGTGCGCTTTCTATATTCATCTCTTCGGAATAAAAACTAAATGAATCTCCGCCGTTTTCCTTGGCTTTATACATTGCCATGTCGGCATGGCGCATCAGATCATCTACGTTTTCGCCATCTTTGGGGTAGTAACTGATGCCCACACTCGCTCGAGCAATGATTTCTTTTCCTTCAACATTAACAACTTTATTTACAGATTTAATAATGTGATTTGCGATGTCTGCTACCACAGACTCATCTTTAACATCTGAAATAATGACAGTGAACTCATCACCGCCCATGCGCGCAACGGTATCAACGGCTCGTACTGACGATCTGATCTGTTTGGCAACAGCGATCAGCAGTGAGTCTCCGGAGGCATGGCCGAGTGTGTCATTGATATCTTTAAATCGATCCAGATCCAAAAACAAGACAGCTATTTTAGATTTGCGCCGTTCGCAGCCCAGAATCTCTTGTTCAAGGCGCTCGTGAAAGAGGGCGCGGTTTGGCAGTTTTGTCAGCGGATCACTAAAAGCGAGCTCCGATAGTTTATCTTCGGCTTCTTTAATCCGGGTAATATCTGAGAATACGCCAACGTAATAAATCGGTTTGTTGAGATCATTGTAAACGGCATTGATACGCAGAAATTTTGGAAATACCTCTCCATTTTTTCGCCGATCCCAGATTTCACCTTCCCATTTCCCGGTCGATGTTATTTCTCGCCACATGTCAGAAAAAAAAGACTTGTCATGGCGACCAGAATTTGTGAATCCAGGATTTTGTCCAAGAATCTCATCACGCGAATACCCCATAATTTCACTATAAGCGGGATTGATCTCAATAATTTTTGGGGTCGTATCACAGACAATAACCCCTTCACTGGTGTTGTCAGTGACATACTTGGCTAAACGCAGCGCCTCTTCAGCTTTTTTTCTTTGTGTGATGTCACGCCATACTACATTCAATAACATACGATTTTCGTATGGCACAGGTGTTAATAACACTTCGACGGGAAAGTCTGAACCATCTGCACGTCGATGTATCCATTCAAAACGATGACTCCCTTTTTCAAACGCTATGGCAATCATTTCATCGGCTTTTTCGAAAGAGGATCGACCATCTGGTTGGTTAGGTGGTGATAACTGTGACGGATGGGTAGAGAAGAGTTCTTGCCGGCATGAATAACCAAGCATCTTTAATGTGGCGTCATTAAAATCGACAAAGCGGCCATCATCAATAATCAGCATGGCGTCAGCGGATTGATCAAACAATTTTCGATATTGGTCGTGCTTGAAATCAGCCATATAGTTCTATGCCTAGTTCATTAGCCAGCCAGAACTACAGTGAATATTGCCAGAATCGCTGTAAATCTGTTGGTCTAAATGTCGCAGTCTCATTTCCCCTTTGATGACAGTCAATTAACTGTGATCAAGGATAGCTATTGAGTCACCGTCTTCGTGCGGCTCATTTTTGAGCGAACATGCAGCATTTTTATGGTTGCCTTTCTTCGTGCACTACTTAGTACAATAGCTATGTTTTTGTGGATTACCATTAGACGCATGATCTATAGGGTCTTATAGTTTTTCAATTGCCACGAATTGCAGTTGTTTCACACTGTATTGATAGGCTCAATAACATTTGAATGGTATGCAAAGTAAAGTGCAGATGACTTATATTGAGAGTGATTCAGCTATGCGCAACTTTGGTGCGCAAATGGCGAGTGTCTGTCCGACGCGATTTATAATCTATTTGATTGGTGAGCTGGGTGCAGGTAAGTCGACCTTTGCCCGTGGCTTTCTTCATGCCCTTGGACATGAAGGTTCTGTGCGCAGCCCGACGTATACATTGGTAGAGCCGTACTCTTTGCCTGATCGACAGGTTTATCATTTGGATTTGTACCGCTTAGTTGATCCTGAAGAGCTAGAGTTCTTGGGCTTGCGTGATTGGCTTGAACAGGATGCGATTTTATTGGTGGAATGGCCAGATAAGGGCGAAGGCGTGTTACCCCAGGCAGATTTAATTATAGAGATTGAATATGAGGGCAGTGCGCGTCAGCTGAATCTAAAACCAATGAGCGATATTGGGAGAGAGTTCATCGAAAAACTGGAGGATTTGACCAATAATTAATTATTAAAGATTTTTTCCTGTCGGACGTAAAAACAAAGGTAAAGGCCAATTAATTTGTCTTTTTTCTAGGAAAGTCTTGTATCTTTCTGGAAAATATGAGAAAAATATAAATACCTATTTTAAGGGGTAATCCGGTGCCTCGAGGAATAACAACAAAAGGGGTTGGAGTCATGCGGCAATTTATATCTTTGCTACTGCTCTGCCTGCTCTCAATTTCTACTGGTTGGGCGGCAAAAACATTAAATTACAATACCTTGCGGGTTGGTCAAAGTGATCAGTCTGCCAAGGTGGTGCTTGATCTGAATGGTCCGGTCAAGTACAAATATTTCTCTCTTTCCAATCCTAACCGTTTTGTGGTTGATTTAGTCGATGTGGTTGGCAGAGGTAACACGCCCAAACTCAATTTAACCAACACCTCAATCAAAAATGTGCGCTTTGGTATCCGCAAAGGTCGTGATCTGCGCATGGTTGTTGAACTGGACAAAGCAGTCAAAGGGAATGTCTTTCTGATCAAACCAGCAGCCGTAAAAAGCTATCGTTTAGTAGTTGAATTGCAGGGTGCCGGTAAAGCTCGGTTAGCTAAAGCTGCACCCACTCGAGTACAGACTAAGACACCCGCCAAATCCACAGTCAAACATGTCACGGCCGTTTCTAAACCTCAAGTAACGCCTGTTCTACCCAAGGTTAAGAAAAAAGAAGTCATTGTGACTCAACAGGCACGCGATATTATCGTAGCCATTGATGCCGGACATGGTGGTATTGACCCAGGCGCCAAAGGGCGCAAAGGCACACGTGAAAAGGATGTAGTGCTGGCTATTGCCCGTAAGCTGGAAAAGATGGTGGCACGAGAAGATGGCATGCGACCGCTGATGATTCGGGATCGTGACGTATTTATCAAGCTTAGCGATCGCAAGCAGAAGGCACGCCAACATAAAGCGGATTTCTTTATCTCAATTCATGCAGATGCCTTTCCTGATCCTCGCGCCAAAGGGGCGTCTGTCTATGCGCTGTCTCAGAACGGGGCGACCAATGAAGCGGCCAAGTTGCTGGCGAATCGAGAAAATGCCTCAGATTTGGTCGGTGGCGTAAGTTTGGATGATAAAGACCACATGTTGGCCTCGGTGTTATTGGATTTATCGCAGAGTGCCACTATTGAAGACAGTCTGGATATTGCGGGCCGTGTATTGAAAGGGCTGAATGGCGTTGCCAAGTTACACAAACATAGTGTCCAACAAGCCGGGTTTGCTGTGCTGAAATCGCCTGATATTCCCTCTATTCTGGTGGAAACTGCTTTCATCTCAAATCCAACGGAAGAGAGAAACCTGACTTCAAGCCGTTATCAGCAACAACTTGCTGAGGCGATGATGTCTGGTATCCGCGGCTATTTTGTTTCCAATCCTCCGCCAGGCACCCGCATCGCCGCACGTGAGCATGTGATCAGGCGTGGCGAAACCCTGTCACAAATCGCTTCGCGTTACCATGTCAGTTTGAATACCCTGCGTCTGGCTAATCGACTTAAATCAGACAGCCTGCGCATTGGTCAGGTGCTGCACATCCCAACCAGCGGTAGTTAAGCCCTCTCAGGCAGTCAGCTTTCACGTATAATCGGGCTTTCTGTTTTTAGCCTGAGTGAACAAAATCGTGGAACGAGTTCATCGCCTTTCTACCCATCTTGCCAACCAAATTGCCGCTGGAGAAGTGGTCGAACGGCCATCCTCAGTAGTCAAAGAGCTGATAGAGAACAGTCTAGACGCCGGTGCCAGCCAAATTGAACTGGAAATTGAAAAAGGGGGCATTGCCCTGATCCGGGTGCGCGATAATGGTGCTGGTATTCATGCGGATGATTTAACACTAGCACTGAGCCGCCACGCCACCAGCAAAATCACCAATTTTGAAGACTTGAGTCATGTGGCCAGCCTGGGTTTTCGTGGCGAGGCGCTGCCTAGTATCGCGTCGGTTTCGCGTCTGAAGGTGATGTCGCATTACCAGGGTGAGAGCGAAGCCTGGCAGATTTCAGTGAATGGTGGTGAAACCGAGCCCAAGGCGCAACCCGTGGCCCATCCACAGGGCACGACCATCGAAGTGCGTGACCTGTTTTTTAACACACCGGCACGGCGCAAGTTTCTGCGTGCTGAACGGACAGAGTTCAAACATCTGGAAGATGTGGTGCGTCGTATTGGCCTAAGCCGTTTTGATGTCGGTATCAGCCTTAAACATGAACAGAAGCAATTGCATCAGTGGCGCGCCGCCAGTGACCAGCAGGGCCGTCGTCGCCGTATTGCCGCGATTTGTGGCAAACCTTTTGTGGAGCAGTCGGCAGAGATTGATTTTGAACGCAATGGTTTGAGGTTATGGGGTTGGGTCGGCCTGCCGACTTTTTCTCGCAGCCAGGCCGATTTGCAATATTTTTATGTCAACGGCCGTATGGTCAAAGACAAGGTCATCGCTCATGCCGTGCGTAAGGCGTATCAGGATGTGATGTATCACGGTCGTCATCCCGCCTTTGTGTTGTATCTTGAATTGCCTGCGGAAGAGGTGGATGTGAACGTGCATCCGACTAAACATGAAGTGCGTTTTCGTGAAAGCCGCATGGTGCATGATTTTCTCTTTTCCAGCTTGTACCGATCACTGGCTGACGTGCGCCCGGGAGATGAGACGCCACAGTTTGAGTCCACGCAAACTGCAACAACAAGTCAGGCCCCTTTTACTGATAGTTTGTTTTCATCATCAACGCGCGCATCACATGCATCAGCTCCAAAACAACATGGATTTGCCCTGGGTGTACAGGAAGGACGAGCCGCTTACGAAGGGATGCGCGCACTGGCAGAGGCTGCAGTGCTTGAAGCGCCTGAATCTAGCCAGGCCGAGACACCTCCGCTGGGGTTTGCCTTGGCGCAACTTCAAGGGATCTATATCCTGGCGCAAAATGAAAAAGGCCTGGTGCTGGTTGATATGCATGCCGCCCACGAGCGTGTGACATATGAACGTATGAAACAGTCCTGGGGAGATGAGGGTGTTCGTACTCAACCACTGCTTGTGCCTGAATCGATGACTGTGAGTGCCACCGAGGCACAACTGGCCGAAGAGAATGTTGAGTTTCTGCATGAGCTGGGTTTTGAACTCGATCGTCTTGGACCAGAAACACTATTGATCCGCGCTGTGCCTGCACTATTACGCCATGCCAATGCCAAAAATCTGGTCAACGATGTGCTGTCTGATTTAGCCGTAGCAGGGGAGAGCACTCGCATTCAGGAACGTTGTAACGAAATCCTCGCTACCATTGCCTGCCACGGTTCTGTTCGCGCCAGTCGTCAGCTTACCGTGCCAGAGATGAACGCTCTGCTGCGTGATATGGAACGAACCGAGCGCAGTGGTCAGTGTAATCATGGCAGGCCTACCTGGGTGCAATTATCGCTGGATGATTTGGATAAGCTATTTTTACGTGGTCGTTAAGCTAATTACATTGGTATTGTTGTAGAAACAACTTATTTCAGCTCGGTTACCTTGATTAGAATTTGGCGTTGTTGTTCATTCCGATCTTTGGTGGAGTAAACCTTTACTCCCTCCTGTTGTTGATTGGCTATTCCACCAATCGTAATCCATTCACCTAATTTTCCGGATAGGGTAGTGAAGGATTGCTGTTGGTTAATAATTCCTCCACCACTACTGTCCAGGCTGGAACTGAAGGGCATGATCTCAAGCAATACATTTTCACCAGTCAACCGTGGTGTTACCTTATAGCCGCTACTGACATCCTGATGTTCTATTACTGATTCAACTTGCAGGCCATACCGTATCTGTTTTTTACCCATGGGCACTAGCTGTCCTGTTTTTATAAAGGCAGTTTGCCCCTCTAAAACTTGTATCTGTTGATCTGTGATAGCCGTATCACGACTGGATGTGCTGCGTCTTTCCAGTATGACCTCACCACTATCCTCTGGAAGCCTGTACTGGCCAGAGGCGCCTGTTTGTTCAGATTCACGTGATGATGACAGAGGTTGTTTGACTTCAATGAGTAAGCGGCGCAAAGGAGTATCAAGCTCACTGACCAGCTTCTTGATCTGTTCAAGATTTTGCGGCGAAGTGCGAATAATAAGCTGATTGCCTTTGGCGCTCAGTACACCTTGTTTATCCATAAATGGTTCCAGTGTGGGAAGCAGTTCTTCGGCCATGCGATGCTCAAGTGAAATGACTTCAATTGCATCGTCTGCCTGAGCGGCAAGTGGCATAGTAATTAGAATGATGATGAAGAACGTGCCGAACGAGTTGTGTAATAGTTTATTCACAGGTGTAGTCGCCGCAGGTTGGAGTCGGGAGCACTCTTCTCCCAACACTCATCAAAGAACTTGCGCAGTTGTCTGGCTTTTGCTGGTTCGTAAAAACACAGCTCACCTTCATAACGAGTGGCTAGTTTTCGCTGCAGTAATCCAAGCTCATCAGCGATGACAAACTCTTCAGTATAATCCCGATACTCAATAGGTGGGTTACGTATAAAAACGCGACTGCTAAGACGATGGTTCAACTCAACCAGGCGGCTGCCACGTTTAGCTACATCTGTTGAGTCTTTAATAATGATTCGGATTTGAGAGTAGCGGCTATGCGTGGCTAGTTTGAGTGCTGCTTCATAAATCGCGCGGGTGTTATAAATACGGAGGTCGAGTTTGTGGCTGAAAATGTCGAGAGATCGTTTCGATTGTTGGATCAGTGCCTGCACCGCGTCGCTGCATTGATCGCTACTGTCAACCTTAATGGTCTCGTCGGTTTCACCCAGAATATAGTTGTCTAGCTGCAACGACATGCTATCTCCCAATACCAGTAATTTCAGTAGTATTGTATGTTGCTTTGCGGGATGAATAAAGTAAAAAGCCCAGACTACCAGGGTGAAATCGTTCTAACCCACTTCCGCAACAAGTTCAGCAGTTTAAGCAAAATACTGGACACACCAGCGGTAATGCGGTACAACGTATCTGCATTGTACATCAGGCAAGAAGGCCG
>CALZIO010000088.1 GCA_945787785.1 uncultured Chromatiaceae bacterium
CATTAATGCCGCGGGCGCATCAGGGTCCGACCCCAGCATCTCCCAGATCCTGTCAGGCTTGGTGGCCGGACAGACCTACAACGTTAGTGGAGATTTCACCAACTTTTATAACTGCTGTGGAAATCCGACTGCGCTTTCGTTTGGTGTTGATGTAAATCCTGGCGGGCTGCTCACGCAGCTGATGGATCCGGGGGCCTATCCGAACTGGTTCGGCTTTTCTACAAGCTTCATGGCTACCGCCGCCAGTCATACGATTCGGTTCACGGCCGAACGAAATGGAGATGACACAGAGTACGCGATCGACAATATTTCTGTGGTTGCAGCAACGAACAACGTCCCTGAACCCGCCACACTTGCTTTAATTGGGCTCGGCCTCGTAGGTATCGGCTATAGACAGTTTAAAGCCGCTTAAGCCAGGAGGGGTGCGCTGTGTGCACAGTGCACCCTGCTTGACTGATCCATAGTTAATCAGCATATGTGCTAACAATTTGGAAAATATATATCCAGCAGGCAGATGTCCGATAATCATTTTAAATTTTTATGATTTCTGCTGCTTTCGGGGCAGGCGTCATTTTTTGTGTCTCTGCAAACACCACATATCTTAACGGTCCACCTGGCATGATTGCGTTGAAGGGATAGCATGTAACCAGTGCCAGTGTGTTCTCATGGCTGTCTGCTATAGCATCTGATTGATGGACGATGATGTTATTACTGACCCAGTAGTGTTGCCATTGCCCATTAATGCCTTGAAACAATAGCTCATCTCCAGTGGTTAATTTTTTAAGAAAACTAAAATGGGTATCGCGGTGGGCGCTGATTAAGGTGGTGCCTGGTTCACCCGGTAAAGCTGTGCCGGAGCGATGGCCGGGTCCGAAAGCTAGGGTGCGGCCACTGTCGCCTGCCAACACATAGAGGTCAATATTATGTGACGGCACACGCAGCCTGCCCACCGGCCAGGTGTCGGCCCAGGGCCAGGGTTTGTGTTGTTGCAGATCTTCAAGGGTTTCATGCCAGGCATGCTTGATTAGATGTTGCGCCAGCAGAGCCTTGGCATGGAGATAGCCGCCTTGGAACAGTTGCCATAAACTCAATGCTAGTGCCAGCCAGAAAAACAAGGTGCGATAACGAAACAGAATCATATCAGGCACCCTCAATTGTACGACGTGGTTTTAGCAACAGTGTTAATAATAGAAACAGTGCGCCCAGGGTTAGATGTAGCGGTGCGGCAGTGGCTGTTCTGGGCCGCAGGCCAAATATCTTTTCATGTACCTGGCCGTGGGGCAGGTTGACCGGCATGGCCTGTTGTTCAATGGCCTCACTTTCTGGTCGTGATGGTGTGGCATCGACGGCTACCAGGCTGGTGTGTTTGCTTACCAGATGGTGTTGCAATGCGGTGGCGATGATCTGCTGTTTTATAATCTCTTTGTTTGCGCCTTCATGTTGTTGGTCCATTAGGTCAGCAATCTTGCGGCGTGCCCACAGTGTACCTATGCCGCGCCCTTTCATGCCCTGGTCGAGTTGAATACTGTTTTGCCATGTACTTTGCTGACGTTTGCCGCTGATGATGATGGTGTGGGTGTTGAGATTGGTTTTGGTGCTAATGATCAATGGCTCACCGGCGTAAAGGTCGGGCAGGCGTTTGGGATAGACTTCCGCCTCTGCATTGCCAAAGTCGGCCTGCAATTCTCTCATTAGCGGGGTTTCCAGTTTCTGAAACAGTGCCTTCATCTTGCTCTGTACCTCGTTGACATCACCGATGTAGGTAAAACTACCGCGGCCAAATTGAGCCGCCTTGTGCATGAAGTGACTGTTAGGAGCAGAACCGATGCCGACAGTGAACAGACGGCTCTGGCCCAGTCTTTGATGGATCATGGAAAACAGTTCGGCTTCGTTACCGACGCTGCCATCGGTAAGAAACACAACCTGGCGTAGCGCTGCGGATTCATTCTGAATGTTCAGCGCCGCTTCAAGTGCGGGACGTATATTGGTGCCGCCATTGGCGCGTAGTGTATTTACGTAGCGTCTTGCTGCGTCCAGATTGTGATTGCTGGCCGGCAACGCCTGACCGAAGAGCAAATTGATAGATGAGTTGAAAGCAATAACATTGAATGTGTCTTCCGGCTGCAACCGATCTAAGGCAAGCAGCAGGGCCTGCCTGGCTTGTTGGATCGAAATGCCAGACATCGATCCGGATGTATCGATGATGTAGATGACCTCGCGCGGCAGCCGCTGAGTTTTGTTCTGTTCAGGCTGCGGTGGCAGCACCATCAACAAGTGATACAGCTCTGCCCCCATTTCTTCCGTGAACAAGGCCGCCCGCGGTGCATGTGCGGCCTCGGGCGTCCAACTTAATTCAAAATCGCGATCGGCGTAGTTTTGTTCATTTGCTAGGGTGATAGTGTGAATAGCCTTGTGTGCGCTGGTTTGAATGGCGTGATAAGGGCTTTTCAATTCGGTTAACGGAAAACCAGCATTCAGTTCAATGACTAGCGATACCGGATTGAGCTTGCCTTCGCCCTGCCATAGCGGCGGAGTGATGCGCGAGGCATCCGGGACTTGGTTGGTGTTCACGCTCCATCCCAGACCATTAAACTGGCTGACGTTCTCTTCCTGCTGAATAGGCTGGCCCGGAATATAACGTGGTGTGATAGTCAAGGGAAAACGCAGCCGGAACTGCCCGGCCTCGTAGCGCAATAGCTGTTGATACTCGATCTCGATCGTCACGGTTTCGTGCGGGCCGATGTTGGCCACTGAGTTGGTGAACAGGTTGGGGCGTTCCTGCTCGATCAGGGCCGATTTTTTGCCAGCCTGGCGGGCTTGGTCATAGGTGCGTTTGGCTTCTTCGCGTTCTTTGATCTGGCCTTCGATGACCCGTTCGCCAATCTGCATGCGCATGTGATCTACTGCGGCATCTTCAGGCAGGGGGAAGACGTAAATACCTTCCACCCAGGCATCGGAATTGTTTTTAAATGCCTGGCGTACTTTTGCGCGTACAATCATGCCGCTGACATGGATAGCCACATCAGTATTCAAGCTTGGCGCCTGGAGATAGCGGCCGTGTGGATTCTGAAACAACAGGCTGCCCTGGCTAACGTCATCCAGATGTTCAATCTCCGCCATCGTTTCGTCCGCCCGTGCCTGCGTCGCTAGCAATACAAGGAATATGGCGCAAATGACCAGATAGCCAAGCAACATACTTAGCAATCCCCAGGCCTCGTCCCAGGCATAGGAGGTAGTGGATCGGTGATCGATGTTTGTTGTCTTATGCGATACGGTTGTCATGGCTCCTCCGGTTTGCTGTTTGACCCAGCGTGCCTTCCGTGGCATTTGTTGTGTCCTGTCTGCGCCAGGATTCATATTTATCAATAAGTAAAACCCATAAGGAGGGCAATTTGGTGGGGCAATGAGGGCGGAGCAGGGCATGAAAAATGACAAATAATGACAATGTGATCGGGGCAGCATCACATGCAGAGTTTGATATGTTAGCTTAAGCAGCAGTAAATAAAGGAAGTGGAAGAATGAGTCGGTGTATTGCCATTGTTGAAGATGAAGCGGCGATTCGTCAGAACTATGCTGAGGCCCTGGCCAAACAGGGCTACCAGGTGCAGGCCTATGCTAATCGGTCTGAGGCAGAGGCGGGGTTCAGTCAGCAGTTACCTGACTTGGTGTTGCTGGATATAGGGCTGGAAGATGAAATTGAAGGGGGGTTTGATTTATGCCGCATGTTACGTAGCCGATCTGCCACATTGCCTATCATTTTTCTTTCTGCCAGGGATAGCGACCTGGATACCATCTCCGGGCTGCGCCTTGGAGCAGATGACTATTTGACCAAAGATATCAGTATCGTCAATCTTTGTGCCAGGGTGGCGGCATTTTTTCGTCGGATTGGTGCAATGCAACAGCCGCAGGCAGATGATGAGGTGATCACGCGACAAGAACTCAGGTTGGATATGAATCGGTACAGCGCCAGCTGGCACGGTAAGTTAATTGAGCTGAGTCTGACGGAATTTTGGATTGTGCATAGCTTGGCAAAACATCCCGGTCATGTGAAAAGCCGCGAACAATTAATGCAGGACGCTCATATCGTTGTTGATGACGCCACAATCACTTCGCATGTGAAACGTATACGAAAAAAATTTGCCGCGATTGATAATGCTTTTGACGCCATCGAAAGTGTCTATGGTATGGGCTATCGCTGGATAGATCACTAGGGCCTGTTTAAGTCTTATGTCTAAAGGCAGGCAACCACTGTTTAAAATCTCGATACGCACTAAGCTGTTGTTGGCTTCGCTCTCTTTGTTGGTGGTGCCTTGGCTGGGCTATCAATATATTCAAGGGCTGGAGTCATATCTGCGCTCAGCACAGGAGCAACGTCTGCTTGACCGTGTTGCGATAGTTGCATCGGTGATGGATGAGCAGCGATCCTTGTTTAAAACCAATCCATTGGTCAGCCAGCCTGCGAATATGCAATCTCACCTTTATGTCAGACCATTACGTTCGCCTATTCAGCTGGATGGCTATGCGGATGATTGGATTATCTATAAAGACAGGGAACAGCTGCTGGGTGATGCAGAGGATAGTCAGGATTTTCAGGTTAGCTATCGATCCGGTGTTTGGGATGCTTATCTTTATCTGTTTTTTCAGGTGATGGACGATGAAGTGGTTTATCGTCAGCCAGACAGCCTGCAACCGGGTAATAGTGATCATCTACGTCTCGGCATTCAGGATCGCGAAGGAAACTATAAACGTTATCGTCTCGCAACCATTTCACCGGGTTGGGTGAATGCCTATTTGATGCCGGCAAAAGCAAAACAGAATCTGCCGCTGGGAACAGAGTTCCGTATCAAGGGTGAGTGGCAGGAGATGCCTGGTGGTTACACTCTGGAGATTCGCATTCCTGTGGATATGATTGGCGACAAACTCTCGTTTGCGATTGCTGATATTGATGATGTTGCGACAAGAAAAATTGAGCATGTGTTGGCGAGTGCGGGCACTGAGCATCTCAGTAAATTAGGAACAATTGTGATCCCGGCGCCACAGATGGAGGCTTTGCTGCAGCGTTTGGAAAAACCGCAAAGCCGCATCTGGGTGATTGACGCAGCAAATCGGGTGATTGGCCTGGCAGATGGTTTGAATAAAAAAGCAACGCAGAATGCGGATACAAGCATTGAGACGGAAGAGGCATCCGCATTATCCAAGTTCATGCACATCTTTTATCGTTTGTTATTGGATCAGCCTCAAAGTGAGTTTAATGATCCACTATCCTCTGTGTCGCGGCTGGACGACCCTGTGGTGCAGTCAGCCCTGGCAGGGCAGCCAAGCGTCGGCTGGCACAAAACAAAGGAGGAAGATGTAGCTCTGCTAAGCGCAGCGCATCCTGTTTACATTGATAATCAACTCGTCGGTGCCGTTGCTATCGAAGAAACCAGTAACAGTATTCTTATCCTGCAGAATCGTGCCATCGAAGCTTTGGTGAATCTGAGTCTGTTGGCATTTTTGCTGACTATTGGTGTGTTGCTTTTGTTCGCGACGCGTTTGTCTTTCAGGGTGCGGAGATTACGTGACGAAGTGGAGGCCAGTATTTCGCCTAATGGCCGGGTGCAGGGGAAAATCAAATATCCTAAAGCCGGTGATGAGTTGGGTGACCTGGGACGAAGCTTTTACGACATGCACGAGCGCTTGGCGCAGTACAACCGTTATCTTGAATCCATGGCAAGTAAATTAGCGCATGAGTTGCGCACACCAATTTCCATCGTGCGCTCGTCTCTTAATAATCTGGATGATGACCATTCTGATAGTGAATTACAGACCTATCTTCGCCGTGCCAACAAAGGCGTGGAGCGGTTGAGTGGAATTTTAACGCGCATGAGTGAGGCGACTCATCTGGAGCAGACGATTCAGCAGGAACAAGCAGGCCCGTTTGTGATTAATGATGTTGTTGCTGCATGTGTCGAGGGGTATCGTTTGGCACATCCACAACAGTTGTTTGAGTTTGTGGATTCAACAAAAAAATTAGAGCTGCTTGGTTCGCCAGAGTTGCTGGCGCAAATGCTGGACAAGTTAATTGCAAATGCAGTGGATTTTGCCAAGCAGGGAACAGTAATAACGATTTCGCTACTGCAGAATTCCAACAGTGTTTTTCTCAGTGTTACTAATGAAGGGCAAGCATTGCCCAATGAGATGCGCGCTAATCTTTTTGATTCGATGGTGAGTATGCGGCACGGTAACAGTGATCAGCCTCATCTTGGTCTGGGTTTGTATATTGTTCGTTTGATTGCAGAATATCATCATGGTCATGTCGAGGTTGATAATCTTAGTGATAAAGAAGGTGTTGTCTTTCGCGTGATATTGCCCTTGTCATAATCTGCCCTTTTTGTTTTTTGGTTTGTCATTGTTCGATCCCGTTCTCGCCACTCTTTGACTGTTTAATGGTTTTGTAAATTTAACAAACCCAAGCAAAGAGGAGTGATCAATGAAATCTAATTTGGATAAACTAATCGCAGGCACTGTAGTTACAGTATTGCCACTGTTTATAGCGGTCGGCTGTGCTGGTGATGCTCATAACCTATCTCATGCGGAAGAGTTGCAAGAACACGTCGCCGATGTTGAACTGTTGGATGAACAAGAAGCGAAAATCTTAGATTCGTCAACCACAGAAGCGATTGTAAATATGGAAGCTTATATGGCTCATATTTCTGAGGCTGCCGTTGAAGGAGGTGTTGTAGAAATAACAAAGGCGGTAGAATCTGAGGCTGATATTTCACTAGCAGAATCTAACTTGGATGAGTCTGAACAGCTTAGCTTAGGTTCTATGACGGATGAAGAGTTATTGGTTGCCGAAATTTTAGGTGAAGGCGCTCTTGAGTCAAAATATGAGGCAAGCAAGCTTGTGTTGCCGCCACCGCAGCAGTTGGTGTTTCATTTTGGCGTAAATAAAAATGAGTTGAAGACTGGTGATGTTGAAATCATTCGGCAACACGCTGCTTATCTTCTGGAAAACTCAAACTATATCCTGGTGATAAATGGTCATGCTGATAACCGTGGTGCAAAACTCTATAATCAGCGCCTGAGTGAACTGCGTGCGAAAAATATAGCTGATGTGTTAATTGCGGAAGGTGTGCCTGAGTCGCAACTTAGAATCGGTGGTATGGGTGACACGGTGCCCATGGTGTCTCCGGATAATTGGAACGAAAACCGGCGTGTTGAATTTGTTTATCAGGACTCGATGGTGGCAAAGAGTCAATAAATGCTTCTTTTGGTTCTGGAGCAGATCTCGCCTTTCCCTCCTTTTGTCTCCCTTCTCCGGGTGGGGTCTGTTCCTTTCCTTGCTTTACCAGGTCATGCTATCGAGTCTAATTCTTCGAATTTCAGCAAAAACCCTTTGTATTTGTAAACTTTTGTATCTTTAAGTCCCGATCTTATTGAACATGGCAAGGTATAAACACTACAATTGGCAGACAATTTTTGGTTTGAGAAAATTTTCTCGGTTTGGTTTACTTAATATATAAAAAGAAGGTTGATATGAAAAGAGTTGTGATTGCGCTGTTGGGTAGTATCGCGCTTGTCGGGTCGGCCATCGCGGAGGAGCAGGATTCCGGGTGGTCAGGGGAAGCTGAATTGGGTTTCGTCGCAACCAGCGGTAACACTGATACACAAAGCCTGGTTTTTAAGGGTAAGGCACTTAATGTAATAGGAAAATGGAATAATGAAATTCTACTGGACGTTCTGAATGCTGAAGCCGATGATGTCAGGACTGCCGAGCGTTATTTTTTAGAAGCCAAGACGAAAAGAAACTTTACTGAGCATGATTATGGGTTTGGTAACTTTAGTCATACTGATGACCGATTCAGTGGTTACCAATATCGCACCAGTCTGACGGCGGGTTATGGTCGCCATGTGCTTTCCGGTGATATTTTCAAGCTGGATTTAGAGGCCGGTGTCGGTGGCCGGAGAAGCAAGCCAGATGTTGGTAACACAGATAATGAGGGTGTTCTGCGTTTGGCCGGTTTTTTCAATTGGCAAATCAGTGACACTGCAAAATTCACACAGGACTTGATATCAGAAATTGGGTCGGATGTAACCATATCCAGATCTTTGACTGCGCTCAGTGCCAAGGTCAACAGTACTCTTGCGGTGAGGCTTTCTTACGGGATCAGACATACCTCTGAAGTACCTCCAGGCATCGAGAAGGTTGATCGTGAAACAGCGGTGACTCTGGTTTACGGCTTCTAGATATTTCTGGAAAAGAATTCGAGAAGGCCGCTATATTAGCGGCCTTTTTTTGTGGACAAGCTTTAAATACCAAGCCGCGAATGTGAGATTGATAATTAAATGCTGCCATTGAGATAAGCTTTTCGTTTTTTCTCAGGAAAGCGCTCAATAGCATAGCGCAACATGGTGCGCGGCATCGTTATATAGTGTTTATTTAAAAATTGTTCTTCACATTGAAGATCGCGTTTGCCGATCTCGCGCAGCATCCAGCCCACAGCTTTGTGAATTAAATCGTGTTTGTCATTAACTAGTCGTTCAGCAATTGCTAACGCATCTTGAAAATCGTTGTTTTTTATTAGTTTGAATGTTGCCAGGACGGCAATCCGGCGCTGCCAGAGATCGTCAGATTTGGCCAGTTTATACAGCACGCTCTTATCTTTGTCAGCCAACCAGGCACCTACGATTTTTGGGGCGGACAGATCGATTAAATCCCAATTGTTGATGTTTGGTAGGTTGTTCATGTAGTGTTGATAAATGTTGCCTTTCAACTTCTCATTACCTCTTTCAAATTTTTCCACCATCATCAGTAGGGCAAACAAGCGTACTTCATGCAACTTTGAGCTGAGCAGTTTTACAGTTTGATCCAGACGCAGGTCGCGTTGTTTTTTGACTTCGGTACGCAATACCGGGACACGGATGCCTAAGAACTGATCCCCCTCACCATATTCACCATTACCGGTTTTAAAATAACGCTGAGAATGTGTCGCGATTTCCGGACTTGCCAGATGTTTGAGTCTTCTGACTATCTGATTCATGTCGTTCATAAGCTTATATTTTGCGTAGATGTGGCTACTTTGCCAAACAAATATATATCGAATAATTTGATGTTAAAGAGCAAATATTTGCGCTTTAAATCCAGCTTGCTTGATATATGATCAGATTATATGGGGGTCTTCAGAGGGAATATGAGGTTGCATGCTTACTATTAGAAGGCACAACGAGCGGGGACA
>CALZIO010000089.1 GCA_945787785.1 uncultured Chromatiaceae bacterium
AGGATATTTTTCGTTTTTGACCTGGCTAACTGTATGGTTATTGATCGCGTCTCGCTGTCCCCGGTAAAGAACGCATGAACCGATCTCTAGGCTCATCTAAAAAGCGTGAAACTTTAGCTATTAAGAGCTCACCTGAAAAATTGCTTTCAGCAGATAAGGGGGTTGTTATCGAAAACAACGATAGAGCAATTATAATATTTTTCATTATCGCCAATGTAATGCAGTTTTATTTGTTGGTGTGGTAATAATTGGTCAGGATAACCCGAATAACACGGTAAGTCGCAATCGGTAGGGTGTCAATGCCCAAAGCACTCACTCCGTTCGCGGGGTAGACTCTAAGCGAAGAGCATTACGTCGGAAGTTTATCAAGGGTACGAAGGTGGTATCACAGTGTGGTTCATACGGCGTGATGTCTGTAGGGCGACAATGCCCAAAGCACTTGCTCCGCTCGCGGGGCAGGCTCTAAGCGTAGCGCACTGCGCCAGATGTTTGTCGAAGGTAATAGGCAGCACCAAGTGTGTTTCATACGGCGCAATGCCTGTAGGGCGTCAATAAGATCAGCGCATTGCGCCGGAAATATATAAAGGGTATGAGGTAGCATCACAGCATGTTGCATACGGCACAATGCCTTTCAACTCGGCAAGTCGTAATAGGTAGAGCGTCAATAAGCGTAGCGCATTGCGCCGGAAATATATAAAGGGTATGAGGTAGCATCACAGCATGTTGCATACGGCGCAATGCCTTTCAACTCGGCAAGTCGTAATAGGTAGAGCGTCAATAAGCGTAGCGCATTGCGCCAGATGTTTATCGAAGGTAATAGGCAGCATCAAGTGTGTTTCATACGGCGCAATGCCTTTCAGTTATTGCACCTTACGGGTTACGGGGCTTGGTATATGCGGCAAACGTCAGAGGTGTCTCCCCTTGATAGCGCTGATTCAAATCCAAGTTTCTTTGAAGAAACTTCGCCACTGCCTCGGCGTTTCCAAGAGAAATTGCCAACATAAGATAATCGGGCAGTTTGACAGCAGGAATTTTGGCAGGATCGACATTTTTTAGATTCAGATTAATGATCGCCAACTGCTTTTCGAAAGACTTTTCAGGTGACGCGTCGTCTGCCACCGTAGTGGAAGTAATAGTGGGGAAGGTAAGCAGAAAAATTAACACTCTGAATAGCATAGATTGCTTCCCTCGTTTTAACTTCAACCAAGCTATCTTGCTAGCCCTGTTAATATGGTCTTTTTACACAGCATCATGGTGTAATGTGCTGATCGCTTATTATACCTTACGGGTTGCGCCTTAGGGGTTACACAGAGTTTCCCCGGATTCCGTTTCACTTCATCCAAGCTACCTTGTTTTATCTTGCTAGCTTTTAATTCTAATGCCAATAAAAAACAGGTTGAATGTTCACAGGCACCTGATGCGTTAATTTATTACAACGGTAACTTGCGATTGGCAGTATGTTTATCAAGGTAAGTGGTAAACATCACGGCATGATTCATTTGGCGCAATGCCTTTCAGTTATTGCGCGTTACGAGGCAAAAAAATGTGTCGGGATTGTTTACAAATTCTTTCGGTGCCAATGAAGACGAAATCTTCAACTGCTTGAATTACGTAAAATATTACTGCTTTGGCCAAAATATTGCATCTGTTGTGTTCCGATAGCAAAGTTGGAAAGACGGAATCGAGTTTGAATCCGTTTTTCTGGCGTCCTAAATAGGGGGAACGGAATCCTGATGATTAGAGCGAATTTAACTAGAGGCTGGTTGGTAGATTTGGCACAGATGGTTTTTGAATTGACCAGAATGTCTTCTAAGAAAAAGATTTTTCTGCTGCTTTTGTTTGCGGTTTGCATTGCTCAATTAGTGTTTTTGACACAAGCATCTGCTTAAGATACTGAGAATTATTCTTTAATCAACGCGCCATCTCTTATTAATCATTCTACGGAGATGGATAGTCGGTGTTAAGAATTATCCGCCGAGGATTTGCAATACATTTTCAACAGCGCTGATACGCTGGTCTGTTTCTTCCATTGGTATGACAAAGCGCAGTTTCTCCTGACCGTCCAGTTTGTAAGTTTTACCCTGTTTTTGAATCAGGTCGATGATCTTGATTGGATCAATATTGGGTTTATCACTAAATATCAGGCGGCCACTGCTTGGCCCGGCTTCGATCTTTTTGATACCCAGCGGTTCTGCCTTGAGTTTTAATTCAGTGACGCGAATTAGATTTTTCGCGGCATTGGGTAGTAGGCCAAAGCGGTCGATCATTTCAACTTGTAGTTCTTTTAACTCTTCCGTGTCTGCTGCATTGGCAATGCGTTTATACATAACCAATCGGGCATGGACATCGGGCAGGTAGTCTTCCGGCAGTAGGGCAGGGATTTTTAAATCAACTTCGGCGTTTTGTTGCAGCGGTTGATCCAGGTTGGGTACTTCGCCTGATTTAAGTGCTTTGACGGCGCGTTCCAACAGTTCGGTATACATGCCGAAACCGACTTCTTGTATTTGGCCGCTTTGTTCATCACCTAATAGCTCTCCGGCACCGCGTATTTCCAGATCATGTGTCGCCAATGTGAAACCAGCGCCCAGGCCTTCGAGTGACTCGATTGCTTCCATACGTTTGACGGCATCGGCAGTCATGTTGCGTTTGGTCGGTACGATCAGGTAGGCATAGGCCTGGTGATAAGAGCGACCAACACGGCCGCGTAATTGGTAGAGCTGCGCCAGACCAAGTTTGTCGGCGCGATTCATAATGATGGTGTTTGCAGTGGGTATGTCGATGCCGGTTTCTATAATGGTGGTACAGACTAGAATGTTATAACGCTGATGATAGAAGTCGAGCATTACCTGTTCCAGATCACGCTCGCGCATCTGACCATGAGCAACCGTGACGCGAGCTTCCGGGATTAACTCTTCCAGTTCGCGTGCCTGTTTTTCGATGCTCTCGACTTCGTTGTGTAAAAAGAAGACTTGGCCACCACGTTTGATTTCACGCAGGCAGGCTTCGCGCATCAGGTTTTTGTCCCACTGACGAATGAAGGTTTTTATGGCCAGGCGTTTGGATGGTGCGGTGGCAATGATGGATAGATCGCGCATGTCCGATAAGGCCATGTTGAGTGTGCGCGGAATTGGTGTGGCGGTGAGGGTAAGCACATCCACTTCGGCGCGCAGTGATTTGAGGCGTTCTTTTTGGCGCACGCCAAAACGATGTTCTTCATCAAGGATAACCAATCCCAGCTCGGTAAATTTGACTGAACTTTGTAATAATTTATGCGTACCGATGACGATGTCGACTTTGCCATTGGTCAAATCTTGCAGCACCTGGTCCTGCTCTTTTTTGCTGCGGAAGCGTGACAGCACTTCGGTACGCACTGGCCAATCGGCAAACCGATCGCGAAAGTTCTGATAGTGTTGTTGTGCCAGCAGGGTGGTGGGCACGAGTACAGCAACCTGCTTGCCACCCTGCACGGCTATAAAGGCGGCACGCATGGCGACTTCGGTTTTGCCAAAGCCGACATCCCCACAGACCAGGCGATCCATGGGTTGCTCGGAGACCATGTCGTTAATGACGTTGTGGATTGCTTCTTCCTGGTCTGGTGTTTCTTCAAACGGGAAGGCGATGGCGAAGGCGCGATATTCATCGTCGGGGGCCGCATAAGCATGCCCTTTACGCGCCGCGCGGCGGGCATAGATATCCAGCAGCTCGGCGGCGACGTCGTGTGCTTTTTCCGCGGCCTTGCGTTTGGCCTTGACCCAGACTTCTGAACCGAGCTTGTGCAAGGGTGCACTGTCAGGCGAGGTGCCGGTGAAGCGACTGATCAGATGCAACGATGACACCGGCACATAGAGCTTGTCGCCACCATGATATTCCAGGGTGAGAAATTCAGTGGTCATACCATTAAGTTCCAGGCTTTGCAGGCCAAGGTAGCGACCTACGCCGTGGTCTTCGTGAACGACCGGGCTGCCGGGCATGAGTTCAGTCAGGCTGCGGACAACAGCATCATCATCGCGTTTGGTTACCTTGCGCCGGCGGCGCTGCATGACCTGTTCGCCAAACAGCTGTGGTTCACTGATCACAGCGATGTCGTCGAGCAATAAACCTTTTTCTAATGGTGCGATGGTGATGCCGATGCGGGCATCATCATCGTCAAGAAAGCCGAGCCAGTCATTGTATTGGCGTGGATGAATGTTTTCGCGTTTTAGCAGTTCCAATAGGGCTTCACGGCGGCCGCTGGTTTCAGCGGCGAACAATACCCGCCCCGTGTAATCTTTGAGAAATTTATTTAGTGCCGCCAAGGGTTCTGACGCACGCGAATTGACAGTGAGTAGCGGTGCTGTTTTAGTCGCGAAGTTATGTACGCCCTGGGCATCTTCTACATCGAAGTGGTGGCAGTCGATGCGCGGGAAATGTTCGATACCTTGCAGCAATTCATTAGACTTCAGGAACATGCGTTCCGGGCTGAGGATAGGTCGCTCGATATCATAACGACGTTGTTCATGGCGTTCTTCCACTTCCTTCCAAAAGGCCTGGACAGCTTCTTCTACCCCTTCGTCCATGACCACCACGGCGTTGTCTGGCAGGTAATCAAGCAGGGTGGCGGTTTGCTCAAAAAACAGTGGCAAATAATATTCAATCCCGGGGGAGGCAATCCCTTCGGTCACATCTTTATATATGATTGAACGCTGTGGATCGCCTTCGAATTCTGCGCGGTAAGCCTGGCGAAATTGGGTGATGGCGTCTTTGGTGAGCGGAAACTCACGCGCCGGTAACAGGCGGATGCTGTCGACGTTGTCTTTGGATAGCTGAGTTTCCGGATCAAAGGTACGGATGGTTTCGATCTCGTCATCGAAGAGGTCAATACGATAGGGCGTTTTGCTGCCCATGGGGAACAGATCCACTAGTGCACCACGCACCGCGAATTCACCATGTTCCATTACCTGGGAGACACAGCGATAACCGTTACTTTCCAGGCGCATGCGCAGCTCTTCGATATTCAGACTATCGCCCACATCCAGCATCAGGCTGTGGCCATCGATGTATTGTTGCGGGGACAATCGATGCATGGCGGTGGAGGCGGGGATGATCAGGATGCCTTTTTCCAGTGTCGGCAGACGGTAAAGCGCTTCGAGCCGCTGGGAGGTGATGTCCTGATGAGGGGAGAATATATCGTAGGGCAGGGTTTCCCAATCCGGAAACGCCATTACCGGTAGCCTGTCGTCATTGGCCAGATAGAAGCGCAATTCATATTCGAGCCGCGTGGCCATCAGGTTGTCGGCAGTGATGACTACCACCGGACCATCATGCTGACGCGCGCCCTGACTAAGCACCATACCGAAACTACTGCCAAACAGGCGCGCCCAAATGGTTTTGCGTCCTGGCTTGTCAGGCACGTAGGGGCTGAAAGGATCGCGTTGATTCGCGGATGTGGTTGTTTTTTCGGTGGCCTCTACGCTCATGGCTCGGTTTAACTACTCAATCTGCTTCAAAGGAGGCGCATTTTCTCATATTTATGCAGGCTCGCGCATCTTTACATTGTCGGCTAAGGTTGGTTGACGCGGAGAGGATGGCTGGTCACCTTCTGCTTCAGAAATTTCCAATAAAACCGATAGTTACATCACGGTTATGAATGAGTATTCGGGTGATGGTGGAACGTTACGCAAGAATGTTGGTACGCTGGCGCTGGCTGGTGTTGCCGTTAACGTTGGTTTGGGTATTTGCGGCTGCCAGCGGTATGCGATTTCTTTGGTTCACCAACGATTACCGTATTTTTTTCAGTGAAGACAACCCACTGCTGCAGGCTTTTGAAGCACTGCAAGACAGTTATAACAAGACTGATAATGTGTTGTTTGTGGTAACGCCCAAGTCTGGAAATGTTTTCACCCCTGAATCACTGGATGTCATCGAAGCCTTGACCAAAGCGGCGTGGCAAATGCCGTATTCCATCCGGGTCGATTCAATTACCAATTTTCAGCATACCTATGCCGAGTTCGATGATCTGGTCGTTGAAGATCTGGTTGAGGGTGCACTGTCACTCAGTAGTGATGATATCAAACGCATCAAAGCAGTGGCATTGGCTGAACCCGTTTTGGTGAATCGTATTGTTTCGCCGCGTGGTCATGTGACTGCCGTGAATGTGACGGTGTATATGCCGGAAAAAAATAGTCAGGCAGAAGTGCCAGAGGTGGTACTGTTTTCACGCAATCTGGCTGCTGAGTTCGAAGAAAAATACCCTGATTTCGAGATACGTCTGACAGGCATCGTGTTTATGAATAATGCCTTTCCTGAGGCATCACAAGCTGATGTGCAGACGTTGGTGCCATTGATGTTTTTGGTGATTCTTATATTGGTAGGAATATCACTCAGGATTATCAGCGGTACGATCATTACCTTCATGGTGATTTTACTGTCAATCATCTCGGCAATGGGATTGACGGGTTGGGTCGGTATCAAATTATCACCGCCAACCACTGCGGCGCCGACGGTCATCATGACTATTGCGGTGGCGCACTGTGTCCATATTCTGGTCAATTTTCTGCAAAGCTTGCGGCTGACCGGTGACAAACAGCAGGCAATGGTGGAAAGCCTGCGCATTAATATGCAACCAGTGTTTCTCACCAGTTTAACCACTGCGATTGGTTTTTTAAGTATGAACTTTTCCGATGCGCCACCTTTTCGTGATCTGGGCAATATTGTTGCTATGGGTGTGGTGACAGGTTATCTGCTATCTATCACCTTTTTACCAGCAATGATGATGATTATGCCGGTCAGGCAGCGAAAACAGACAGGCAAAAGGTCCGACATGATGGAGCGTCTGGGTGATTTTGTGGTTGCAAAACGCCAGCCTTTGATGTGGGGAATGTTAGTGTTTGTGGTTGCCACCGTGGTGTTTATACCTCAAAACCAGTTGAATGATGAATTCGTAAAATACTTCGATGAGTCAATCCAGTTTCGCCTGGATACTGATTACACCACCGACAATCTAACCGGTATGTATGAGATCAGCTATTCACTGGGTGCCGGTGAAACGGGTGGTATTAGTGATCCTGAGTATTTACAAACGCTGGAAGCATTTGCTGAGTGGTTTCGCGGTCAACCGAATGTGATGTATGTCAGCACCTTTAGCACGGTGATGAAACGTATTAATAAGAATATGCATAATGATGAACAGGAATGGTATCGCGTACCAGACCAGCGAGATTTGGCGGCGCAGTATTTGCTGTTGTATGAAATGTCGCTGCCCTATGGTCTGGATCTGAATAACCAGATAAATGTCGATAAGTCTGCTACCCGCTTGCAGGTCAACCTGAACAGTATTTCAAGTAATGAACTGTTAGAATTGGAACAACGGGCACAGCAGTGGTTAGAACAATATGCACCACCGGCAATGCGCTCAAAAGGGGCGGGACCAACCATCATGTTTGCCAATATTGGTTCCAGTAATATCCGCAGCATGTTGCAGGGAACAGTGATTGCACTGGTGTTGATCTCATTTATTTTGATATTTGCTTTGCGTTCACTAAAAATTGGGTTGATCAGTTTGGTGCCCAATTTAATACCTGCTGCAATGGCATTTGGTCTTTGGGGCATATTTGTTGGTCAGGTTGGGTTATCAATATCAGTGGTTATCGGCATGACTTTAGGGATTGTGGTCGATGACACGGTTCATTTTCTGAGTAAATATTTGCGCGCGCGGCGTGAAAAAGGCCTATCCAGCCCTGATGCCGTTCGTTATGCTTTTGCAACCGTGGGAATGGCCTTATGGGTAACTACGCTTGCATTGGTCGCTGGATTTTTAGTATTGCTGATGTCTGCATTTGAGCTGAATTCCAGCATGGGGATGTTAACAGCCCTGACTATAAGTTTGGCGCTAATGGCCGATTTTCTATTACTACCACCATTAATAATGAAGTTTGAGGAATCAAGCGAGCAAGGAGGTTCTAGTGCCTGCAATGCGCAATAAAACAATTAGTTTAGGATTATTGATATGCGCTTTTTTATTCCCTATTTACTCTTTTGCCCAAACAGCCGAAGAACGCGGCTTGGAAATATCTCAAGAGGCTGATCGCCGAAATAACGGATATGATGATTTTCGAGCTGATATGCAGATGATACTTAAAAACCGTAAAGGTGATCAGAGTACTCGGCTGATCCGTATCTGGACTCTTGAAGTTAATAATGACGGTGACAAGGGCTTGTCAATCTTTGATGAACCTGGAGATGTGAAGGGTACCGCCATGCTGACTCATTCTCATAAAGTTAATCCAGATGACCAGTGGTTATACCTGCCGGCATTGAAGCGGGTTAAACGGATTGCATCACGAAATAAATCCGGTCCGTATATGGGAAGTGAATTTTCCTTTGAGGATCTTGGGTCACAAGAGGTAGAAAAATATACCTATAAATATATTCGTGATGATGAATGCAATGGCATGCAGTGTTTCGTGGTTGAACGTTACCCACTAGACAAGTATTCAGGCTACACCCGTCAGGTGAGCTGGATTGACAAGGATGAGTACCGGCCACAGAAAACAGAATTTTATGATCGCAAAGATTCATTGCTCAAGACCTTAACCTTTATTGGTTATAAGAAATATCTCGAGAACCATTGGCGTCCGGATGAGATGTATATGGTGAATCATCAGACTGGTAAGTCAACCCTCATCAAATGGAAAAATTATCGTTTTCGTACCGGTTTGACTGATAAAGATTTCCAGGTGAGTGACCTCAAACGAGCACGTTAATTTAATTCAGAAATATAATGGCAATACGTTTTGCCACGGTGTTCAGACAGCTGGTATGTGTAGTATTGCTAGCCATAAGTCTTGCATGTCAGTTGGCGTACGCTGAGCATTATCTCCAGGTAGGGGTGTTTTCAGACAAGAAGGCTGCCAATTCTTTACTTGATTACCTGAAATCGCAGGGTTTCGAGGTATCTCGTAATACGGTTAAATTGCTAGAAATTAAATCATACGAGGTGTTAGTGGGGCCATATGAGCGATCAAGTGCTGCATCAAATGACCAGAAAAGACTGCGTGAAAAGGGTATCTCTTCATCAATCAAACGATACCCTGATTTACCCAAACCAAAACCTAAACCTTCGA
>CALZIO010000090.1 GCA_945787785.1 uncultured Chromatiaceae bacterium
TGATTAGGGTTTAGTTCATCTTTGCCAGCGTCGTAGATTGCATAACTGATTGCGTTCCGCTTAGCCTTATACATGGCGATATCCGCCGTTTTAAGCAGGGCGTGAGCATCTGAACCATGATCAGGGTAAAAGGAAATGCCCATGCTGACGCCCACTTGCAGCGTTTGGTGATCCACATCAAATGGCTGATCAACGGCATGCTGAAACTTTTTTGATACCTTGACTGCACTGTCAAGGTCTACCGAACTCAACACGGCAGCAAATTCATCGCCGCCAAGACGCGCAACCATGTCGGACTCTCGTACACAACCGGTAAGCCGTGGGGCCAATAACTGCAGAAGTACGTCGCCCGTGGCATGACCCAGTATGTCGTTAACTTCCTTAAATCGGTCGAGATCCATAAGAATGACGGCGACTTTCTCATTCTCGCGTTTGGCGTGCGCAATTTCATGACTGACCCTCTCTAGCAAGAGTGCGCGGTTGGGTAGCCCCGTGAGCTTATCGTGCAGCGAGTTGTGCCGGTCTAGTAAGGCGCGTTGCTCACTCTCCAACACCGTGTGATTGCTTATTCGGGTTACTAGAAAGACGAAAAAACCGCCACCACAAAAAATCATAGAAACGACGATTTGTAAGGATCGCGCCTTCTCAGCATAGAGATACAGAATAAACGCAACGTAACCAACAAGGAACAGTGCGTTTAATGTAAATAGAAAGCGCCAGCTGGAATTTTTCGAATTGGTCTGCGTACAGAGAGTCCTCGCATAGAGAAAGGATGTGGCGATCAGCAAAGCGCCGACGAAAACTAACCCTATAGATAGAACCTTATCTGCAACCAATTTTGGGCACTCTTGACCTGAATAACTGACTGTTCTACTCAGTTTAGTCTATAAATCGGGAAAATCGAGCCCATAATACCAAGCAGTAAATATAGATAGTCGTATTTGGGGCTCGCTCCTGTACAAGACCACTAACTTCCGAGCAGCGAATATGGATGATAGTCACTTCTGTCAGCAATAAACAGAGCTATTTGGCATATCAGTAAGAACTACGTAGAACAGCATACATCATTCACCCAGACAGATTGGCTTAGGGCGGAATTGTAAAGAGGCACAAATCCTCCCTGTTCTCTGAGTTCGGCTCCGAGATACTCGGCATCGTATTCTATACCGGAATATTGGGTAAAACGTCCGCACATAACTTCATCCTAGTGTCACCATCATTTTCTTCAGCAACACATAATATATTGGGATACTCTGATTAATTCATCATTCCGGTTATACAATTCGCCTAATCTTTTGATCATTCAAGAACCTCCATTGCTGATTTTGTGTTTCTCCGGCCACCGCTTACACATTCATAAACATTGTTGATATTTGCCGTTTTTCACACGTGGTACAAATCTCTCCGTATCGCGCAGGTATAATTTCCCCACATATGACACATGAAGTCATATCAACTCTGGCGACAACGTGTGTTTTGTCTTCAATGAGATCAGTAACGGCATAATCTTCTTCAAAGCTAATGACACCCTCTGGACAGGCCTCTTGGCAGAGATTACAGCTGGTGCATAAACTGTTATTCAAATGCCGGACGATCTGACTGTTTTCAAATGTCTTAGTAAGCGCCCCTGTTGGGCAGACATTAACGCAAATTGCGCAGGCGACACAGTTTGCTTCATCTACCTTCATTATTTTCCAGGGCAGCGTTTGTTGGTTACTGTTCACATTGGTATTGCCCCGCCCATTTTGTTTTACCAGCTCACGCAGCATTTCCCTCTTGGGTGACAGCCTTTTTCCATCCTTCACTTCTAATTGTCGACTGTTAATTCCCCAATCTTCCTGCGCTGTCAGGGCGGATGTTTCACCACCGGTTGCCCGGTGAGCAATCTTTGAAAAGAATTCCCTGCGGGTCAACGTCTCACCATTATTATGGTCTTTTTGCTCTTCATGTAAGCTCAGCGCGAATGTTTCTAATCCCATATTTTCCACCATTACCTGCGAAGTGGTCATCGAGTTCGTCAGCAATGCCTCGCCATTATTTAGATGGCATTGCGAACAGTGGCCTTTTGTTAAATTCACCTCGTCCAAGTCAGAAAGTGCGGCGCCGAGGATGAAATTTTCGCTCATATTTCCCAAACAGCGAATAGCAAGGGAATTTTTATCTTGCTTTTCAGCCTGACTGCAGTGGATGAACAATCTTCTCTTGTCAGCCGGCGCCTGATCCTTACTGAACAACGATTCAACTTGTTTCAGGAGAACCTGGTCCATATTAACGTCATTCTGGAACACTTCTGTGGGACAGGCATTCTGGCAGAGGCCACAGTTCGAGCAGTTATCGTTTATGCTTGGTCCTGTTGACAACGTGATGGCATTGTCGGGACAAACATCCACGCAGTTCTGACAGGTGCTTCTTCGGAAGCGCATCCGTTTGCAAAGCTCTGGCGCTACAGAGATGTGTTGCGCCTCATCCAGAACAGCATCTAAAAGTAATCCTATAGTCATTTTTCTATCCTGGCTGTGGGATTGCAGAGGTCATGTGGAACGCTTGCGCAGGTTTTTCGGAAATGATTTGTGCCGTCAGGCTGCCTGTATCGCGAGCAATAAACTCTTCGGTTACCTGAGCCAAAGCTCGATAAAAGCGAGTGTTTGCTTTCTCTTGTATCGCTTGGCAGAGCTGAGGAAACCAGTCATTTAAATGTGCCTGGAGAAATCGACGCTGTAGTTCACGGTATACATCGGAATCAGACACTATGTCTGTCTCATTATCTGGCGAAACAGTCTCTCGTTCATTGTTTATCGCCGCTGCTTCCTTTTCACACAAAAAATTCATAAAGCCTAGCTCTACGCCGATGTGGGTAGGCAATTCCTTGCAGGTGCGTTCCATTTCTGCACCTGCCATTCGATACATGATCTTTACCGCGATCGCCTGTACTCCCAGCAAGGGCCCTCTTTCTTGACTGCCATCCATCCGTGTCCCACGATAAATATCTTCAAACGGCATGACATATCGGCCCGAAGGAACCGCGAATAAATCCATGTAGTCTTGCTTGATCAAGGCGAGGTCTTTTTCAAGATCGACGGCCCCGGCATAGCTGTTTAGCTCAGCTATCGGACTTTCGTTGAATAACGAGCCGAGCTCCTCAACAAAATCAGCATCTATTATTTTTCGCACAAGGTCTTGTGTAGGCGCTTGAAGATAAATCGCAGAAAGGAAGCTGTACATATTTTCGCGAGCCACGGCATCTTGATAAGCTGAGTCAGTGTCTTTTTTCATGGGCTGGTTCACCTGTCTTATTGTCCCGTTGAGAACTTCACGGCAGGCACGGTAAGCGATGGATCAGCAAAGCCTTCTGGTGCATTCTGCCCTGCCTCGGTGGGGTCGAAATCCTGCACAACATGCAAGGCGTTACCAACACACGTGGTCACACAGGCCGGTTCAAATCCTGCGTCTAGGCGATGGGCACAGAATGTGCATTTCTCCACCTTTTCGGTGACTGAGTTAAACTGCGGCGCTCCGTAAGGGCAGGCCTGGATGCAGTACTTACAGCCAATGCAAGCATCCTGGTTAATCAGTACTATTCCGTCTTCTTCACGTTTGAAGATTGCATTGTTTGGATTGGACAGGTTGCCATCCGCCACCGGACAAGCAGCAATACAGGCCGGATCCTGACAATGGTTGCAGGCGCTGGTAATAAAATCGAGTTTGGGATTTGGATATACACCACTTTCCCTTTTCACAACCCATCGATAGCTCACATGATCGGGAATCACACCTCTGCCGTTTTTGAACGGCATGGGCGAACCCAGTGGCCGGGTGTTATTTTCGGATTTGCAGGCAACGGTGCACGAATCACACCCAGTGCATTTATCTAAATCGATTAACCATCCTAGCTGTGCCATTTTGATCACCTCCATTATTAAACTTTGGTCACCTTCACTGAGGTGTCATAGAACGAACAGCTTGCGCCGACGGGTTCTTGCAGGCTTACATTGGGATACTGATCGTCTGTCTGCATGATTAGGTTCGGTTGGAGCCCCGCACCCCGGCTGGGGTCATGTGGCATGGGATTGCCATCGACTACATGCGCCCGCGAGTGTTGTTCCCAATGGCCATAATGATGTGAGACCGCGATGACACCTGGTTTGAGTCGTTGAGTGACCAGCGCTTTTCCGGTGATACCGTCTGGATTTGACGCAGAGACAATCTTGACTTGATCCCCTGTCTCCACCTCCATAGCGGCTGCATCGGTTGCACTGATCTCGACGGGATTTTCCGGAACCATAAGCATCAGCCAGGGATTAACATTGGTTCTGGCCTGCCCGTGGTGGACCGTTTTGTAAGTAATGAGTCGATAGGGAAAACCTGTATCATTCACCATGGCGCCGTTTGAGTGGGTAATTGGCTTATGGTGGGGCACACCGGAATAGTATTGTCCGGTCACTGAATCCTTGGTGCGGGCCAGAGGGTCGATAAAGGTGCGGATAATATTGCCGTATTGGTAGGTCAGTTGACTTCCTGTGTATTCATCATCAGGGTTATCGAAGACACCGCCTTTGGCCACAATTTCATCGACGCCTGCTCCCGTGCTGTTGGCAATATTTTTCAATATCGCATTTGCCCAATCCCAACCGTTATCAAGATCACCCACTGGATCGCCATCGTCGTTTAAGAGGGCATTTGCACCGACTCCGGGAAGCCCCAATGCCTTTGCCAAACCGATATGGATATCCAACACCGCCTTGGTGTCAGGCAAGGCCGGGGTATAATTGTTTGTCCCATTCACCGGAATAGTGTTACCGACACCGCCACTAGCACCGATAGTATTGCCATCAAATGCCCCGACCACCGGGCGTTGGAAAGGTGTTCCTTTGTTAACCCGCCACGGAATGCCGGGCACTGAGAACTTCTCCAGATAAACGCTATCGGGGAGTATGTAATCTGCCCAGGCGGCAACTTCTCCGATCACTGGGCTGATGGAAACCAGCAGCGGCAGTTTGCTCTCATCCGCTACCGTTTCCTCCCATACCTTTCTCAGGCTAGGTGTGGAATAAGGCCAGGCATTCCAAAAAGTAATCAGCGCCTTTAAGGCATAGGGATAGCCATCCTGAACACTGGGAATGACCTCTTGATAGTTGCCATGGGTTGCCAGGGGAAACCAAGGCCGCGCCGCCGGGTATCCCTTGAACAGGCCTTTGGCTTCAGCTTGATTATATTGCGTCTTGGCTCGATCGATGCGGATCCCTTCAGTTCCCGGATCACCATTGACCTTGGCCAGGTTTACTACGCCGGATTTATGGTTCCAGCCTCCTGCGCCTGCGGTACATCCCCCCTTCCAGTCGTAGTTTCCAATCAGGGTGTTCAAATGCTGAATGGCGAGTTGGTTGTAAAGGCCGTTGGTGTGCTTAATTGGCCCGCGGTAGGTAATGGCCGCAGCCTTCTTGCCATGGCTGACAAATTCACTCGCCAAACCTACGATGACACCCACAGGGACATCACAGATGGCTGCATATTGATCGAGATTCATGGAGTTTGCTGATTCTTTAAGCAAGGTGAAGGCTGATTTAACCATGACGGATTCCGAAGCACCGTCTATGGTCAGGGTTACAGCCTCGCCAACTTCTAAATCTGCTTGGTCAACAGTGTTGTATCCGACCAGCACGCCACCCGATGACGCGACATAATCATCATCCAGTACGTTTGTGCCATCGGCAATGCCAGCCTCTTTTGCAGTGATGTAGCGTTGGAACTGTTTTCCATCAGCATCGGTGAGCATACCCACCAGATAGGTGGAATCCGTCCAGGTAGGTTCACCATTGGCATTTGCCGCTGCCTTATGCGTATTTTGCAGATAGGCGGAATCGTAAGATCCGGTCCCGATGATCCAGTTGATCATGCCCATGGCCAGGGCAGCATCAGTACCCGGGGTGATAGGGACCCACTGGCTTGCCTTGGCCCCGGTGTTGTTTAAGCGGGGATCGACACTTACGTATTTCCCGCCGTGTCGCTTGAACTCCATCAGATCACGGGCCATACCGACCATAGGAAAATCCGCTTCCAAGGGATTAGCGCCAAAGAAGATGATGTACTCAGAGCCCAAGATATCCGCTTGCCAACCTTCGGTTCTTCCTCCTCCCAGGCTGGTCTTGGTTCCTGCTGGATCCCAGGTTATTAATTCATTCGCCACATGCCGGCTAGACTCACAGATAGAGGTGTGGGAGAGGCCGTAATTGACCGTTCCCCAAGCGTGTTTCCAGATCCGCTCACTCATCTCCTTTTCGACGCTGCGCCCCGGTGCGAATCCCAACTGGTTTCGCTTCTTGCCAAGTTCAGGCAACGCCGGGTCGATATCCTGATCTCTTTCCCCGGGAGGAATGAGTGTATTAATCTTCGCGGCGATCTCGGCAAAGGCCTGGTCCCAGGAAATGGTTTGCCACTGTCCTGAGTTACGTGGTCCGACTCTCTTTAACGGGTGCTGGATCCGCATCGGATCATAGACCGTCTGGATGCCTGCCTGGCCTTTAAGACACATCCTGCCAAGTTCTTTAAACGCGGCCTCGGGAGGCGTGTTGTAGGGCAATCTATCCGGATCCAAATTTTCATCGACATCGCGGTTATTGGGGTGATAAGGATTTCCATCAATCTTTATCAGTATGCCCTCCTTCACCTTAGCCCGGACGCCACAGCGCGAATGGCACATCTGGCAGACACTATACATAATGTCCTTGGCAGTCTCGATCGCATCAGGCTGTGTCTCTCCAGTCAACACTGCCTGAGCGTTACGCGGAGCTGCGCCAACAGTAGCACCAGCGTCAGGAGTCTTAGACTTCATACAACCCGGGCCAATCATCGCTGCAGAAGCTAACATCCCGCTAACCTTCAAGAAGGTACGACGGGTGATGGACGGATCGAGTCTATTCGTACCAGTGTCGCTATTCATTATTTTGACCTCCTTCGAACTATTACCGGTTTATTGAGAAGCCAAGTTTTGGCAATTCTGCCTACCAAAATCTTTAGCAAAAACGCTTGAGTCTGAACCGTCTACGTCACCGTCATTATCAAAATCGCCTACGCATAATTGCGAAGTTGAACAATCCGTCCGTCCAAAATGCGATGAAAATAGTGCCAGATCACTCCCGTCCACAGTTCCATCGTTATCAAGGTCAGCTTCACAATCATTGTTGCCGACCACTGGCGCCAAGGCACCGGCGATGTCCTGAATCTGTTGTGTTGTTAGGGCGCCGAGAGATCCCATTCCGCCTTGATTACTATCAATGGCAGACTGGATAGATCCAGCAGAGGCACCTTTCTTTTCCGAGTTCGCCAAGTCACCATGGCAGGTGGCACAGTGTTGAGCGTAGAGTGTTACGCCATCTCCAGGCGTTGGTGGGGGTAGTGGCGTTGTATCTCCTCCAAGGGCCGCCGCGATGGCCTGGATTTGATTAGTCTTGAGGGCACCAAGTGGTCCCATTCCGCCTTCATTTTCGTTTATTTTTTCCTGAATCTCCGCAGCAGATTCTCCTTCTACTTCTGAGTCTGCAAGTAATCCATGACAACCAGAACAGGTCAGATCATAGAGTTCTGAACCATCCAGCGGCAATGAAGAAAGACTCACTTGGTAAAATTGTTTTGCTGGTCCAGTCGGGCCATGACACAACGTGCAAAGCTTTACATCGACGCGTTTTCTAAGGCTTGTGCGCAACATTAAAGGAGAGCCTGCCGCTTGCACCAGATCAACAGAACGGTGGCACCAGATACACTTCTTATCACTATTCGTTTCGCCGGCCGCGAAAGGTAGCATGGCCACATGGGCGTCTGGGATTAAGGGATCCAGGGTCTGGCGGCTATGGATACCCTCATGGCAATCAGAGCAATTATCGTTGTATTGGGGAGAGCTACTGTTGTGTAAGGCGATAATATTTTCTGTGCCAGGAACACCACCAGTGTTGTCGTCATCACCGTCATCACCGTCATCACCGTCATCACCGTCATCACCGTCATCACCGTCATCACCGTCATCACCGTCATCACCGTCATCACCGTCATCACCGTCATCACTGTCATCACCGCGGTCGTCGTCATCATGCTCACGTGTGTTCATCGCAACGATGTATTTGCACTTCCCCTTGTGATCCACAATTTGTGACCTCTCACAACGGAAGTCATCGTCACTATCTGCTGCAGAAACATTCACATTCCAGACCAAGAGAAAAATCCCTATCCATAGGATAAACCCTAATATTGTTTTACAAAGCGTCATAATGCTGTTCATTTTCTTCTCACCCTCGCTGATTTCCGTTGGATCGAATTTCCTAAATCCTGACTGAACCTGAGCATGTTTAACTGCACTCCTGCATTCGCCCGATGTACTCCAATTGCGGCCACCACGACTGGTAAAAGTCGTTATCCACACTTCATATGCAAACGTATGAATTATTTTTTCGTCATCACCTTATCTCATCTTGTCGTTTGCTATTTAGGTCGACGTGCAACCACACTCCCGTGTCATCCTGAATTTTGTTTAACTTACAGGAGAGCAATAAACAGGCCATCGCTTCAGGTGTCGAAAAATCAGTTAGTTAACTTTGCGTGTGCTGCGGAAATGTTACAGAAGGGTTCCCCTCCTGATTTCAAACGTTACCAACAGTTAACATCACCATATGGTTATGTATTTGTGGAGTATTGGATTCTTAATGACTGCAGTCAGCGAGCAAAAGAAGTGCTAACAGTGAATCGCCACCTCACCGAGATGCCTGGGAACAGACTTTTTTACAAATTAAAATATTTAGTCTCTAACCCGCATCTTTTATAAATGCGGGAAATAACAATTAGAAAGGGCTCTGCATTAAACAGCGTCGCAAATCAGCGCCATTAAT
>CALZIO010000091.1 GCA_945787785.1 uncultured Chromatiaceae bacterium
GGCCAGTTTCTTATCATGGAGCGTGGCCGGCTCGTCTTTGGTGGCGGACCGCTCAACAACCCGAGTCTCGATGTGCGCGCTATTCGCCATTTCGAATCGGTGTCAGCCGGTGTTGAAGTGCGTGGTCCGCTGACAAACCCGCAAATGACTGTGTTCTCCATTCCACCCAGACCACATCAGTATGCGCTCGCACTACTATTGATTGGCGAAGCACCGGTTGAACTTGGGCGTGCTTCAGATAACCTCGCCTATAGCGGCAGTTCATCTGCAGATTTGGACCAGAGCATGGGAATCGGTGGCACATCGAGTGGCTTAAGTACATACTTGTCACCTGATTACTACCTGGGATATCTAGAGGCCTTTAGCATGCGCTTTCGCCTAACGCGTAAATGGTCAATAGAAATAGGGCGAAGTATTGAGGCCAGCAATCTCGGCGTTATCTATTCCATACGCTGACTCTGGTTTTGCCCCTGCTTTGATAAATAAAAACTACAATGAAGATTACGGACCAGCCCTGAATTTAAGAGGAAGATAAAGTAGTGAAATTATTACGTGAACCACTAACGCAATTCTTTTTTATCGGCGCAGCGATCTACCTGTTGTACGGCATGTTTGCTCAACCGATGGAACGAGAAATGGATAATACCCTCACCGTGAGTACCGGTGAGATCGAGTGGATGCAAACCAGTTGGCAAAAACGCTGGAACCGGCTACCGACAGACCAGGAGCTGGACGGCATGATTCAGCAGTACATCAGGGAAACCGTGCTCTATCGTGAAGCGCTAACCATGGGGCTGGATAAGCACGATACGGTGATCCGTCGCCGCCTGGCGCAGAAGCTGGAGTTTCTCGCCAAAGATCTGGTGGCATTAACGTCACCCACCGGTGATGAACTGCAGGCCTATTTCGAAGAGCATCAGCAACGTTACGTGGAGCCGAAGCGTTTTACATTTACCCAGGTGTTTATCGACCCAGACAAACGCGGTGACACGACCTTGGATGACGCCGAAGCAATCAAGGCGACGTTAATCGCAAAGGGTGATGCCATCGATGACGCCAGTGCGCTGGGTGATGCGCTTATGCTGCAGAACTATTATCCGGAAAAAGATCAATTCGATATCCAAAAGCAGTTTGGCAGTGGTTTTGCTGAATCTCTCGTTGATCTTTCACCTGGACAATGGCACGGGCCAGTACTGTCTGGCTATGGTGTGCACCTTGTCTATGTGCATAACATCTACGTGCCGCCGGTGCCGATGTTTAGCGACGTGCGCGAGCGTGTGGTGCAGGACTGGACGGATGGCAAACGTGAAGAGCTCAATGAGCAGTTCTACGCCAGTCTGCAAGAGCGCTACACCATCGTGATTGAATCAATACCGCAAGCTGACAAACTGGCTGCCTTGCAGAAGTCGGCACAATGAGCACGGTAGGTTATGTAGGGTGCGCCGTGCGCACCGAAAATAAAATACAAATTTCTCAATGGTGCGCACGGCGCACCCTACGGTGGTTGTTTTTTACTGTTGTGTTGCTGACAGGTATTTATCCTGCCATACCGGCCAACGCCGATGAGATCCGTCCCGGGCTGTTGGATATCAAAGAGCAAAATACCGGTTTGTATAGCGTTACCTGGAAAGTGCCGACGCGTGGTGACCGGATACTGGCCATCACACCACAACTGCCGGATAACCTGGAATTGTTGGGCACACCAACGGTTCAGGATATTCCGGGAGCACGGATTGTGCATTCCACCTACAAGAGTAATGGCGAGCCGTTGACCGGCAAGTCCATTGTGATCGATGGTCTGACTGCATTACAGACTGATGTGCTGTTGCTTGTTCAGCTGCAAGACGGCACTGCGCATTCAGCGATTCTGCGGCCGGGGTCACCCGAGTTTACTATTCCGCTGAATGCCTCAAAGCTGGAAGTGGCGGGTGACTACTGGCGTATGGGTACCATCCATATTCTTGAAGGGGTTGATCATCTGTTGTTTGTGTTTGCATTGCTACTGATTGTGTCCGGTTTCATGCCACTGTTAAAAGCTGTGACTGCATTCACTGTTGCACACAGCATTACGCTGACGCTGGCGACATTGGGTTTTGTTAATCTGCCTTCGGCACCGACGGAAGCGATTATCTCGCTAAGTATTGTGTTTCTTGCGGTAGAAATTATTCGCATAAGCAAAGGTGACGTTAGTTTGACAAAGCGCTATCCTTGGTTGATCGCCTTTATTTTTGGTCTGTTCCACGGCCTGGGTTTTGCTGGGGCATTGTCTGAAATCGGCGTGCCGCAGCACGAAGTGCCATTGGCGCTGTTTATGTTTAATGTGGGCGTTGAAACCGGGCAGTTGTTGTTCATCGCTGCTGTATTAAGTATCTGGGCATTATTATGCCGCGTGTCAGGGAATGCATTGCAAAGCGCTTGGCGTGTACTGCCTTACGGTATTGGTAGTGTAGCGGCGTTTTGGACAATTCAACGGGTGATGTCGTTTATGTAGATGGTAATTTAGGATAGAGATCACTAGCCTAATGAATCTGAACTGATGAAGAAGTTATAAAAAAGCTAAGGAACCTCTGGTTAACTCGAATGCCGTCATTCCAGCTTAGGCATTGAAATAGAACCACTGGATTCCGGGTCTTCGCTTTGCTTCGCCCGGAATGACGAATTAATCAGAGGCTCCCTAAATTATTAATTTTCAAAAAGAGGAATATGTCATGGATCTAGAATCAGAAAAAAATAAATTGATGCAACAGCTGGATGAAGAGATATCAAAGTGGCAGACAAAATTAGATGAAGCCAGGGTGCAGATGAATCTGGGTGCCAAAGATGCTCAAGACGAGATTCAGCCGTACATAGACAAACTCGAGCAGGAATTAAGCCAGGCAAAGAAACAATATGAGCAGCTTAAAACCAGTTCAGAAGGTGCTTGGGGTGAAATCCGGGAGGGGCTGAGTGTTTCTGTCGATACCATGCAACAGGCATTTGATAAGGCGAAACAACATTTTCCAAATAAGTAAATTAAGTAATACATGAAACTGTGGCTTCGGTCGCTGTTTCTGTTTTAACTATAGTGATTAACTCGAGCAAGCGCTAAGCCAGACTAAGAAATAATATTAGTGCTTTACAAAGAAAAGCGGTCTAGAATAATAAACAATGATATTGCTTGAAAGACTCTTACAAAATTACAGCCGTGACACAAAAGGGCGGCTTTAGAAAATACAGATTTTAAAGATTCGGTGATCAAGCGTTGGCTGATCTGGTTGTAATTATTAATTCCATCAGGTCGGAAATCTTAAGCGGTGTGAGAGACGTCTGGATGACCGCCTTATGCTGGCAATCACGTGTGCGGTACTGCGCTTGGTCGCCTCAGAACTGGTGTATGCCAAAGCACGTAATGGCATTGAATTAACCAGATTAGCATGGACCCTCATGGTAGCAAGGAGGGTCAAAACCATGTGTACTACTATCTTTAAATTTTAAAAGGAGGTTTAAGATGGGACTCGATTTCCAATTACATAGGATGTCAGTGGACATTGCGAAAGGCTACCGGCAGATTCAAAAAGCTGATGCCGATTTCAATAAAGGAAAAGCAGATAGTGCAGTAAGTCATCTCAATAAAGCCTTGAATGAATTTGACGCGGCAATGCAACATGCTGCCAAAGCTGAGGATGATACGTACAACAAGGCCGGTAAAGAGATCGACAAAGGCAATGCGGAGTTGCAGAAGAGTGTCAAAGCCTACGGTGATGGCCACGCAGATAAGGCCGCAAGTTATTATGAAAGCGCTGTAGAAAATTACGATAGAGCGCTGGATCTGATTGATTAGATTTGATCCTCTTACTGCTGTTTAATGGAAAATGGCCGGGTACGTTTTTTGCTGAATTCGGTTAATGTGCACGGCCATTTTACCTTTCGATTAATGCTGTACTTCAATTTCATACTGTCCAGTGTCATGATCAGTCCTGAGCGTCAATTCCTCCGTTAGTACGGTGAATGCGAATATCCAGTGGTTGGCTGGTGTCTAGATAAATATCGCGTTGCGGGAACGAAATAACAATGCTGGCCTGATTAAATTTTTCGTTAATCGCTTCATGTAAGTCGCTAATGGTTATGAGTCGATTATCAAGTGAGCCGACATACGCCCGTAGATACGGTTAGGATATCGCAAACCCGAATCGGTCCCTCGAAATTAATGATCAAACCTTTGCAGGAAAGTGGAATGCTGTTTTCCTCACTGTATGGCTAGCAATTTTTCCAGAGCCGTACTAAATTTATAATGTAATGGCCGGATTGGCCAATTTTCGCTTGTCAAAAAACTAAGATAATAACGATAAGACAGTCTCAACCTGGAAGTTGCCAAAAGAGTACACAGTATGCTCAAACAAAGTAGTCTGAGCCTGTGTTCAACCGCAGTGATCTATCTGCTGCAAACCTTTATGGAGGTGTAAAATGAGTTTTCTAGAGTGGTTACTAATGTCGGTTCTTTTCATTATTTATGTCACCTGCATCTTTACGGTGGCTGGCATCACATTCAGAAACGGCCATTGGGTTCTGGGTATTCTGGGGTTTTTCTTCCCGATATTCTGGCTGATCGGTGTGATGCTCCCGCCGATGTCCGCGGCGATGCTTGAAGAGTAACCCAGACTGTACTCAGCAGTTCGGTGTGAAAAAAGTAGTAAAAATAAACTGGGGATAAATTCATACTAAACTAGTCAGTTAAAGCCAATCGAACTTTCCCACCGCGCTATTTTGTGACGATGGTTTTTGCGGCGCGTGGTTGACTGAGGTGTGAACCTGGCAAGGAGATAAGAGATAAGGAGATCTTTCATGAGTAAAATAATTGGTATCGATCTTGGTACAACCAATTCATGCGTCGCGGTCTTGGAGGGGGATAAGCCCAAGGTCATTGAGAACAATGAAGGTGCGCGAACCACGCCTTCCATGGTTGCATTCGGCAGTGAAGGCGAGGTGTTGGTGGGGCAAGCCGCCAAACGCCAGGCGGTGACCAACCCAGAGAACACGCTGTTTGCCATCAAACGCTTGATCGGCCGCCGCTATGAGGACCCGGAGGTGCAGAAGGACATCTTATTCTGGCGAATACCCACGGCACAGGGGTCGGGACCTACTAAGGTATTGAAGTAGAGCCACTGGATCCGGGGCTCGACCAACTGTTCCTGACAGGGTCTACCTCGTCCGTCCATGGACTCGTACGTTTTGCTTCGCCCGGCTTGTGCCCGCCCTCTGGGTAAATGACGAATTAATCAGAGGCTCCCTAAATTATTAATTTTCAAAAAGAGGAATATGTCATGGATCTAGAATCAGAAAAAAATAAATTGATGCAACAGCTGGATGAAGAGATATCAAAGTGGCAGACAAAATTAGATGAAGCCAGGGTGCAGATGAACCTAGGTGCCAAAGATGCTCAGGACGAGATTCAGCCGTACATAGACAAACTCGATCAGGAAATAAGTCAAGCGAAGAAACAATATGAGCAGCTTAAAACCAGTTCAGAAGGTGCTTGGGGTGAAATCCAAGAGGGGCTGAGTGTTTCAGTCGATACGATGCAACAGGCATTTGATAAGGCGAAACAACATTTTTCTAAATAGGAAAAAAGTAATATCTTGTCTGTGGGGGTGCTGCCTGGTTTGTTAAATCCAGGCGGGGGGGCTGCTGACAATTCACCAAGGCTCTGATGTATTTGATCGGGTCTATACTGGTCGCGCTGTTTATAACCTTATTAATGATTTACAGTAGAGTCTTGGCTGACTGAATGTCCGCCATCCCAATAAAGGGTCGGCTGTGGATCAATGCTAAGGAGACTCTGATTAATTCGTTTTTCGTTATTCCGGCGCATACCCAAAGGGCACAAGGGCCGGAATCTACTAAAGTATTGAAGTAGAACCACTGGATTCCGGGTCTACGCTTCGCTTCGCCCGGAATGACGAATTAACTCAGAGTCTCCCTAAATTTCAATAAGGAGAAATCTAGATGACTAATCCAAACGGTGATGTTGAAGAACTTCAGGAACTGCAACGCGAAGCGCAAGCGCGGCGCAGCGAGCGCAAACAATCCCGTGCCAGTGCCAAGTCGACAGCGCCACCGCAATCAGCGGCGCCGGATGCGGAAGACCAGGAGCAGACCTCCGAACCGGAAAAAGCAGTCAAGGAGCTCGCTGTCCAAATTGAAGGTGTCGTAAAAGACCTGGAACAGGCTACGGTCAAGCACCCGGCCTTGGCGTTAGCGGCCGCGTTCGGTCTTGGTATCGCCGTCGGCAAGCTGTTCTCGCGCAGATAGGAGGAGTTATGGAAAATTTCATGCGCAGTCTCAAACTACTTTGGCGCTCGGAACGTCTCCTTGCAGAACATCAACTCAAGCTGGGAACACAGCGCATAGTGTTCATCGCGCTGGCCGCACTGGTGGCCGTATTTGGCCTCGCCATGCTCAGCATGGCCGCATTCTTTGCCTTGGTTCCTTACTGGGGGCACGCCCTGGCGGCACTGGTGGTGGGTGGTACCGATTTCATCCTGGCTGCCGTGTTGGTTATTTATGCCGGCTCGCTGAAACCTGGCAAGGAAGTCGAGATGGTCACAGAAGTGCGCGACATGGCCCTCAACGATATTGAGGAGGAAGTTGCCTTGGCCGAAGCAGAACTCGTTTCACTCAAGGACGACGTGCAGAAGTTTATTCGCAATCCGGTTGATGCTTTGTTGCCTAGCGTGATTGTTCCACTGTTAAGCGCCATCGCCCGTGGTTTTGGATCAGCGAAAAAATAGTCCGCGCCTGGTTCGATGTTTCGCCAGGCTGTGGGCCACTGGTGGCGACGGCTATAACAGAGTAGTGAGTCAACATAGAAAATATTATACTTACTTCATAGACTCTTTAGGGCTGTTGACGAAGTGTAGTCACGAACTCAGCAACGTAAATGGCATTATATTTTTGGGTTGTTTATGGACCTTCGCTAGGGATGGTATTGGGATAATAAAACCATGAATAATAAATTTATAACAGCTGTTTTTCTATTGATCGGTTCATTTCTTGCCACTGTAAATTACGCACACGCTAAAGATGCTGAGCCAGATAAATTTAGAATTGCGGTTGGCGGCTATTCAATTTTCCGCGCTGACTCAGCGCTATCGCTAACAGAACCTAATCTCGGTGTAGGCGTGTCTATAAACCCATCTGACACATTTGGGCTGGATGCAGAACAATCTGTCGCTAGATTGGATGGCCATTTCCGCTTTAACGAAAGACATTCTTTAATCTTTTCCTGGTATAGCATTAGCTCTGACGGGAATAAAATTTTAGATGAAGAGATTAACTGGGTAGATAGAGATGGTAACGAGATAACCATTCCTGTAGGGGCAAGAGTCGATACTAATTTTAAGTACGACATTTTCAAAGTAGGGTATCTCTGGTCTTTCTACCATAGTGATAAGGTTGAGTTAGGCGTAGGTGGGGGCTTGCATATAACTCAAATTAAGCTAGGTATTGATGCAGGATCCACAAGTAGTGGCATTAGTGCCGAAGATGTGGCGGTCACTGTGCCGTTGCCGGTACTTTCTTTAGCATTGAAATATAACGTGACACCAAGAATTAGTTGGTACGTAAGATCAGAAGTGTTTGCCATTGCCTTTGATACCTGGGAAGGTACATATACTGATAACACGCTGGGATTCGAATACCGAGTATGGAGACATATTGGTCTGGGTGTAGGGCTAGGCGGTAACGCGCTTAAGGTTACCGAAGAAGCGGATGCATATACATTTAATTATGACAACCGGCTCAGTGGCCTGATGTTTTTTCTCTCTGGTTATTTCTAGAGGGCTTCTGGTATGCGCCAGTATCACTTGTTCTGAGTTACCTAAGCTAGTGTCAGATTTACTAGCCAGGCCTCCTGTTATTTTGAGACAGCCGTATTCCTGGTGAATACAATTTTAATAACAAAGATTGTTAGGGAAGCTCTGAATAAGTAACAATTCGTCACTCTGGCGTGATCCCGGCCTTCGCCGGGAGGAGTCCAGTGTTTTCAGAAAATTACTAGATTCTGGCCTTCGTTTATGCCCTTTGGGTACCAGAATGACTTGTTCAGAGCTTCCTTAGGCTTATGTCGAAATTGTTTGTGTTGCAAGGACGAAACCGTTGACAACCTGGTAGTGCCAAACAGATTCAACCGCTCATCATCGATTTGTCCTTGCTCCCTGCATCGCTGTTACCACCGTCTGGGTACAGTCAAGCGAAACACTTCGCCGGTGTCCCCCGTTGGGCCCAAGTTCTTCGAGGTTAGCACAAAAAGTTCACCCCACTCATTTTCGCCGAAGCCCAGCACATAGCGCCCCAATGGATTGTTAGGCGCGGCCACGCGGAATTCGAAGATGTCTGAGAGTGCAGAACTGTCGGCATCAATCCAGAACAAGCGGCCGGCGGCGGGGGAGAAGCCATTGCTCCAGTCGGCGAAGATATATTTGCCCCACAACTTTGGATACTTCCAGCCCCGATAGACGATTCCACCGACAACAGCGGTACCGTC
>CALZIO010000092.1 GCA_945787785.1 uncultured Chromatiaceae bacterium
CGGATTCGCAGCTATCTTTCGACTTGTCGTAAACAAGGGATGAATCCAAGTGAGGCGTTGAGGTTGCTGTTTGCGGGGGAGTTGCCTGACTTCATTGTTGAGAGTGCTGAATAGTTACAAAACAAAAAACAACAATAGAAAGCCGGTCGCCAAACCGGCCAGCGTTATTAAGTAAAAACGGCTCTTATCAATAACTAGCGTCAGCGCCAGAGCTGTCAGAATTAACAACACAACCACCCCACCCAGCCACTTTAGTCTGCGAATGGTGTTAGTGTTTGGCTGTAACCAGACGATGTCCGGGGCAGACACATCAAGCTGTTGTTCTGCAGCTGAGATTGGTTTTTGCACAACCTTCTGGCGGCCAGTCAACAGAAATGCCACCACAAAAGCAATTGTAAGAAAGGCGGCAAAACTCCAGCCGAGATACGTCTCTATTTGTTGGTACTGTTCCCGCCTGGCCATGCGTGTTTGCAGCAATGCACCAATTGGCGCAGGGGCGAAATCTTCCAGGCGCTCACCGAAGTAATCAAACTGGTAAATCGCCCCCTGATAATAATCGTTTATCAGAACCCGACTATTGTAATCAGCCAGATCCAGGGGGTCAGCATGATCCAGGGGGTCAGCATGATCCGGCAGATCCAGCCGCCAAAGATAGCTCCACTCTTGGTCAAAAATATAGACGCCGCCATAACTCATATCGGTTTCAAGATTGGTGAGCCACCACTTATCCGCCACTGGCAACAACGCATAAGGCCAAATTTCCTTCTGCTGCCGGGCCTCATAGGGAATAACATTCATCTGATCCAGCGTCTCGGCAAACGTTTCTGTTTTCGAACTCACCATGTGTACCGTATGGTGATTGGTGTCTGCCACAACTAATTGCTCATCCTTTAGCAGCAAGCGATTGGGAAACCTGAAACCATCACTCCGCGATGCCAGCTGTTGGCCCTCACTATTAAACTTCCTCACAGTATGGCGCGACGTATCAGATAGATACACTTCATCTGTTTTTTCATCGAAATAAAGGCTAAAGGCACGGCCAAGATCCAGCGCAGCTTCACTAAAGCGCTGGCACTGCAAGCCACCGAGCTGACAACGCATCAGGCCGCCATCCCCTACCGCCACTTCAAGCGGTCGATCATTCGTCAACCTTAGATAGGTGGCGATATTCTGCAGCACGGATGGTTTGGATACAGGCCGGTAAATCAGCATGTCGCCATTAGTAAAGAACGCAATGTCACCGCCAATTTGTTCGATACCGATCTTGCTTAGATTATACTCAGCGATGAATTCTTGCGCCGCTCCAAAACGGTAAAGCTGATGACCAATCCCAATATAGAGCTCACCTGCCGAATTGACACGCATAAGTTCGGGCCCGCCCAGCTCAACGGCACGATCATGAGCCCAGAACTTCTGGGCCCAGCAAGCAGATCGCTACCACAATAAATAGTAGCGCAACAACAGGATTGGTTGTTCTATCCACTCAATTCGCCTTTGTATTCACAGTGAAATTATCGACCATATCCAGCCGCGCATGAACAAATCGCAAACCTCTTTCATGCCGTGCTAACATTAATCAACCAACATGGGATTTTTTCATGAAGACACTCTACCTGATCCGTCACGCAAAATCTGACCAACATGGTGGCCTAGCGGATTTTGACCGACCGCTTAATCAGCGTGGCCAGGCAGCAGCTGTGAAAACAGGCCTATGGTTGAAACAAAAACATATCCAGCCAGAGTGGGTCATTTGTTCTGCTGCCAAGCGAACGCAACAAACCCTGGAGGGCATCTGCCAACACATTTCCATTCCTGCAACATTGATTGACTATAATGAACGGGCCTACCTGGCCAATCTTTACACGTTGCTTGAGCTGCTCGGCCAATGCCCGGAGGATATGGATCATATACTCATGCTGGGCCACAACCCTGGCATGGAAGCGCTTCTCATCTATCTCTGCGGCTCCAACCTGCCACTCTCAAACAAAGGCAAACTCATGGCCACCGCAACACTGGCGCAAATCTGTTTGCCTGACGACTGGCATCAACTCCCCTCTCGATGCGGCAAGCTAATCCAGATCATCCGCCCCAGTGAAATAAAGCAATCGGCATGACCCAACAAGGTAATTGATGCTCTTGTAATAATTTATGGATGACCTGCCTGTTATACTGCTTGCAAAGCAAGAATAGCAGGAGCAATTCGACCGTGCCCTCTTATGGATATAAAATAAAACAAAAAATCGCGATAGCCGGCGTTAAAAAAGAACTTTGCCAATCACTTAACCTAAGTGGCAATCTGCGACACCGATTCAAACGTTATTATCTCGATAGCTTTGACTGGCGACTGCTCAACAAAGGCTATTACCTTCAGGCAGAGCAACATGACGATCACATCCAGATACAACTCTATCGACTCAAAGATCAGGCACTCATTAGCCAGGCAACAACACCCCAATTGCCTCGCATACTCAACGACATTACTTCGACAAAACTGGCAACCCTTATAAAACCAATCATCGATGTGCGCGCCCTACTGCCACGCCTAGAACTAGATGTAACTCAATACAAACTACAACAGCGCAATAAACAAGACAAAATCACCGCCGAACTCGACCTGGAAAGCATCAAGCCACTGTCTACGCAACAGACGCAACCTCCCATCAAAATACTCTGGTACAACCCGATCAAAGGATATGACAAAGAAAACAGTGCCATCATAAAATGGCTTAACCAGGCAGAAATGGTTCAAAGTACATCCACATCACTTTTCACAGAGCTGCTGTCGCAACTGAATATCGACTGTAGCTACAGTAGCAAAGTACGCAAATCATTCAACCCCAAGCTGCGTACTGATGACGAGATAAAACAACTACTCGATTATTTTCTTACAACTATGCGCCAGAATGAGGCTGGCATTATCGAAGATATCGACACAGAGTTTATCCATGACTACCGCATTGCCGTACGCCGCAGCCGCACCCTCTTGGGTCAAGTGCCTGGCATCATGCCTCAGCGGACACTAACTCGATTCGGCAACCATTTAGCCCAACTGGGCTCGGTCACAACACCGTTACGCGACCTGGATGTCATGCTGCTTAACTTTGATGACTATCGCAATCTGTTGCCCAAAGAGATACGCAGTGATCTCGACCCTGCCTTTGCCTTTATTCAACAGCAGCGCCAACATGCATATAAAAAAGTATGCCGGTATTTACAGTCAAAAACATACTTAAGCTTTTGTGAACGCTGGCACACATACCTGCAGAACCCATCACCCGCCCAGACACAATTGATTAATGCCAAAAAGCCACTAAAACAAGTGGCTGATAAACGCACCTGGAAAGCCTATCGAAAAGCATTGAAACAAGGCTTGGCTATAAGCGATGATTCACCCGCCGATGACCTGCATACATTGCGCAAGAGTTGTAAAAAGCTACGTTATCTGCTCGAATTTTTCCGCAGCCTCTATTCAAACAAGAAAATGAAAGAACTCATCAGCACCTTGAAACAGCTGCAGGATAATCTGGGTGAATTTCAAGACATCCATGTCCACATTGATTTCTTCCGGGATTTAAGCAGCGCCATGCAAGTAGAAGACAAGCTTGACGAAAACACTAAACAAGCGATTAACACGGTTATCAATGCCCTGGACATTCAGCAAGACAAGTGCCGCAAGGAGTTTCAGAGCCGTTTCAAACAGTTCAACAGCTCACAACATCAACACCTATTCGAACAACTATTTAAATCACCATGAAAACAATTGCCCTTTACAACCTTAAAGGAGGGGTCGGCAAAACCGCCACAGCAGTTAACCTGGCCTATCTCAGCGCCTTGAATGGCTATCGTACCCTGATTTGGGATATGGACCCACAAGCGGCGGCTAGTTTTTACTTTAGAATAAAACCTAAAATTAAAGGTGGCGTCAAGCGCCTAGTCAAACCCAAGTCAGACTTGGAAGAACACATCAAAGGCACTGATTTCGCCATGCTTGACCTGCTACCGGCTGATTTTTCCAGCCGTAACCTTGACCTGATTCTCGAAGACCACAAGAAACCAACCAAACGCATTGCCAAGCTGCTCCAGCCTCTTGCAGATGAGTATGATCTGGTGTTTATTGATTGCGCCCCTAGCATCTCTCTGGCATCTGAAAACATCTTTCGCGCCTCTGACATATTGCTGATTCCGACTATCCCGACAACACTTTCGTTGCGCACCTTAAAGCAGATTTACGACTATTTTGATTCCGAAAATCTAGATATCAATAGCCTGATGCCATTCTTTTCTATGGTGGATAAACGCCGCCAAATGCATCGAATGATCACTGAACAACCGCCAAAAAAGCCAGGCAAGTTCTTAAACACTCAGATTCCCTACATGAGCGAGATCGAACGCATGGGCCTGGAACGCAAGCCAGCATGCACCGCACCAGGTAGCCGGGCAGCCAGTGTCTTTGGCTCTTTATGGCATGAAGTCATTAGAATCGTTTCTTAAGCAAGTTGATTATATTTACCCGGCAATACAAAAACCGTTACACTTCCAGTTAGTGAGGCAACATTAATTAAAATAATGAGTAAACTGCTAAGTTATTATGCCTAGATCAACTCCTGAATTTGCCGCGGCCATCGACCTTGGCTCAAACAGCTTCCACATGATTGTGGCGCGCATTCAAGATGGCCAGGTTTCAGTGATGGATCGAATTCGCGACTCCATTCGCTTGGGCAGCGGTATCGATAAAAACAAATTTATCGTCGAAGAGACTCAGATACAGGCACTGGAGTGTTTGAAAAAATTTGGCCAGCGCCTGGCCGACTTCCCTCCTGGCAGCGTCCGCGCTGTCGGCACCAACACCTTGCGTAATGCGAAAAACTCACAAACCTTCCTGGCACAAGCAGAAGAAGCCCTTGGGCATCCCATCGATATAATTTCCGGCGTTGAAGAGGCGCGCCTGATTTATTTAGGTGTGGCTCATAGCCTTGCTGTGGCTGATCAACAACGCCTGGTGATGGACATCGGCGGCGGCAGCACCGAATTGATTATCGGCAATGACAGTGGCCCGATCTATATGGAAAGCATGGAAATGGGTTGCGTCAGCGTGAGCCGGAATTTCTTTCCTGGCGGCGGTATCAGCAATAAACGCATCGAGAAAGCGCGCATCTTCGCCCGCACTGAACTTGAACCCCATACCCGCACTTTCCGCCGCTTAGGCTGGGAGCAAGCCATCGGTGCATCCGGCACCATTCGCGCCGTAAAAAAGGTGCTCGCTGCAGCAGGCTGGATCAACGACAACATCACCCTTGATGGCCTCAAGCTGCTTATTGAAAAACTTGGCACGTTTGATCATATCGACAAAATCAAAATGGATGCGCTGATTGAAGAGCGCACGCCCGTATTTATTGGTGGAGTGATCGTTCTACTGGCCACCTTTGAAGCACTTGGCATTAAAGAGATGGAAGTCTCGGATCGTGCTTTACGCGAAGGTTTATTGCATGATCTGCTTGGGCGCTTGCAAGACAAAGATGTACGTGACTCGAGCATTTCGCATCTGGCTGAGCGCTACCACTCTGACCAGGCTCAGGCACAACGCGTCAAAGATACATCGCGCTACATCTTAAAACAGGTTGCCGACAGCTGGAGCCTGGATTACAGCGATGCCGAACAATGGTTGGATTGGGCCGCCGATCTACATGAGATCGGACTGGATATCGCCCATAACCGCCATCACTATCATGGCGCCTATATTATCGAACATTCAGATCTGGCTGGCTTTTCACAATTTGAGCAACGCTTTCTGGCGGCACTGGTACGCGGCCATCGGCGCAAACTTCCCATCAAGCTTTACAAGGAACTACCCAAGCGCATTAGCAAGCCAGTAAAAAGACTATCAGCCATCCTGCGCCTCTCCGTCATCCTGCATCGTAGCCGTAGCGATACTCCATTGCCTGATTTCAAACTTGAGGTAAGCGACAAAACAAATATTGAATTCTGCATAGACCCCGACTGGCTGGAACAACACCCGTTAACGCTGGCAGATCTGGAAGAGGAGATTGTTTATCTAAGCAGTGCAGGTATTGAATTAACGCTGTGTCAGCAAGATCAGGAACCTTCAGCCAAGGATTCCAGCAAGGCCAATTGAGCCGAGAAAGGCTCTTCGCCCTCTTGCAATGGCGCTAGAGAATAACAGCCATCCGCAGCCAATAGCCAGGCTTGGCTATTGTCTTTTAGATACCACTGCAAATCCTGAATTACTCGATCACGAATTGACTTTGTCTCGAGTGGAAAGCAGACTTCCACCCGGCTGAACATGTTCCGCTCCATCCAATCGGCACTTGAGGCATACACCTCTTCCTCGCCACCGTTGGCAAAATAGAAAACCCGGGTATGTTCAAGAAAACGACCGATAATCGAACGCACACGAACTCGCTCAGACACACCTGGAACGCCCGGGCGCAAACGGCACATGCCACGCACAATCAGATCGATCTCGACACCTGCTTGTGAAGCACGATAGAGCGCCTGGATTAATTGCGGATCGACTATGGCATTGACCTTAACAATGATACGCCCACCCCGTCCTTCATGGACATGGACAATTTCACGCTCAATCTTGTCCATCATCGCTTGATGCAAGGTAAAGGGCGAGTGCAACAGGCGATTGAATTTAGCGACCTTACCCAGACTGGTGAGTTGATTAAAGACCTTCTGCACATCCAGACCAATATATTTATTGCAGGTCAATAAACCATAATCGGTATAGATACGCGCAGTTCTGGGATGATAGTTGCCTGTACCCAGATGCACATAATGGCGCAGGCGCCTGCCTTCGCGGCGCACCACCAAAATCATCTTGGCATGAGTTTTATAACCCACTACACCATATACCACATGGGCACCAGCACGTTGCAAGCGCGTGGCCAAAGCGACATTGGCCTCTTCATCAAAGCGAGCCATTAACTCGATGACTACCGTCACTTCTTTTCCCGCATGCGCTGCCGCCACCAATGCATCCACAACCGCAGACTGCGGCCCGGTACGATATAAGGTTTGTTTAATCGCCACAACATTTGGATCTTCTGCGGCTTGACGCAGAAAATCGATGACAGGCAGAAATGATTCAAAAGGCAAATGTAACAACACGTCACGTTTGGCAATGGCCTTGAATATGTCTTTACTCGCCAACTGCTTGGGCAAACGCGGTGTAAAAGACGGATATGTGAGGTCAGGACGATCAACCAGATCACAAATTTCCTGCACCCGATTAAGATTCACCGGCCCATTGACTTGATAAATATCCGCCTCGGCCAAGGCGAACTGATCTTGTAAAAACTTAACCAATTCTTGGGGACAGTTATGCGCTACTTCAAGGCGTACCAGGTCACCAAAGTGGCGCCCCAACAACTCACCTTCGACTGCACGTAACAAGTCATCGATCTCTTCTTCATCGACGAACAACTCACTATTTCGCGTAACGCGAAACTGGTACAAACCCTCAACCTTCATGCCATAGAAAAGGTCATCCGCATGAGCATGCATTACTGAAGAAAGAAAGACGAAATCATTTGGACCACTCTCGGCTTCATCAGCGGGCAGCTGAATCACGCGCGGCAACGAACGCGGCGCAGAGATAACTGCCAGACCACTGTTCCGGCCGAAGGCATCTTTACCCGTAAGCGAGACAATAAAATTTAGGCTCTTATTAAGAATTCGAGGAAAAGGATGGGCAGGATCCAGCCCCATTGGGCTCAGTACCGGCTGCAGGGATTCATTAAAAAATTTTCGCAGCCATCGCTTTTGCGAGGCATTCCAATCATCACGACGGATAAATCGAATACCTTGTTCTTCAAGCAAAGGAAACATGATGTCATTCAGAACACGGTACTGCTCATCAACCAGCTCTTTAGCCCGAATACTGATCTCTTTCAGCACCTCCTGTGCCGACATGTTATCAGGACCGCTGTCCATTGCACCCAGGCCAGCCTTTTGTTTCAGCCCGGCAACGCGCACCTCGAAAAATTCATCCATATTGGTACTGGAAATACAAAGAAAGCGTACACGCTCAAACAGAGGGACACGCTCATCCTTAGCCTGCTCCAGCACACGGCGATTGAATTCGAGCAGACTTAGCTCACGATTAATGTAAAGCTCGGGTTGTTTAAGGTCTATATCTTCCATGATGAAGGCTAAGGCACCCTGTTATTTTCCCGATATTATCACAAGACAGTTAAAATATTATGACAAGCAACTAACCCGTCATACATCGCTAACAGGCCAGCATAGAAAAACTAAACACCCCATTTACTAAAGCGTTTATCCCACTTCTTGAAACGTTTACGGCAATACTTATCCAAAGCCGTGTCGTCTTCAAAAAACA
>CALZIO010000093.1 GCA_945787785.1 uncultured Chromatiaceae bacterium
TCATTGTTTTCAATGTTTTAGATAACAAGGATAGCAAACATCACCGGAACTTTTTACTCGCATATGCCGATTTTTGTATTTAATTTCATGGTGTTAGTGTTTATGGACGGACACTAGTTAGCAGCCCCTATCCAATAATCAGCTTCGCACCGACAAGTAAGGTGACAATTTCAAAAGCACGTTTGATAAGACGGTTGCCTTTAATGATGGCGTAATGGGCACCAATAAAACCACCCAGCAATGAACCCAATAGCAGGGCAGGCAACCAATCCCATTGAATTTCCCCCAGAATCCCTAGTGTCAGTGCGCCACTGCCATTCCAGAACAATCCGACCAGAATCAATGTATGGGCAACCGCCCGTTTATAGTCTAAACCAAACCAACGCACTAACCACAAGGTCACAAATAGCCCCGTACCCGAGGTTAAGGAACCATTTAGTACGCCGATAAATAATAATATAGAGCCACCAATGAGATAGCCTGTTAGTGTGCGGTTTCGTAGTTGCTGAGTCGTTCCGAGATTAGGGCGCAGATATGAATAGATACCCAGGCTGATAGTCAGCACGCCTAGCGCCACTTCAGCCAATCGATCAGGCACTGCCAGGATAATACTGGCACCTAAAACAACTCCAGGCAGGCCTGAGACGAGGATTAGCAGTGAAAAACGGAAATCAACATTCTGTTCGCGCCAATGGCGCAAGGTGGCACCCACACCTAAGGCAACACTGGCCACTTTGTGTGTTGCCAAAGCCACGGAAAACGGCAAACCCAGGAATATCAGTGCAGGCAGCTGTATCAGCCCAGCACCACCACCTGCCAAAGCTGAAAATGTATTGGCCAGCAGCGAAACAACAAATAGCAATAATTGCTGATCCCAATTCAATCGAAATCCTTTCCGGGCTACAATAGACGTAATCGAGTGTTATGAATATGGATATTAATATGCCCTGCAGCCGACGTGGTTTGGCCCTTTCCCTCACATTGGTCTTGTTTTGCACATCAATGTCGGCCTCTGCAGCTGACCTGTACCGTTGGCAAGATGAAAAAGGGAATGTTTATTATACGGACAGCGTACCACCAAAATACGTAAAACAGGGTTACCGTGTCATTAGTGAACAAGGCATCACCATACAAACAATCAAATCCGTCGACGAGGTAGAGGCCGAACAAGGCTCAAAACCAGCACCAATCTCTGAAGAACAGGCTCAAAAAGACCGCCGCCTTTTGATGACATATGCTAGCGAAGAAGAAATTGTTGCTGCACGAGAACGCAAACTTGGCGATGTGCAGGCATTAATCGATCTGGGCGAAGAAACTATTACACTGCTAGAGTTGCAATTTCGGCAGTTGACCAAAGAAGCCAGTGATTTTGAAAAGCAGGGAATAACAATTCCAGAATTTCTATTAACTCAGATCGCTGGTGCACGAAGAAAAATCGACAAGTACCAGACACGACTGGAACATAACAAAGCCAGTTTGGACAAAATAAAACAGGATTATGGCAATGACCTGGAACGCTATCGACAACTGAAAAGTGTTGTCGAAAATCTGGAATAACTAACTTCTAATCAGGGTTCCGATTCCCTGATCTGTAAACAGTTCCAGCAACACCGCGTGTTTGACACGGCCATCAATAATATGGACTGACCGCACACCAGACTGAGCTGCTTCAAGGGCGCAACGAACTTTCGGCAACATCCCCCCATAAATAGTACCATTCGCAACCAACTCATTGACCTGTTCGGCATTTAAACCGGTAAGAACATTATCATTCTTATCCAAAATGCCCGGTATGTTGGTCAATAAGATCAATTTTTCTGCTGCCAATACTTCCGCCAGTTTACCTGCCACAAGATCAGCATTGATATTGTAGGATTGGCCATCATCACCAACACCGATTGGCGCTATCACCGGAATAAAATCTCCATGCACCAGCATATCAACAACGCCGCTATCGATAGATGCCACTTCACCAACATGACCGATATCAATTATCTCCGGCTCATTCATTTCCGGCGCATTACGTTCAAACCTGAGTTTGCGCGCCCTGATTAAATCGCCATCTTTACCTGTTAAACCAACCGCCCGGCCGCCGTGACGGTTAATCAGGTTAACAATCTCTTTGTTAACCAAACCACCCAACACCATCTCAACCACATCCATAGTCTCACTATCGGTAACTCGCATGCCTTCGACAAACTTCGATTCCTTACCGATGCGCTCTAATAGATTACCAATTTGTGGTCCACCACCATGCACTACAACTGGGTTAATACCCACCAGCTTCATCAGCACTACATCACGGGCAAAACCATTTTTAAGTGCATCATCAACCATAGCATTACCGCCATACTTAATGACAATAGTCTTGCCAGCAAAACGCCTGATATAGGGTAGCGCCTCTGTCAATACGTGCGCGATATTCATCGCTGCATCTTTTTCTAATGTCATTACAAACTCGCTAATACTTTATATATTGACCAGGCCCTAGTTCAGAAAGGTAATTCTAGCTCTGGCGCAAACTTATGAACCTGGAGCTTAAACAATGTTTGAATATGCTCTAGCGCCTGCTCAGTCTGCGCTTCGAAACGAAACATCAAACATGGCGTCGTGTTTGATGCTCGCACCAACCCCCAACCATCTTTGAATTCTGCACGCACACCATCGATCATAATCATTTGTGCATCAGGGAGGTCTATCTCACGCATTAACCGTTCAACCAGTTTATAGTGCTCACCCTCTTCCATTCTGACCAAGATCTCTGGCGTGCTGAAAGCATCAGGCAATTCTGCGAATACTGCATCAGTTTTTCGCTCATCCTTAGAGAGGATTTCCAGTAGTCGCACCGCCGTATAAAGCCCATCATCAAAACCATACCAACGATCATTAAAGAAAGTGTGCCCACTCATCTCCCCAGCAAGCTGGGCACCAGTCTCCTTCAGCTTAGCTTTCATCAATGAATGGCCTGCCTTCCACATCAATGGCTGCCCGCCACAATCTTCGATAAAGCGATGTAGATGTCGACTGGATTTAACATCGTAAATGACTTGCCCGCCAGGATGATTTTTCAGGACTTCCCGGGCATACAACATCAACTGTCTGTCGGGCCAAATTATCTTGCCACTTGAATCAATCACTCCTAAGCGATCGCCGTCACCATCAAAAGCCAAACCAACATCGGCATTATTCTGCTTTACCGCAGCAATCAAGGCCTGAAGATTAACCGGCTGACTTGGGTCAGGATGGTGGTTGGGAAAATCACCGTCAATCTCACAATAAAGCTCAGCGACATCACAACCCATACTACGTAACAATGAAGGGGCGACTGCAGCAGCAACGCCGTTACCACAATCAATCACGACTTTAAGACTACGCTCAAATTGAGCATCTGCATGAATCCTGGCGATATAATCAGAGGTTAGATTTTGTTCCGTATAACTCCCCTCACCGACTGAATAATCACCCGACTGGATGCGCTGATAGATCTGTTGAATCCCCTCCTCAGCCAAGGTTTCACCTTGCAGTACTAATTTAAAACCGTTGTAATCAGGCGGATTATGGCTGCCCGTGATCATCACCGCAGAGCGGGCATTTAGATAATGAGTGGCAAAATAAACCACCGGTGTTGGCACCAAGCCAATATCAATTACATCGCGACCACTCTCTAGCAAACCCTTGGTCAACTCATCTGCAAGCGACTCACTTGAGGATCGACCATCACGACCAATCACTATGGCCTGCTCACCTATTTCCCACGCCTCTGTGCCAAACGCACGACCAATTTGATACACAACCTCAGGCGTCAGTGTTTTGCCAACCACACCCCGTATATCATAGGCACGAAAGATTGCTTGTGATATTTCTTCAGTGCTTTCCTCTAGTTGATTACGATCAGGCTGGTCATGCTCAACACCAGTATCTTCGGATTCAAACTCAGGCTCAGAGGCTGTCTCAATTTCAGACTCAGCCTCTTCCTCAATGCTTGTGGCAAGAGAACGCAACAAATCTTCTACCGGGATATCATCAATATTTTCCCGTAACTTATCAGCGTTTACCTCAACCTCATCTTCCGTATCAGGAATCTCATCCGTTTCGTCTATTTCGATTGCATCTTTGTTTTGATACATGATATCGACATAAGATTGCTCAAAATCTTTTCGTCCTTTCTCAGATGACTCTGCCGCACTGACTTTTGGCGTCTTGTCAGTCTCTGGCTGCACCTCTGCTTCCTTGGCATTGGCTATCGACCAGGTTAAATTCTGCATATTATTCAGAGTTGGTTGCAGTTCACTCAAGCGAGTGACATAAGCTTTACCCATCCATTGACCACTGAGGCGATCACGCACATAACCGAACAACACATTGGCACTTTCAATCATTGCATGATCCATCAAGCGGCGGAAGATGGTCATCATCAAGGCCAAAACAGCAATGATCTCGAAAAATGTCAGCCAGTAAAACGCACGCCAGTCCATGCCTAAAACCTGCCAACCTTTTGGTGATTCCCAATAAGAAAAACGCCAGTTGGTATCACTGAAGCTACCGTTATATTCCTGGTTACCTGATTTTAGAGCATCATCCCCCCAACTAATAAATGACTCATGTGAACCATCACTCAATTCCTGGCCCAACTCCAGGTGAGCGTCTGGCACGCTTAAGCGATTAATTTTCTGGATCAATGATGCACCGGCAAAACGCACCAGGACAAAGCCAACCACAGCACCATTCTGCCTTAGTGGACGAACTAGATTGAGATGACTCGAACCATCTTTGAGCTTGTGATATTCAAGCCGCGGCTGCAGCCCCTTATCCGCTTCATAGATCAAATCCAGCTCCGAAAAACTTAACTTTGGATAATCTCCCGTTAATGCTTTTTCTTCACCCCTAGCAAATAACATGACCTTTTCAGCATCGATCATCTCTGCCAGGTGTTCCTCCCTTATCTGACGTGTAGCCGGAAAATAGATGAGTTCAACAAGATTCGGATCTACGGCTAACAGATTGACCCGGCTAACATAACGCTTCAGTATCACTTGAATATCGTTATTCAATTGCCCACTAATTGTAGCGGCATGCTCGGTGCTCTCTTCCTCTTCGTGCATGCTCAATACAAAATACGCAGCAAACGCCAGCAAAAACAAGGCGAATACCCCACTAAGATAGGCAATTATCGTCATCGACAACAACGAGCCTTGTTTTGGCATCTGCTCCTTTTTTGAACCTGCTTGCTGCTCTTGTTTATTCAACATGTCGGTCTTTGATTGGCCTTATCTTTAAAATTAGCTCGGAATTAATGGCGTCCGGTATGACCAAATCCACCCTCGCCACGGTGACTCTCTTCGAAGTCACCCACAACTTCAAGTTCTGCCTGCACCACAGGCACAAACACTAACTGGGCGATGCGCTCACCCACCTTTACTTCGAACGTTTCATTACCACGGTTCCAGCATGAAACAAACAACTGCCCCTGGTAATCCGAATCAATCAAGCCGACCAGATTACCCAAGACAATGCCATGTTTATGCCCAAGACCTGAGCGGGGCAAAATTACTGCCGCCAGGCCTGGCTCACCCAGATGGATCGCTATACCCGTTGGGATGAGCTGGGTATCCCCCGGCTTGAGTGTAATCGCCTGGTCCAGACAAGCACGCAGATCCATGCCTGCAGCACCATGGGTAGCATAATGCGGTAATGGAAACTCTGTACCAATACGGTCATCCAGGATTTTAACTTGTACTTTTTGCATGATACCTCTCAGCAATTAATGCAATTAATTCACGCGCGACAATAGACTTATCAGCGCGTTCTATTTCATGTTTTCCATCTTGCCATAACACTGTCAAGGCGTTGTCATCTTTATTAAAACCCATATCCTCACCAACCAGATTGGCAGCAATCATATCCAAGCCTTTACGCTGCAATTTTTCTAGGGCATAAGATTCAAGGTTATCTGTTTCTGCTGCAAAACCAACCACAAACGGACTGTCTTTGCTCGATGCAACCAGAGCTATAATATCTTCAGTTCGCTCCAGTTGCAGATTCAACTCTGGTGAGCTTTTCTTCATCTTCCTGTCTTGCACAACAACCGGGCGATAATCAGCGACAGCGGCTGCTGAAATGAGTATCTGACTCTGACTGACGTTGGTTTTTACCACCTCTGCCATTTGTGCAGCGCTATCGACAGGGATGCATTTTACACCGTCAGGGCAGGAAAGGTTTGTTGGACCCGTGACCAACAACACCTTAGCCCCAGCAGCGGCGGCTGCCGCTGCCACGGCATAGCCCATTTTGCCCGAACTATGGTTGCTGATGTAGCGCACCGGGTCAATTGCCTCACGGGTTGGACCCGCAGTAACCAACACCTGGCAAGCGGCCAACGGACCATGCCGCCAGTGCGCAGCCATGGCAATTAACAATTCTTCCGCTTGAAGCATACGACCAGCCCCGACCTCACCACAAGCTTGCTCTCCCTCTGCGGGGCCTAGCAAGGTTACATTACGCTGTTGCAGGGTCAGACAATTGTGTTGGGTGGCTGGATGCTGCCACATTACTCGATTCATTGCTGGCGCCACAAACAACGGAGCCTCAGTGGCCAGACAGAGCGTAGTTAACAGATCATCCGCCAAACCATACGTAATTCGTGCAAGAAAATTGGCACTGGCAGGCGCTACCAATACCGCCTCGGCCCAACGGGCCAGCTCAATATGCCCCATCGCCGCTTCCGCGCTCGTATCAAGCAGATTGGTATGGACCGGATTGCCGGATAAGGCCTGCATGGTCAATGGGGTGATAAATTCCGTGGCGGCCGGCGTCATCACCACGCGCACATCGGCATCCGACTGACGTAAACGTCTCACCAGCTCTGCACTCTTATACGCTGCGATACCACCGCTGACGCCAACAATAATTCGGCGGCCACTCACACCCGCGACTGACGGCAATAGACACTCCCAATAGCATGATTTGTTCAGGAGAGATAACATACCACTCTTGGGGACATAAATCGAAACTCGCATTCTTCGATTGAAGGAGTAGGCATGGCAATTACAGATTGGCCGGCAGATGAACGGCCACGCGAAAAACTATTACAACGAGGCCCAACAGCGCTTTCTGATGCAGAGCTGTTAGCCATATTTCTGCGCACCGGCATCGTTGGTAAAACCGCCGTGGATCTGGCCCGCGAACTACTGGATGAATATGGCAGCCTTCGCGCACTGCTCGACGCTGACCAGAGGCAGTTCTGCCGAAGCAAGGGCCTCGGTACCGCCAAGTTTGTTCAACTCCAGGCCACTCTGGAAATGGGCCGGCGCCACTTGGATGAGCGACTACGCCGCGGTAATGCCTTAAGTAATCCGCAGGACACCCAGCGCTTTCTCTGTGCAAAATTACGTGATTATCCACACGAGGTGTTTGCCTGCCTGTTTCTCGACAACCGCCATCGCGTAATTCAGTTTGAAGAGCTTTTTTTCGGCACTATCGACGGCGCCAGCGTGCATCCGCGCGAAGTGGTCAAACGCGCCCTGCATCACAATGCCGCAGCGGTAATTCTGGCCCATAACCATCCTTCCGGGATTGCAGAACCAAGTCGGGCGGACCGTCAGATTACCCGCCGCCTTCACGATGCCCTGGCACTGGTCGATATCCGTATGTTGGATCATTTTATCGTCGGCGACGGCCAATTCACTTCTTTTGCCGAAAGGGGATTGATTTAGCCTAATATATTGATTTTAGTTACTATTTATCCCGTTAGTTTTAATTGAAGCAGAGATATAAATAGACAAACCACCTTATTTACTTGAAACCGCCCCCCTAAACTGGTATAAATTCGCCCTTCCTGCGCCGGGGCGCGGTTTAAAAGAATTCATATTGGAGAAAGACTCATGTCGAGAGTATGTCAGGTTACGGGCAAGGGCCCAATGGTTGGGAACAATGTCTCTCATGCCAACAACAGAACCAGGCGCCGTTTTCTGCCCAATCTTCACACCCACCGCTTCTGGGTTGAAGGCGAAAATCGCTGGGTAAAACTGCGTGTCTCTTCCCATGGAATGCGTATTATCGACAAACGTGGCATCAACAACGTGCTGGCTGATATACGCGCTCGTGGCGAAAAGGTTTAAGGAGACTAAATCATGGCAAAAAGTGCACGCGAAAAAATCAGATTGGTCTCAAGTGCCGGCACCGGCCACTTTTACACCACTGACAAAAATAAACGTAACATGCCTGAAAAGATGGAGATTAAAAAATATGATCCTGTCGTTCGTCAGCATGTGATGTATAAAGAAGCCAAAATCAAGTAAAAAG
>CALZIO010000094.1 GCA_945787785.1 uncultured Chromatiaceae bacterium
TGGTTCGGACGAGGATGGGGATTTTTAGCACGATTCTTTGAGCCGCACAGAACTTTGACCATGGCAGCCCTTGGGGCTGCTAACAGCCGTCAAGCCTCCCGCTCTGCGGGAGCGTTATGACATTTGTGAATTCGTCAAAAACTCAAGAAGGTGGATTGCCAACCAACCACATATTACAAATCCGCCTGCCAGCGCAACGCCAAAGCTCCCAATCGACAATGCCAATTTTGACATGCTCATGGCATAGTTTTTCATTGTATGCATATTATTATTCCTTATTATTCCTTCCCCCTAAATTTAGCTCAGATGCTCTGTTGGAGGTGTTAGGTGATTAGGTCTACTATCACACTACATATGCGATGGGTGTTCAAGATGGGATTTGCAATCTATTGTCATAACTAAAAACTCTAGACAAGTCATTCTGGCGAATACCCATGGGGCACAAGTGCCAGAGTCTAGTAATTTTCTGAAAACACTGGACTCCTCCCGGCGAAGGCCGGGATCACGCCGGAGTGACGAATTCTTGCTTATTCAGAGCTTCCCTAAGATATTTGACCTTGCACGTAAACAGACCGCTCTTGCCTGGCTGAGTTGTACTGAATATGAGTTTTTATCCAGCGAGGCGCTTGACTAACCACCGGCCACTGGGGGATTCTGGAAGTCTCTTGAAAAAATAGAAGAAGATAACAATGGCTACGATCACGGATACTGACACACATAGCAAACTCATCGGTTATATTCTTTGGATCTTTGGTTTCTTGGGCTCGCACCGGTTTTACTATGGCAAGCCGGTGAGCGGTACTATCTATTTTTTTACGCTGGGCTTGTTTTTCATTGGCTGGATTATTGATCTTTTTCTTATCCCCAGTATGGACCAGCAGGCGGATTTTCGGTTTGTTGCCGGGCCTAAAGATTACAATTTGACGTGGATTTTATTGACCTTTCTCGGTGTGTTTGGCATACACCGGTTTTATATGGAAAAGTGGTTCACCGGTCTTCTCTATCTATTAACCGGCGGTTTATTTCTGATTGGTGTGATCTATGACTTTTGGACGCTGAATCAACAACTCAGTGAAATCAATACGTCGGAAATGCGAACGGCGTAATGGATGTGTTGTATGGATGTCGTAACATAGCTGCTCATGCTTAACTATTATGCAGCATTGGTTGATCTATATCTGTCAGCCATCCAGCGTTGAACTAAATACCCCGAGACAGAATTGATGCTTCATCTCATGTGCAAATAGCTAACACGGCTTGCGCATGATAGTGAGGCATTTTTTGTAGCAATCTGCTGATTCCCGCCCACAATTGGTGCTGTCTGGTTGTCCCATTTCAGGGCATAAAGCTTTATTCAGTAAATATATTTCTTGTTAAATAATCACTTAGTGCTGATTGCCAATTACTGGCACAGCAGTTGCTAAATACTAATCAAGACAATGCCCGAGCATGGGCAAGCCAATCAAGGCGACATTAGGATCCAATGGCGGGTCTGTAAATGCAAGTTACAGTAAAGGCCACAGTAGGCCCTAAACCGGACAACGACGTCCATCGGCAACACACTAGTTTAATGTGTGTGCGGGTGGGCGTTTTTTTTGGAATTTTTTTAAACATAGATGGAGTAACCAAATGGCGCTTAAGAAAGAAACAAGCATCAATCCAACCCGACGTAGTTTTATGAAAAAGGCATCGGCTGCCGTCTTGTCGGCGATGATGGTGATGGGTAGTACTACCTTGTTACCGACTGGCGCTGCTCATGCAGTTGAGAATCTGGAAAAGGAAGATTTGAAATTCGGTTTTATCAAACTGACTGACATGGCACCACTGGCGATTGCCTATGAAAAAGGTTTCTTTGAAGACGAAGGGCTTTTTGTCACATTAGAAGCGCAAGCCAATTGGAAAGTTTTACTCGATCGTGTAATCGACGGTGAGTTGGACGGAGCGCACATGTTGGCAGGTCAACCGCTTGGCGCCACTATCGGCTTTGGAACCCAGGATCACATCATCACTGCCTTCTCCATGGACCTGAATGGTAATGCCATCACCGTATCTAATAAAGTCTGGGGCGAGATGAAAAAACATGTGCCGCATAAAGACGGCAAACCTGTTCATCCCATCAAGGCAGACTCACTCAAGCCTGTCGTTGAGAAATATAAAGATGAAGGCAAGCCCTTCAAAATGGGTATGGTGTTTCCGGTGTCCACGCACAACTATGAGTTGCGTTACTGGTTAGCGGCCGGTGGAATTCATCCAGGTTTCTATGCTCCTCACAAGGGTGATACTTCCGGCACCATCGATGCGGACGCGCTATTGTCAGTAACGCCACCACCCCAAATGCCAGCGACTATGGAAGCTGGAACTATCTATGGATATTGTGTAGGTGAGCCCTGGAACCAACAGGCGGTATTCAAAGGTATTGGTGTGCCTGTGATCACTGACTATGAGATCTGGAAAGATAATCCTGAAAAAGTATTTGGTGTTAGCAAAAAATGGGCAGATCAAAACCCAAACACCCACATCGCTGTAGTTAAAGCTATGATCCGTGCTGCCCAATGGTTGGATGATAAAAATAACGCCAATCGCCCTGAAGCAGTGAAGATCCTGTCGCAATCCAATTATGTAGGTGCCGACTATGATGTCATCGCCAACTCCATGACCGGTACCTTCGAGTATGAAAAGGGCGATAAGCGTGCGGTGCCTGACTTCAATGTATTCTTTCGCTATAACGCTACCTATCCTTACTACTCTGATGCTATTTGGTACCTGACACAAATGCGTCGCTGGGGTCAGATCGCTGATGAAAAACCAGATAGCTGGTACATGGATATTGCCAAGAAAGTTTATCGCCCGGACATATATGAGAAAGCTGCGAAAGAGCTGATTGCCGAAGGTAAAGTTAATGCCAAGGACTTTCCCGACTTTGCATCTGAAGATGGTTTCCGTGCAGCACAAGCTCACTTTATTGATGGCGTCACATATAACGGTAAGAAACCTAACGATTATCTTAAACAGTTCGAAATCGGCTTAAAAGGTAATGACAAAATCTAGTAAGGAAGTAACCGTAGGGTGCGCCGTGCGCACCATTAAATAAATGGTATTCGGTGCGCTTAGCGCACCCTACGCAAACATCTTGTAGAGAGCACAGCAATGAAAACAAAGATTATCAACACACTCGAAATGACAGGTCTTTCCTGGATGGTCCCGGTCGTGCGACTAAGCACAGGTGAAAACCCCCGCGAACAGTTAAGTGAGATTATGACGGTGATTGGCCTGCCGCTGCTGGCCATTGCAGCCTTCCTGTTTCTCTGGGCCGGTGCTGCGTCGCAGGTTAAAACCAGTCTCGGTGAGTTACCTGGTCCAAGCCAGGTTTGGGAGCAGACCCAGGGCTTGTATGAAGAACATGTGGCTGAGCGTGAAAAGGAAGAAGCTTTTTATGAGCGTCAGGAAGAACGTAATGCCAAGAAGTTGGCAATAAATCCTGATGCTGAAATCAAAGTACGTGAATATACAGGTCGCGACACCTTTTTCGACCAGATCTGGACCAGCCTGGGTACAGTTTTTACTGGCTTTTTAATAGGCGCCTTGATTGCTATACCGATAGGTGTTGCCTGTGGTCTGAGTGATAAACTCTACGGCGCGATTAGCCCATTGGTTCAGATATTCAAACCTGTATCGCCATTGGCCTGGTTACCCATCGTTACCATGGTGGTCAGTGCGGTTTACATCAGTGATGATCCCATGTTTGAAAAATCATTCATCACCTCGGCCATCACGGTGACCCTATGTTCATTGTGGCCGACCCTGATCAATACAGCAGTCGCTGTTGCTTCAATTGATAAAGATCTTATTAATGTGGGTCGCGTCATTCGCCTGCACTGGGTCACACAGGTGTTCAAGATAGCTATCCCGGCCTCCTTGCCAATGATCTTTACTGGTCTGCGTATCTCATTGGGGATTGGCTGGATGGTATTGATTGCAGCAGAAATGCTGGCGCAGAACCCGGGCCTGGGCAAGTTCGTCTGGGATGAATTTCAAAATGGCAGTTCCGATTCCCTGGGCCGCATTATGGTGGCAGTGCTCGCTATCGGTCTGATTGGTTTCCTACTGGATTGGTTGATGCTGACTTTGCAGAAAGTGTTGTCGCACGACAAGAATGCCGGTCGCTAGTAAATAATTCCCTCCTCCTTGAAGGGGGAGGGTTAGGGAGGGGATAAACAGCTTATAGTTCACCCCCATCCCAACTTTCCCCCTGCGAGGGGGAAGGAGTTTAAAAAGAGGATTACATAATGTCAGTCGTACAAATGATGAAAACAGAACCATCCGTTGATGAAACAAAAGTGACCAAGGAAGAGGATTTTCAGCCAACCTTCCTGGACCTTACCGGCGTTTCGATCGAATTTCCCACCAAAAAGGGAGCATTCAAGGCGCTGGATAATGTCAATCTGAAAATAGCAAAAGGTGAATTTATTTCCATTATCGGTCATTCAGGTTGCGGCAAATCCACTGTGCTGAACATCGTTGCGGGTCTTTACAAGGCCACCACTGGTGGTGTAATTCTCAATGGTAAAGAAGTGGATGAGCCTGGTCCCGATAGGGCAGTGGTGTTTCAAAACCATTCACTACTGCCATGGCTGACTTGTTATCAAAACGTGGAGATTGCAGTAAAGGCTATCTTCAAAAAGAAAAAAACCAAGCGCGAAATGAAAGAGTGGATTGAGCACAATCTGCACCTTGTGCACATGGATCATGCGATGCACAAGTATCCTGCAGAAATCTCTGGCGGGATGAAACAGCGTGTCGGAATTGCCAGGGCGTTGGCAATGGAGCCGACAGTACTGCTCATGGATGAGCCATTCGGGGCGCTTGATGCGCTGACCCGTGCTCATCTGCAAGACTCGGTAATGGAGATTCAGTCAGATCTTAACAACACCGTGATCATGATTACCCATGATGTCGATGAGGCGGTATTGCTGTCTGACAAGATCGTGATGATGACCAATGGCCCAGCAGCGAGCGTGGGGGAAATCCTGAAAGTCGAACTGGAACGGCCACGTAATCGCCTTGAGTTGGCTAATGATCCACAGTACAACAAGTACCGCGCAGAAGTTTTAAAATTCCTCTATGAGCGCCAACGCAGGCCTCAGGAGTAACAGGTGATTTCACAAACAACCACAGTTCAGGTTCCAACACAGCATAATCCTGTGATTGTCGCGGGGGCTGAGCGAAATAATGTGCCACACTATATTCAGCAACAAAACGTGCTTGCCATCGTTCGACATCTAGGTCTTTTGTTGATGGAGGCTCAGAAACATCGCGGTACCAGCATGGCAACGCTTGAAGGTGATGCCAAATTTGAGTCACGTGTTTTGCACGAGCAGGCAGTGATCCAGCGGCTATTGGAAGTGACTGCCCAGATTAATCTGCAATGCGCTGAGATAATCCCTGCTGAAAAGTGGCAGAGGGTTGAACGGGACTGGCAGGATCTGGTTCAAAACTGGAGTGATGATACCGTTATTACCAACTTTGAATTACATAGTCACTTTATTGAGTGCATTTTGAAGTTAGTGTGGAAGTTGGTAGAAGCTGCGGATTATTTTACTTTTCCTCAGTCCCGAAATTCAAATGCCAGAGTTAAAGAGTCTGATGCAGCACTGCTATACAGTGATCAGAATCATCATATCTTGGTGCGGATCTCGTTAAAGCTGATAGCGGAGATGCTGGAAAATATTGCCAAGCTCCGTGGTCTTGCCACCCATGCGAGTGTGCGTGGTTATTGCGACAATGATGCTCGGCTGCGTTTTAGCCAACTGCTGCAATCACTTAATCTGAATAAGGAGCGTCTGCGTGTGGTGTCACGATCACTGCAGCATGAAGCGCTTCGGGCAGTACCGGCATTGCCCTCCATCATGTTACATGAGCACCGGCTCGATCAGTTGCAACAGTTGGTGAGTCAGAAGATCATGATTGCTGGCAAAATTAGTATCAAGGGGCTTGAAGTATTTGATTTTGCTACTGAGATTATTGAAACTTATAGTCAGATTATTCGCGAGGCGATTACCGCATTTCAACGCCGAATTGAACATGGCTTGTTGTAACTCAAATTTTCTCAGGTCAAGTATTGCTGCGAGTCGTCGAGGCCAGGCCCTTGTGTCCCGGCCAGTATTTCTGCCATAGTTATTACACCGGAGCGATGTTTTAATAAGGCAGAAATTGAAAAAATAATTTAGATGATCACATCCACCCGCATATGCTTTGTTCGTCACGGCGAGACAGACTGGAACGTTGAAAAACGTATCCAGGGGCAAACAGACATCCCTCTCAATGAGACAGGACGGGCGCAGGCGTTGGCGATGGCATTCAACGCAGCACATCACTACTTCACCGCGGTTTACAGCAGTGACCTGAGCCGTGCCAGGCAGACTGCCCAGGCTATTGCCGCAGGGCGAAATCTTGATGTCATTACCCGGGTGCAACTACGCGAACGGAACTATGGTATTTTTCAGGGAGTTACAAAGGATGATGCTGGCACGCTTTATCCTGAGGCATACAAATATTATGAGGCTCGAGACTTTAAATACAATTTTGAAACCGGAGAGAGCATGCAGCGCTTTTCCGAACGCGTACACACAGCGGTGGATTGGCTGACAAGACATCACAGCGGCCATACCATTGCTGTTGTCTGTCATGCGGGGGTGTTGGACATTATCTACCGTAAGGCCACCGGGCGTTCATTGCATACGCCACGCGATTTTGTCATACCTAACTGTGCTCTCAACTGGTTTCGCTTTGATAATAGGGGTGGGGATGGTCAGGGTTGGCATCTGGAGTCCTGGGACGATCACCATCATTTGGCAAAAGTTGAACTGGAATCAGTCGAATGACACAGGCAGAGCATTGGTTGGTTCTTATTCGCCATGGCCATAGTGAATGGAATCTGAGTCATCGCTTCACCGGTTGGACAGATATTTCGTTAGCTGAACGGGGATTAGCTGATGCTGCTGCGGCAGGCCGCCGTCTTTCTGCCGAAGGGTTTGCATTTGATGAGGCGCATACCTCAGTGTTGCAGCGAACGCGCCAGACAGTCGATAGCCTGCTGGCTGCAACTGAGCATGCAAGCATACCTATTCATTCCAGCTGGCGGCTAAATGAACGCCATTACGGCCAACTGCAGGGCAAGAATAAAACTGAAATCGCGACGACCTGGGGTGAATCTCGCTCGCGGCTGTGGTGGCGTGGTTATTTCGATCCTCCTCCGCCTGTAGCAGAAGATGATCCTCGCCATCCAAGCTTTGATCCACTTTACGCTGAGCTCGATCCGAAGTTGTTACCGCGCAGCGAAAGCCTGGAAGCGTGCCAGCAGCGCTTGCTGCCCTATTGGCACGAGGTGATCGCCCCGCGCATACAAGCAGGGCGCCGGCTACTTGTCGCCAGCCATGGCAATACTCTGCGCGCTTTGATCATGCACCTGGAAAAACTCGATGCGGTAGCCGTTGAAAAAGTAGAAGTAACTCCAGGTGTTCCAATAGTCTGCCGTTTCAATCACAAGCTTGAGCTGCTTGAGCGCGAGTGGCTTGATGAGCTGGTTGAACAGGAGGCGTGAAAATCGTTCGAGGTGAAGTTGGCGTTGTATAATTGAGTTTTACGTAAGTCCTTACAAAAACAAATCACCATATCCCCAAATGGCAGTGCCAATAATTGCTAGCGAAACTGTCAGCAAAGATAGGGTATTGTAAAACACTCGGTATATATCTGTGTGCGCATCCAATTTGCTATGAGCTCTTAGTAGATTTAATTCAGATAGGATTGAAAATATTACTAACCCGACTTCACCAACTCGACCCTAAATTTGTCGAATATAAAATATATTTCGCTCACAAGTGATTGATTGATAATAATCGCAACGTCCGATTCTGCCAAACCCCGCTGTAGTGCCGAC
>CALZIO010000095.1 GCA_945787785.1 uncultured Chromatiaceae bacterium
CAAGGATATTTTTCGTTTTTGACCTGGCTAACTGTATGGTTATTGATCGCGTCTCGCTGTCCCCGGTAAAGAACGCATGAACCGATCTCTAGGCTCATCTAAAAAGCGTGAAACTTTAGATCTGAAAATCATGCTTAGTATTTGTATAGGTTGTATTTTGAATCCCTGTTCTGTCTTCAGGTGTTCGCGCAACAGGCACTACGGAAACTTCTGTCAGCCCAATTGGCGTCTCAACTGTTTTAACCACGGCCTTGATTTCCAGGCCAGTGGCACTGATTTTAAGATCAGAGGTACGTTCCATCAGACCACCCAACTCACCCTTGAAGATCAGCATGAATGAGATGATTACAACGCCAACCACAATCCATTTCACTGGAAATGATGAATTACCTGAGGGCGGTTGATTTGTGGAGTTTTCAGACATATGGGCTTCCTGGCTCCATAGGATTACCTTATAGAATTACCTTCCACTAACTATCTTATAATGTATTGGTATTTATTCAAGGCGTATTGCTTAAATAAATTTATAAGCCTTATTCGCCGTCACGTTCCAGGTGGACTGTCATTTGATTAAATGGAATGATCCAGCCGTTTTCGTTACAAGCATCAACCGCAATTTTTTGTAACAGTCGATTCAATTGCAAATAGGATCCCGCTGCCGCACTGTCAACGCTGACGATACCAATAAAATCAAGTGATGACGCACCTGCCTCTGCAAACTCGAAGGTCACAGATTGTATATGTTCGCCAATGGGTTGTTGTTGTAATCGATTGGTTAGATAGTTTTCGAGTGTTTCAGGGATTGTGCTCGTGACGTCGGTCTGATGCTGATAATCAAGGCCAAATCGGAGTATCACGGCAAAACCATCCAGTGACAGGTTACGGGGGTTTTGCTCAAGAAAGCTGGCCGTGGAGAAATTTGTCACTGAACCAATTTCCCGTAACAGAACATTTTCCGGTGTTTGCAGAACAACCTGTCCAAATGTGTTGTCACTCAAGACAACATAATCTTTTTCACGGGTTGGAAACCATGGTTCACGTTTTTCGTAATGCCGGGAAACAAGCGGAGTCAACGCGCTTAATGGCAAGCGAATAATACCTCCTGATAACACGGGGTTCACCAGTCGCGAATAAACATTAAGGGACTGCACTTTCCACGGCAGGCCATTGTAGATTACCCGTTCACCCTCACGCACAGCACCAATATTCAACATAAGCTTGGCTTCTGCCATGTAACCTGGCAGATAACGTTGTAACGCCAACGCCATTCCCACCAGGATAATAATTAGCAGGCCAAGTAACAGCCAGTCGCCTCGAGTGTAGAGCACTACCATCGCTGCTAAAAACGCCAATGCCGCACCAACAACAACCAGTGCCAGGCGTATAATTCGTGCCGTTAGTGATGGGCGTTTACCACGACTGAGCAAATAACGGGTATATAGACGATTCAATTGCCAGATCAGTAGATAGACAAAAATCGCGGCAAACACAGCCAGAAATAAATTTAGTATCCTGCCACTGAATAATTTCTTTAACTGATCAATGGCCTCTTCTTTTGTGTCAACGCTGGATGTGAGTAATTCGTTCAATTCATAGTTGACCAGGTCAAGCTTGTTTTTCATATCGTCACGACGACCTAGCCAACGATTCTCCAGTACAGTAAAAGCATTGACCAACTCAGGCGAAGGCGCCATAACCCGGTATTCTGTCAATGTTTCATGTGCACGCTCCGCCGCCAATAAGCGCTGTTGATATTCAAACTGTTCAGAACGGAGACGCTCTATCTTGCGCGGCCTGTCTGTCAAACGACGTAATTCCGCCAAAATCGGCTCGAAGACTGATTCAAGTTCACTTTGCCAATTAAACTTCTCGGTCACATCAGCTGAAGCAAACAGCTCCATATCTACGCCACCCGTGGCCCACACTTCCCAGGCGACCTTTAATGAATTCAGCTCAAGATACAAACGCTCGACTTCGGCGCGGGCGTCTTCACGTTCTGTTTCATGCTGCGAATTAACAAGCGTTTTGCGAGCCTGATCCAGTTCACGCTCGGCTTTACTAATAGTAGTCACCAAGTTTTCAAAATGACGCCAAGTATCGGTATTGCCACCCTCGGGCGCTCCAGGCGTACTATTCGTCTCTTGTGCCAGTGAACATGGCGCTACACAGAGAAGTAAAATCAAAGTGAATGTTGTGATTATGCGATTCATATATTATTTATTCAGAAACTGTTGTAACCGCTCGACCCCCAGCTTGAGTCGATCAAGCGAGGTTGTATAGGCAAAGCGGACATGCTGCTCAGGCTTATTAACACCAAAGTCTTTTCCCGGCGTGACGGCCACGCCCGCTTCTTCCAACAGCTTGAGACAGAAGCTGTAACTATCTTCAGTCAAGTGTTTACAGTTAGCATATAGATAGAATGCGCCCTCTGGCGTTATTGGAATAGCGAAGCCAAGCTGTTTCAAAGCGGGTAATAGATAATCGCGCCGTTGCTGAAAAGTATCGCGGCGTTGGTCAAGAATTGCCAATGTTTCAGGTGTAAACGCAGCCAGTGCTGCATATTGCGCCGGGGTAGATGCGGCCAGAAATATATTCTGCGCCACTTTATCCAGTGCATCAACATACGCTTGTGGTGCAACCAACCATCCAAGTCGCCAGCCAGTCATGCCAAAATATTTCGAAAAGCTGTTAATGACAAACACATCATCGCTGATGGCAAGCGCGGTCTGTTCTTCTACACCATAAGTAAGGCCATGATAGATTTCATCTACCAACAGATGGCCGCCGTGTTGTAATACAAAATCAACCATGGCCTGCATATCGACCGTGTTGATCAGCGTGCCGGTTGGATTCGCCGGCGAGGCAACCAAAGCTGCCCTGCTTTGTTTATTCCAATACTGTTGAAGATGATTGACGTTTAGTTGATAGCCGTTTGAAGCAGCCACCGGAATTGAAAGCGACTCAGCTTCCACCAGGCGGACAAAGTTACGATTACAGGGATAACCAGGATCTGCCATCAACACCTGCTGGCCAGGATTGATCAGCACCGCCATCAGCAATTGCAATGCACCGGATGACCCTGGCGTAATCAGTATCCGTTCAGGGTCGACACTCACTCCGTATTTCTGTAGGTAGAATCCACTGATAGCCTGGCGCAGCTCAAGCAGCCCCTTGGCAGGTGTGTAATGGTGTTTACCTGATTGCAGTGCCTCGATTCCCGCCTGAACGATCGGCGCTGGCGTGTCAAAGTCCGGCTCGCCGATTTCCATGTGGACGATATCCCGCCCTTTAGCTTCAAGCTCTCTTGCACGCGCCAACAATGCCATCACATGAAACGGCTGAATAGCCGCCATGCGATAAGCGATGTCGACTTTATTAGCCATGTGCAGCGCGATGCAGGTGGCGAACCATCTCTAGATTTACGTAGGTATGACCATGCGCATCACCACTTTGCACGGTAAAAGGTGCGTCTGGCTCACCCATCTGGTCGAGCACAATCGCAGCACCGCTGAAATCATCTTCAGCCGTATAGCCATTTGTGGTCACAATAGTCGTAAGACGTGATTGGACTGACGAACGAATGCCATTATAAGAATCTTCAAATGCCATACACTGCTCTGGCGTCAGGTTCATCTTTTCCATCACAAAATGATAAATGTCGGGTGCCGGTTTTTTGGCCGGTACGATATCTCCCGCACCGATCACTTCAAACCAGTCAATAGAATCTGCACCCAGTGTGTAGGTTAGCAAAGCAGTCACATTTTCAGGGGTGGTCGTGGTGGCAATTGCCAACCGCATGCCAGCGTCTCTAGCTTCGTTTATTAACTTCTCAACGCCAGGGCGTAACGGAATGGCCCCTTCGGACATCAGCTTGGTGTAAAAACTGGTCTTGGCTGCGTGCAGACCCGCTACAAAATCGCCGAAATTCCCTGGTTTTTTAAATTCAGTATTGTATTTCTCCAGGTAATAGCGAATCCGTTCTTTGCCACCGGTGACAGCCAGTAACTCACCATACAGCTCCGCTGACCAATCCCAATCAAGACCGGCTTCCTGAAACGCCAGATTAAATGCAACCCGGTGACCATCACGCTCGGTATCTGCCAATGTGCCATCCACATCAAATATCAGGGCTTCTAAATTGCTCATACTCGACTACCTTATATTTTATCTAAAATTATTCAGGCCGGCATTTTACCATCAATTGGAATTTATTAAGCCATTGAACACAAATAGCTTTTTGATTTTTATTCAGGATAAATTGGTGATCGCTCTCTATTGCCTCTGAGACCGATTTCTAGTATATATTCGGGTCTTTATATTTTGAGGCACCAGGAGAAGGGAATGTCCCCAAAGAAAGCTAGCGAAAAAGCAGCAGCCCCCAAGAAAAAAGCTGCCGTTAAAAAGAAAGCCGCTCCAAAGAAAACAGCTGCTGTTAAAAAGAAAGCCGCTCCAAAGAAAAAAGCAGCCGCAGCATCCGGTAGCGTGGCCAAAAAGGCGCCAAAAAAGAAAACCAGTGCTGCAGAAGCAAAAGCTCGTGCAGATCAGCTATTACAAGGTTTTGGTAACTTCGAACCCTACAAAGAAAAACGGGGTGAGGAATATATGAATGAGCCACAAGTTGCTCATTTTCGCCAGATCCTGCTAGCCTGGAAACACGCATTAATGGCAGAAGTGGATCGCACTGTCCAACATATGCAGGACGAAGCTGCCAATTTCCCAGACCCCAATGACCGCGCCAGTCAGGAGTCTGACTTCACTATGGAACTTCGAACTCGCGATCGTGAACGCAAGCTCATCAAGAAAATCGAAGAATCGATCAAGAATCTTGACAGTGAGGATTACGGTTTCTGTGAAAGCTGTGGTGTTGAGATTGGAATACGCCGACTCGAGGCACGGCCTACTGCGACACTCTGTATTGACTGTAAAACAATTGATGAAATTCGAGAAAAACAAAAAGGGGGCTAACGCCCCCTTTTTTCATTCGTAACATTTGCTGTCAATCAGCCAGTCTTGGCACCGGGATGTTCATCCACCTCGACAATCTTGGTTTCACACACCTGATTCATCTGTAGGCGATTCGCATTTACAAACGCCATAATATACTCAAATGCGGTGGAGTTGGTTTCCTTGAGTGAATTCTCAACAACGAGACATTTCTCTCCTTCAACCATGCTAGGACGCACATCATTTGAATAATGCAAACGATTATCCTTGCCGAAGGTAGCCATGGTGGTGGAGATTCGCTCAATCCAGTCACTCGGACGAAATTTGCGACCATCTTCGTTCACACTTCGTATTACAAGTTTACAACCAGCTTTCAATTCCATTTTCGCGACTACCTACCCAGGGTCACCTGCCTGGGTAATCCCTGATTTGTGGTTCTATAAGAAGTTAACTACCGTTGATATCGGCAAGTCAGACCATTTCATAAGGCGCATTATACAACGAAGTACCCTGCGAATGGACAATCCCCTTTCAGAAAATAGTCTGTTTTCGCATAATAGCCCTAGTTCATTTCAGCCACATGACCAGAAACAAGTTAATATTCATAAAAACTTCACATCGGAGGATTCATGAACGTAGAAAATATTGATTCGGTACTCCATGAAGAACGGTTGTTCGAGCCTTCTTCCGACTTCGTAAAATCAGCCACGATAAACAGCGCCGAATCGTTAGCTGCGTTACGGCGAGCGGCAGATGACGACTATCAAGGATTCTGGGCAAAACTGGCCAGGGATGAAATCAGCTGGCACAAACCCTTCAGTAATGTCCTAGACGAAAGCAATGCCCCACACTACCAATGGTTTAATGATGGTTTGATGAATGTTTCCTACAATTGCCTTGACCGGCATTTGCAGACCCGGGGTGATAATACTGCCATCGTGTTTGAAGGCGAAAAGGGAGACATCACCTCACTCACCTATCGGGATTTACATGCTCAGGTCTGCACCTTTGCCAATGCACTGAAAGCCCAGGGCGTTGTTAAAGGAGACCGTGTTGTCATTTATATGCCCATGACACCCGAGGCGGTTGTCGCCATGCAGGCCTGCGCCCGCATCGGTGCAATTCACTCTGTTGTATTTGGTGGCTTTTCTGGAGAGTCACTCAAGGATCGCATTGAAGATGCTGGTGCCAAGATGTTGATAACCGCGGATGGGGGTAACCGCGGTGGAAAAATCGTCGAACTGAAACAAGCCGCCGACAAAGCCCTCGCGAGTGGCTGCGCCAGTATTGAAAGTGTAATTGTCTTTAAGCGGACGGGGCATAATGTCGAATTCAACCGCGACCGGGATGTCTGGTGGCACAATGCCATCGAAGGCATGGACAGCGTCTGTGAACCAGAATGGGTCGAAGCAGAGCACCCACTGTTTCTGCTCTACACCTCCGGCTCAACCGGCAAACCCAAGGGCATTCAGCACTCCAGTGCCGGTTATCTGCTTAATTCCATCCTGACGATGAAGTGGGTCTTCGATATCAAAGACGATGACATCTACTGGTGTACCGCGGATGTTGGCTGGATTACCGGGCACACTTACGTCGCCTACGGGCCTTTGGCGGTGGGCTCTACTGCCCTGATCTATGAAGGCGCGCCGACCGTGCCCGACAACGGACGCTTCTGGGATATTTGCCAACGTCACAAGGTCACTATTTTCTACACTGCACCTACCGCCATCCGCGCCCTGATGAAAAGTGGCGACGAGATCCCGGCCAAATATGACCTATCCAGCATCCGCTTACTCGGTACCGTTGGCGAACCTATCAATCCGGAGGCATGGATCTGGTATCACAAGGTCATCGGTGGTGCGCGCTGCCCTATTGTCGACACCTGGTGGCAAACCGAAACCGGCGCTAACATGATTGCCCCTGTTCCTGGCGCAGTCGCCACTAAACCCGGCTCTTGCACCTTGCCCCTGCCAGGCATCATTGCTGATGTGGTTGACGAAGAAGGCAACAGTATCACCACTCCAGACAAAGGTGGTTATCTGGTGATTCGTAAACCCTGGCCTTCTATGCTTCGCACTATTTGGGGTGATGATGAGCGTTATGTAAGCACCTACTGGCCAAAGTTTGATGGCAAATTTTATCTGGCAGGTGACAGCGCCCGCCGTGATAAGGATGGCTACTTCTGGATCATGGGCCGCATCGATGATGTGCTCAACGTATCTGGTCACAGGCTCGGTACCATGGAGGTGGAATCCGCGCTGGTTGCCCATCCCCGCGTTGCTGAGGCAGCAGTTGTCGGACGACCCGATGAGATCAAAGGTGAAGCAATTTTTGCCTACGTAGTACTCAGAGGGGACCGTCCTGAAGACGGCATCGATGAAGCCTTGACCAAAGAACTGCGTGCCTGGGTGAGCGAACAGATTGGACCGATTGCCAAACCGGATGACATTCGTTATGCCGATAATCTGCCCAAAACACGGTCAGGCAAAATCATGCGGCGTCTGTTGCGTACGATTGCCAAGGGTGAGGAGATTACACAAGACACATCCACGCTGGAAAACGAGGCGATTTTGTTACAACTTCAAGGCAAGGTATAAGCAGTCACATAGCTCGGGGTATCCCAGATGGAATGCCCCGAATTCCCCATCCAAAATACACCCACGAAATGTGTTGACATAGAATCAGCCATTTGCTGTAATGATCATGACCTTATGGATTGCATGGTTAATTGCAGGCAAGTCGAAAACAAGGTGGTTTAACCCCAACATTAATGACAAGGAACTTATCTCGGACTTGTTGATAATCTCCTCCCCCAACTCATGTGGATTGATAGGGTCAAAAAACTATAAAAACTATAAAAACTAAAGTTTCCCGCATTCACCTATGCGACCATACGTAGCAATGCGGCAATAAATGAATTATGTGTAGGTTTGCCCGGTTTAGGGCAAACGCTAACAAAATCTTTGTCAAGCGCGGCTT
>CALZIO010000096.1 GCA_945787785.1 uncultured Chromatiaceae bacterium
TCTTTTCATTACCACTGATATTAATTCTGCGCACATAAACACGCTTACCGGGATCAACAAAAAAAGTCAGACTGACCACTTTTTTTTCAGCGTCGATTTCAGGGATCGCATTTATATTGGCGAAGGCATAACCCTCTTCGCCGAGTCGATCACTGATAGCCGTGCTTATGTCATTAATCTTGCGGCGTGAAAAAATATCACCGGGCTGCAGGGTAAATAACGCTTCCAGCTCTTCTTGAGGCACAATTAGATTACCAGCGAGCTCAAGCGAACTAATTGAAAACTGATCCCCTTCAAACACATTCATGGTAATAAAAACTGAATTCTTCTCTGGCGTAATCGATACCTGGGTCGATTCAACATTAAAGTTAATATAACCACGATCAAGATAGAATGATTTTAATGTCTCAATATCTGCTGAGAGCTTCTGCTTGGAATACTGATCTCTATCACTAAGGAAGGCATAATAAGCGGGGATTCCAAGCTGGAATTCATCCAGTAAATCATCTTCCTCAAACTGTTCTGCACCGATGATATTGACCTGGCGAATCTTAGCAACTTCTCCTTCCTGGACATTGATTTCAACATCAACCTGGTTTTCACCGGTCTCTTCAACATTGACTTCAATCTCTACGGCATAATAGCCTCTGACAAAATATTGCCTTTGTAAATCCTGTTTGATTCTATCCAACAAAGAAGCGTCTAATATCCGGCCTTCACTTAACCCCGCTTTTTTCATACCTTCGACAAGATCCTCAGTTTCGATCTCTTCATTACCTGTGGTCGTAATAGAAGCGATGGAAGCTCTCTCCGTGACGTTTACCAGCAATACATCGCCATCACGAAGCAGCGAAATATCTTTAAAGAATCCAGTCTTATAGAGTGAGGAAATAATTTGCTGGGTTTTTGCATCAGTTATGTTGTCGCCAATCTCAACCGGGAGGTAATTAAATACCGTCCCTTCACTGATGCGCTGTAAACCTTCAACTTTGATATCTGAAACAGAAAATGACTCAACCGCGCTGGCAACACTTAACCAACAAACGGCCGTGCACAACAACAATGTTAACAGCGGTCGTATCATCCTTGCCGCGACCTTAATTGACAAAAAAACGTAAAATATCGTTATAAAAAGCGAGCAACATCAAACCAAGCAACATCGCGACGCCAATCTTCTGTCCTATAATCTGAGCGGCCTCTGATACTGGGCTGCCCTTAATAAATTCCACCAGGTAGTACATCAGATGACCACCGTCCAACATGGGAACAGGCAACAGATTTAGCACGCCTAAGCTGATACTGACAATTGCCAAAAAAGTAAGAAATGAAATAAAACCAATGCTGGCAGAATAACCAGCATAGCGGGCAATACTGATGGGGCCACTAAGATTGGAGAGCGAAATATCACCCACGACCATTTTACCCAGCATACGCAGGGTCAGAATCGACATATCCCAGGTTTTGCCAGCAGCATTAACTAAGGCCTCCCCCGCACCATACTGGACTTTTGACTTCAACTCCTCGGGCATTTCCTGTAAAAGCACACCCGCGCCAATTTTGCCTATGTCTCCCTCAACACGTGCCGGGGTCAATTCAAGCTTGATGAGTTGTCCTTGACGCTCAACGTCAACATCGATTGTTTGTTCTGGTCTGGCACGGACATAATCAACCCACTGTTCCCAGTCTTCTATCACCTCATCGTCGGCAGCAACAATGCGATCGTCCACCTCAATCCCAGCACGCTCAGCGGCGCCATTTGGTGCAAGTTTGCCAATGATTGCAGGAATAATTGGCCGATATGGCCTGATGCCAATAAAATCCAGCAAGCCCCCGCGATTCAAATCTTCGGGAATAGAATCAAACAGTATTACACGCTCAGTGACAAGATCTGTGTCTTCCCGCGTCACCTTGATAACTACCTCACCTGAATCCAGTGCCTCATCCAGCATGGAAACCACGGCGACTTCCCAAGTGGGCGTTTTGCGGCCACCAATTTCGACAATTTTGTCACCTTGTTGCAAACCGCCCATCGCGGCAATAGATCCATCCGTCACTTGACCAACAATGGGTTTCATGCCGGTGACGCCAACCACAAAAATCAACCAGTAGGCGGCAATCGCTAAAATAAAATTGAACAATGGACCAGCAATCACAACTGCGGTCCGTATCAATAGGGACTGCCGATTAAATGCACGATCCAACTCATCCGGCGGCACATCTCCCTCTCTCTCATCCAACATGCGCACATAACCGCCCAGTGGGATTGCCGCAACCACGTATTCGGTCTGATCAGGCCCCGCCTTCTTGCTCCACAACGGCTTACCGAAACCAATTGAGAAGCGCAGCACCTTGATACCCGACTTTCGTGCCACCCAATAGTGACCAAACTCATGCACGGTAATCAATATGCCAAGCGCAACAACGAAGAAGAAAAGTGATGATAATACTGTGCCCATGCTGATCTACTTAATTATTGAATCAAACTAGTTGCGAATTGCCTCGCTTCACGATCAGCCTCAAGCACTTGATCCAGTGACGTGATACTTGTGGATTGGATTGACGTCAGCGTCCGCTCGATAACTGCTGCTATGGCGGTAAATTTCAATTTTCTATTTAAAAATGCAGCTACCGCCACTTCATTGGCAGCATTCAGTATTGCAGAGGCCGTGCCACCTTGTTCAAGTGCCTCGTAAGCCAAACGTAAACATGGAAAACGATCAAAATCAGGCATTTCAAAATCGAGTCTGGCTACATCAAACAAGTTTAATTTTGCCACCCCTGCTTCTATGCGTTTTGGCCAAGCCAAGGCATTTGCAATCGGTGTACGCATATCCGGGCTACCCAATTGTGCTAGTACTGAACCATCCACATAATCAACCATCGAATGGATAACACTCTGAGGATGTATGACCACCTGAATCTGGCTTGGTTCAGCATTGAATAACCAACGAGCTTCAATAACCTCCAATCCCTTATTCATCATGGTGGCGGAATCAACCGAGATCTTGCGTCCCATCACCCAGGTAGGGTGAGCACAGGCCTGTTCAGGCGTGACCGATTCCAGTTCACTCAAAGCAATCGTGCGAAATGGACCACCGGAAGCCGTTAATAGAATCTGCCTAACACCGGACTCCTCCATGTTGCCTTGATAGCTATCAGGCATACTTTGAAATATCGCATTGTGTTCGCTATCTACCGGAAGCAACACCGCATTATGCTTTTTAACCTCATCCATAAAGATCTGGCCAGACATAACCAACGCTTCTTTATTGGCTAGGAGAATACGTTTACTGGCTCTTGCTGCTGCCAGGGTTGGCAACAAACCCGCGGCACCGACAATTGCCGCCATCACACAATCTACTTCGGGTAGCGATGCCACTGACACCAGACCATCTGTGCCAACAAGTACTTCTGTATCAAGGCCCGCACTCTTTAATTGGGATTCAAGAGCCGCTGCTGCAGCATCATCAACCATCACAGCATATTTAGGTTTGAATTCACTACATTGGGCGAACATTCTTTCAACTTGACTGTTTGCTGTCAGCGCAATGACTTGATAGCTTTCAGAGTGACGCGCAATTACGTCAAGGGTATTGGTTCCAATCGATCCGGTTGATCCAAGTATCGTTACGCCAATCATTTCATCCCCTCAAAGACTGTCAGACCTAGCGCGAAAATTGGCGCCGCTGCTGTGAGACTATCGATTCTATCTAACACGCCACCATGTCCAGGCAATAATTGACCACTATCCTTCACTCCGACACGACGCTTGAAGAGACTCTCAAACAAATCACCAATAACTGAAAAGAAAATCACAACTAGAGATAAAAGGATAAACCCGGCAACACCCAGAACAGGCAAATCAAAATTGGCCGCACCAATCACAGAAAAGATGCCTGCCGCAACCAGACCACCAATTACTCCTTCTACCGTTTTACCAGGACTAACCTGTGGCGCCAGTTTATGCTTGCCTAGTTTTCGCCCAGCAAAATATGCTCCGCTGTCTGCAGCCCAGATCAGAACCATGACAAATAGCAGCATATATGGGCCATCTTCTGAAAAGCCATGAATATAGACCATGGCCAGCCAGGTCGGCACCAATACCAGAATCCCAACGAATATACCCACCAAGGTATCGTTTGACCCCAGCCCTGTCTCACCGCGATAACGAAATACCCAGGCGGTCCCAAACAACCACCAAATACCCGTAAGCAGGAAAATGGCTCGCTCACTACCCGGCACTTTATCAACTATCAGATAAGCAGCGTATAACAATGCCACCACCAATAGTGAATAACAAATCTTCGCAAACACGGATTTCAGACCGATTAAACGCCCCCATTCCCAACTACCCAGGATGACAAATATCGCCAGAATAAAGCCAAGTGTCTCTGTACTAAGCGCCAAGACACCCCACACCACCAGGGGAATGAGTATGAGAGCGGTCAACAAACGCTGTTTAAGCACTTTTTATCTGCTCCACCTGGTCTCCTGTCCGGCCAAAACGTCGCTGACGTCCGGCAAACCATTCGAGCGCAATGTTCAATTCATCTTTATTAAAGTCAGGCCAGAGAATATCCGTGAAATAGAGTTCGCTATAGGCAAGCTGCCATAGCAAAAAGTTGCTGATACGCTGCTCTCCACCCGTTCTTATAAATAGATCAGGTTCGGGCAAGCCTGCTAATGAAAGATACTTTTCGATATGGGCCTCTGTCACCGCATCAGCATCAATCACACCTTGCTTTACTTGACTTGCGACAGACTGAACGGCCTGAGTGATATCCCAACGGCCGCCATAATTCGCAGCAATCACCAATTCAAGCCCGGTATTCTCTTTGGTCAGGTCTTCGGCTTTTTTTATTTCTTTACGCAGCTTGTCGGAAAAACGGCTTAGATCACCTATCACTTTTAGGCGAACTTTACCTTCACGCAGTTTCTTTGATTCACGTTGTAGAGCCATAATAAACAGCTCCATTAACAACCCAACCTCTTTTTCGGGCCGGCGCCAATTCTCACTACTGAACGCAAACAACGTTAAAACTTCGACATTCAACTCACCACAACGTTGAATTATTGCACGCACAGACTCAACACCGGCTCGATGCCCTGCAACCCTGGGCATATGTCGCTTTTTCGCCCAGCGCCCGTTTCCATCCATGATAATGGCAATATGGCGCGGGATCCTGCCATAATATTCCTGAGTTTGTGTGCCTTCAGACATGCGTTTACCTAAAGATGAAAATGCTTTACATCGCAACTTTAAAGGGGGCACAAAAGCCCCCTTCAAATCAGTCCATTTTAGATCTCCATTAGATCTTTTTCTTTTGCTTCCAGTAACTGTTCTATTTCGGCAACATACTTATCTGTGATTTTTTGAATATCATCCTCACCACGATGAGCATCATCTTCAGTAAGCTCTTTCTCTTTTAATAGTTCTTTAATGTCATGATTAGCATCGCGGCGGATATTACGAACTGCTACGCGCGCACCTTCAGCCTCATGTCTAACGACGCGAATCATTTCTTTACGCCGCTCTTCCGTCAGCATTGGTAACGGCACACGGATAATGTCACCAGACGTGGATGGATTCAAACCAAGATCGGAATTTAGAATCGCTTTCTCAACCACTGGCACCATCGCTTTTTCCCATGCCTGAACTGAAAGCGTTCTGGCATCTGATACTGAAACAGTCGCTGCTTGATTAATTGGCACTTCGTTACCGTAATAATCTACTTTGACATGGTCCAGCAAACTTATATGGGCACGACCTGTCCTGATTTTTGAGAACTCATTTTTTAGGGCTTCGATACTTTTTGTCATGCGTGTCGAAGCGTCTTTCTTTATGTCTTCAATCATGCTTCATCCCTTAATTATCGAACGGAAGTCCCCTCGTTATTGCCTAACATTGCATTCATCAAAGCGCCTGGTTTATTGATATTCAAGACGCAGAGCGGCATTTTGTAATCACGACACAGGACGATTGCCGTTGCATCCATTACAGCAAGGCGTTGATCCAAAACCTCATCAAAGCTTAGCGTGTCATAGCGTGTAGCCGTTGGGTCTTTAATAGGATCAGCTGTGTATACACCATCTACTTTGGTGGCCTTAATAAGCAAGTCTGCGCCAATCTCAACCGCACGTAAACTGGCTGCCGAATCTGTTGTAAAAAAAGGATTCCCCGTCCCTGCTGCAAAGATAACCACACGCCCTTTTTCCAAATGCCTGACGGCACGACGACGGATATAGTCTTCACAAATCTGATTGATTTTGATAGCAGACATGACACGGGCATACATACCAAGATCTTCGAGGGCATCCTGCATTGCCAGGGCGTTCATTACGGTTGCCAACATACCCATGTGGTCACCCGTAACACGTTCCATACCTGCCTCTGCGAGGCCAGCGCCACGGAAAATATTGCCACCCCCAATGACCATACCTACTTCAATACCTGCATTCACAAGACCTTCAACTTCTTCGGCAATACGTTTAATGGTTTGAGGGTCAATACCGTATTGACCCTCACCCATTAATGCCTCACCACTAAGTTTTAGCAGTATTCTCTTGTATACAGGTTTCGTTTCGCTGCCTGACACGAATCAGACCCCCTTAGCTTGGGCCATAACTTCAGCAACGAAGTCCTCTTCTTTCTTCTCAATACCTTCACCCACTTCCAAACGCTGGAAGCCAGTGACCTTGGCATTCTTCGATGCCAACAACTTTTCAACTGTCTGATCTGGATCTTTAACGAACGGCTGACCCAGCAAGGTAATTTCTTTCAAGTACTTATTGATACGGCCAACCACCATCTTTTCGATGATGTCTGCAGGTTTACCACTTTCAGCTGCTTGGGCTGAGAAAATTTCTTTCTCTTTTTCGATAACTTCAGCCGGCACATCATCAGCACTCACACAAACTGGTTTGCTTGCGGCAACATGCATTGCGACATCCTTAGCCAGTGCTTCATCACCACCTTCAAGACTCGTTAATACACCGATGCGAGAACCATGCAGATAAGCACCAACAACATCACTGGACTCTACACGTGATACACGTCGCACTGAAATATTCTCACCAATCTTTGCGATCAGTTCTTTGCGGCTCTCTTCGACACTCTTACCATCTTCAATGGTAGTCTCAAGCAGTGCTTCAGCAGTACTCACACCCGCACTCAGTGCAGTGTCTGCTACCGTAGCAACAAACGCCTTGAAATCATCGCCTTTGGCAACAAAGTCAGTCTCGCAGTTAACTTCAACCAGAACAGCTTGCTTACCATCTTCGCTGCGAGCCATAGCAATTATGCCTTCAGCTGCAACACGACCCGATTTCTTATCAGCTTTGGCCATACCACTTTTACGCATTAGCTCGATTGCAGCTTCGATATCACCATCGGTCTCAACCAGTGTTTTCTTACATTCCATCATGCCGGCGCCAGTGCGCTCACGCAATTCTTTAACTAGGGCTGCTGTAATCGCCATTGCCTCAACCTCACTATATGTAAATGTAATCTATCTATACAATGAGCCGCCCATCTAGGCGGCCCACCATGTTTAATTATAAAGAATCTGTTTATGACTCTTTCGATTCATCCGCCTTTGATTCTTCCGCCTTTGATTCTTCCGCCTGAGCTTGTTCCACAGCGGACTTCTTAGACTTCTTAACCGTCGTCTTCACAGCAGATTCTTCAGACTCATCAATTTCAATAAAGTCATCACCACCGCCAGTAACTACAGCAGCGCGACCTGTGACAACAGCTTCTGCAACACCACGAGCATACAGAGCAATTGCACGGGCAGAGTCATCGTTACCTGGAATCAGGTAATCTACTGTGCGGGGATCGTTGTTAGTATCTAT
>CALZIO010000097.1 GCA_945787785.1 uncultured Chromatiaceae bacterium
ATTTGATGTCCCAGTCCACGCGAACCACAGTGAATACTCACCACCACATCACCCTCTTCCAGCTCATAGAACTCGGCAATCTTGTCATCAAATATTCTGGTGACATACTGCACTTCGAGGTAATGATTGCCAGAACCCAGCGTTCCCATTTCATCGAGCTGGCGTTTTTTAGCGTGCTCCGAGACCTGCGCCGGATCGGCACCGGCCATGCAACCGTGTTCTTCTATGCGTTCAAGATCTGACTCTTCACCATAGCCCTGTGCTACCGCCCACTGAGCACCCCCCTTGAGCATTCTATCCATTTCCTGATGATTGAGATGCACGCTGCCAGTACTGCCCAGCCCGGCAGGAATTTGATTAAACAGCATCTCTGCCAAGGCTCGCTGCTGTGACATCAGATCCTGCTTTTTTAAGCCCGTATGCAAGGTACGCACACCGCATGAAATATCGAAACCAACACCCCCTGCTGATATTACGCCACCCTCTTCTGGATCAAATGCCGCCACCCCACCAATGGGAAAACCATAACCCCAATGGGCATCAGGCATGGCATAAGAGGCCTGCACAATGCCTGGTAACGTCGCCACATTTTTTGCCTGCTGGTAAACCTTGTCATCCATCGCCTCGATCAGGTTTTGATCAGCATAGATGATGGCCGGCACACGCATATCCTCATGAATGGGGATTTCCCAACAATAATCGCTGCGTTTAATCAATCGTGAGCTATCCATGCCTGTCTCCCAAGTAACAATGGTGTGCAATGTACACCCTACACATCAAGTACACATTGCACCAACCATTGGTCGTCGTGCCGGATCACCTTCAACTCGGTATAAGTCGCACCCTTGATCTCAACTGTGGGTTGATGTTTGGCGACATCCACCGGCTCACCCCAGGCTTGACCCGTAAGCAGGTTGTTTTCTATCTGCACTTCAAAACGTGAGAACAGCATCTTGCGTACAGCCATTTCATAGATCAGCGCATTCAACCAATCAACCAGTAACAGCTCTGTATCCGGCGCCTGGCACTCAATAGTCACAAGCTCCTGCGCTGCAACCTTATCCAGTTCAGTAATCACCGCCGTCATGGCCAGCGCCACTTGCACGAAGGCCTGCTCGATAGTGTCGGCACTGCCGCATACGCCAATATCGGCCTCATGTTCAAAATGTTGCCACTGACAGGTGGCCATCAAAAATCACCTATTAAGCTAACCACAGTAATAATGCTTATATATTTAACGTAGCTGGCTTTCTAATTGATAACAAGCACCATATCAGTCTCTAATCACATATAATCAGCGGATGAATAATAGCGACCTGATTGAACGTGACCTGGCCAAACTGTGGCACCCCTGCACTCAAATGAAAGATCATGAGTGGTTGCCGCTGGTACCGATCAAAAAGGGGGATGGTGTCTGGCTCGAGGATTTTGAAGGCAACCGTTATCTCGATGCCATCAGCTCCTGGTGGGTCAATCTGTTCGGCCATTGCAATCCGCGCATCAATGCACGTATCAAACAACAACTCGACACGCTGGAGCATGTCATCCTGGCCGGTTTCAGTCATGAGCCGGTGGTGGAACTATCTGAACGTTTGGTTGAGATCACCCCCAAAGGTCTGGATCGCTGTTTCTATGCTGACAATGGCTCATCGGCGATTGAAGCCACCTTAAAGATGAGCTTTCATTACTGGCGCAACAAGGGCCAACACAAAAAAACCAAATTCATCACCTTAAGCAATAGTTATCACGGTGAAACACTAGGGGCCCTGGCGGTAGGGGATGTCTCGCTCTACAAAGAGATCTACGCGCCATTATTGATGGAGGCGATCACCGTCGCTTCACCCGACTGTTTTAATCGCGACAGCGGTGAAAGCAAGGCCGATTATTCGACCCGCATGTTTCAGCACATGGAACAAACTCTGCAACAACATGCCGATGAAGTCTGCGCCGTGATTGTTGAACCGCTGGTGCAATGTGCAGGCAATATGCGCATGTATCATCCTGTCTATCTCAAACTATTACGCCAGGCCTGTGATAAATACGGCGTTCATCTGATTGCCGATGAAATCGCGGTAGGCTTCGGCCGCACCGGCACCTTGTTTGCCTGTGAACAGGCAGACATCACACCTGACTTCATCTGTTTATCGAAAGGACTCACCGGTGGTTATCTGCCGCTGGCCGCCGTGCTCACTCACGACCATATCTATCAGGCCTTCTATGATGACTATGAAAACATGACTGCCTTTTTGCATTCACACAGCTACACTGGCAATCCGCTCGGCTGTGCCGCGGCCCTGGCAACACTGGATATCTTTCGTCAGGATGATGTAATCGAAAACAATCAGCATTTAGCCAATCATATGGGCGTTGCTGTCGCCCACTTGCAAGAACATCCCCATGTAGCAGAAATACGTCAAAGCGGCATGATTCTCGCGATAGAGATGATAAAAGACAAACAACGGCGTGAAGCTTATCCCTGGCAAGAGCGGCGTGGCCTCAAGGTATATCAACATGCCTTAAGCAAAGGCGCCTTATTAAGACCACTGGGTAATGTGATCTATTTTATGCCACCTTATGTCATCACACCGGAACAAATCGACTTGCTCGCAACCATTGCCAGTGAAGGCATCGACATTGCCACCGCAGACTCATAGTGCGTATTTCAAGAATCTACACAGCGGCCCCACTGGTGAGTGGCGAATCGATTGAGCTGGATGAAAATGCCTTCAATCATGCTGTGCGTGTCTTGCGATTAAAGCAAGGCGACACCCTGGTCCTGTTTAATGGAGAAGGTGGTGAATTCGAAGCTGAACTTGTGGATGTACAAAAAAAACGTGCTAGTGTGACTATTGGACAATTTTTGCATCGGGATAACGAATCACCTTTACCAATCATTCTTGGTCAATGCATTTCACGTGGTGAAAAAATGGATTACACCATTCAGAAGACGGTTGAATTGGGTGTAACCGGGATTGTACCGTTATTCAGTGAGCGCTGTGGTGTCAAACTGAATCAGGATCGCATCGAAAAACGCATGCGCCACTGGCACGGCACGATCATCAGCGCCTGCGAACAGTGTGGCCGCAACCGCATCCCCAAACTCCATCAAGCAATGTCATTACATGAATGGCAACAACAACTCAATGCCTCGCACAAACTGGTGCTCGACCCCACCGCAACTGAATCAATCGCAACACTGGCCAAACCTGAAAAAGATGTCGCGCTACTGATTGGCCCAGAAGGTGGTCTTACCGATCAGGAAATCAAGACGGCAATAGCGAGTGGTTTCACAGGCATTCGTCTCGGCCCGCGTATTCTACGCACCGAAACCGCAGGGCTGACGGCATTGAGTATTATTCAACAACGGTGGGGGGATCTAAACTGATTAAGGAGATTCTGATTAATTCAATCGAGTATTGAAAACGGGTTTGTGTCAGGCTACGCCCCATTCGTAGGCATTCGTAATTAACGAAGCTCGTAAATTCCTCCACACCCCCCATTTAGGCTAAAATGCACCTAACTCAAACTGGTGAGAATCCCATGAGCATTGAACACCTACACGCAGTCCCCCATCTGACAACCTCTTTGAAAGGCCCACTGCTGGAAATTGAAAGCCACTTTCTTGAGCATCAAGCCGAGATTGAGGCCTGGTTCCGGCAACAATGGCTCAAGACGCCGGCCCCATTTTATGGCTCGGTGGACCTGCGCAATTCCGGTTTCAAACTGGCACCTGTGGATACCAATCTGTTTCCGGCTGGTTTCAACAACCTCAATCCGGCCTTCATGCCGCTTTGTGTCCAGGCGATCCAGTCGATACTGGAACGGCAGATGCCCGAGGCCTGCAATATCCTGCTAATTCCGGAAAGCCATACCCGCAACATGTTTTATCTGGAAAGTCTCGCCACCTTGCGCGATGTGATTACACGAGCTGGTTATGCAGTGCGCATTGGCTCGCTACTACCAGATCTAAACGAAACCATGAGCATTGAGTTACCGTCAGGCCGCACGGTAGAACTGGAGCCTATCAATCGTGATGGTGGCCGGCTTTCATTAGCAGGCGATTTTGATCCGTGCATGGTGCTGCTTAATAACGATCTCTCCGAAGGTGTGCCTGAAATCCTAAAAGATCTAGAACAAATCGTTCTGCCACCATTAGAACTTGGCTGGAACAAACGCCGCAAGTCTGATCATTTTGCCCACTACCAAGAGGTCGCAGAAGAGTTTTCCCAGATGGTGGAAATCGATACCTGGCTGATCAACCCCATGTTTAAACAATGCGGCAAGATCAACTTCATGAAACAGGAAGGCGTGGACTGCCTCTCCACACACGTCGCCCGGCTGCTCTACGATATTGAGCAAAAATACGAACAATATGGCCTTAAGGATAAACCGTTCGTGGTGGTCAAAGCCGATGCTGGCACCTATGGCATGGGTATAATGATGATTCAGTCGGTTGAAGAAATCGCAGAGCTTAACCGCAAGCAGCGCACTAAGATGGCTGCCTCCAAGGGCGGACAAGCCGTAAGCCAGGTCATTATTCAGGAAGGGGTTTATACATTCGAGACCTGGGGCTCTGATCAGGCCGTGGCTGAACCAGTGGTGTATATGATGGACCACTTTGTCGTGGGTGGTTTTTATCGTGTTCATACCGGCCGCGGCGTAGATGAAAATTTAAATGCCCCCGGCATGCATTTCGAACCACTCGCCTTTGTCGAAACTTGTAATGCACCCGATCAGAGTAAGTCACCGGACGCCAACCCCAACCGCTTCTACGCCTATGGTGTGATCGCCCGTCTGGCCCTGCTGGCCGCGGCACGCGAGATTGCTGAGCAGAGCAAGTAAAATGAGAGTTAACCTGCATTTCCTACCCCCGTTCTACTGCGACGCCCCAACGGAACGCCCTATCCGGCCTTTGCTCGGTCGGAGTGCTCAACATATGATCGCCTATGCCTGCGCGCTCCTCGGTCGCAAAAACCGGATATGCCGCCCCCTTGAACCGTCTCGCGACGACCGGAGATAAAAAATGCAGGTTAAACTCGGCGTGGTGATGGATCCAATCGATGCCATCAATCCAAAAAAAGACAGCACCCTGGCCATGTTACTCGCTGCCGAAAAACGCGGTTGGCAGTTGCATTACATGGAACAGAACGATCTGTCGGTACGTGATGGTAAGTTGATCATCAACAGTCGCTCACTTAATGTTTATGACAACCTCGGCTCGTGGCATCGCCTTGGTGACCAACAAACGCTGGCCGCCACCGAGCTGGATGTGATCCTGATGCGCAAGGATCCGCCACTGGATATTCAATACATTCATACCACCTATCTGTTAGAACTGGCTGAAGCCGCTGGTGTACTGGTAGTCAACAAACCGCAAACCCTGCGCGACGCCAATGAAAAACTGTTCACGGCCTGGTTTCCGCAGTGCTGTCCGCCCACCCTGGTCAGCCGCGACATGAAGCAACTGCGCGGCTTTCAGGAAGAGTATGGCGACATCATCATCAAACCACTGGAAGGCATGGGTGGTATGTCGATCTTCCGTTTGAAGAATGGCGACCCGAACATAAGCGTCGCGCTGGAAACACTGACACAACAGGGTAGCCAATACATCATGGCGCAGCGTTTTATCCCTGAAATCACCGCCGGAGATAAACGCATTCTGCTAATTGATGGTGAACCCATGCCCTATGCCCTGGCACGTATTCCTGCCAGCGGCGAGACGCGCGGTAATCTGGCTGCTGGTGGTCGCGGTGAAGGCGTACCACTCAGTGATCGTGATCGCTGGATCTGTGATCAGGTTGGACCCACATTAAAGCAAAAGGGATTGCTGTTTGTCGGCCTGGATGTGATCGGCGATTATCTGACCGAGATCAATGTCACCAGCCCTACCTGTATCCGCGAACTGGATGCCCAGTTTGATCTTGATATCGGTGGTGCGCTGATGGAGTGTATTAGCTCCAAATTAGCGCAATGAAGTTACAACCAATGCGACTCGCCCTGGTTGTCGTCAGCCTGGGGTTGCTACTCTCAGCTTGCGAACAACGCCCCCAGGTCTATCAACAACAGGTGCTGGCGCTCGGCACCCTGGTGGATATCTCCCTCTATGACGTGAATGAAGAGCAGGCCGCTAAGGCGGTCACTGCTGTCACCAATAAAATGGAAACTATCCATCACGAATGGCATACCTGGCAACCCAGCAAACTCACCTATATCAACCAACAACTTTCTGCGGGCAAACGCGTTACGCTCAACAGCGAACAACAGCAAGTCATCCAAACCGGTATTGAGCTGGCCAGACAGAGTAATGACCTGTTCAACCCTGCCGCCGGTAAGCTGATTGCTCTCTGGGGTTTTCACAGCGATGAACGTCCTGATGGAGCACCCCCGGCTGAAGCCGAAATAGCTGCACTGGTGCAGTCAAATCCAAGGATGAGCAAACTTGTTCTCGAAGATGATCAACTCAGCAGTGACAATCCCGACGTTCTGATCGATGTCGGTGGTTATGCCAAAGGTTATGCCGTTGACCAGGCCATCGAGCAATTACGCAGCATGGGTATAAACAATGCCATCGTTAATGCCGGCGGCGACCTGCGTGCCATAGGCAGCAAAGGCAAAAAATCATGGCGCATCGGCATTCGTCATCCACGTCAGCCCGGTGTGATTGCCTCACTGGAAACACAGGGTGATGAAAGCATTTTTACCTCTGGCGACTATGAACGCTATTTTGAATATCAGGGCCAACGCTATCACCACATCATCGATCCTCGCAATGGTCGGCCTGCCCAACAAACCAGCTCAGTGACTATCATTCATCGTGATGCCAGCAGCGCCGATGCCGCCGCCACTGCAGTATTTATTGCGGGACCCGAGCTGTGGCGCGAAACAGCGGCTGCTATGGGGATTAATGAAGTGATGTTAATAGACCAGCAAGGCGTTATCTATTTGACAGAAGCAATGTCCCAACGCGTTCACTTTGAAATTGACACTCCAGCCAAAACCATCATCGTGCCATGACCCGCGCTGATCGCATCGTAATCGCGCTTGCACTGCTATCACTGCCTTTTCTTTACGTCACCTTCTGGGGTAACACTTCGCAAGGTGAATTGGTGCAGATCCGCAGCGCCACCAGTGGTGACCTGACTTTACCGCTGGATCAGAACAAACGCATTGAAATTGAAGGCGCGCTGGGAAACAGCATTATCGAAATCAAAGACCGTCAGGTACGTTTCATTGACAGTCCCTGCCAAAACAAAATCTGTGTCATGACCGGCTGGCTGAATGCGGATGGTCAGCTGGCAGCCTGCCTGCCCAACGGCGTTACCGCCCAGATCATCGGCCGTGATACCCGTTATGATGCGGTGAATTTCTAATAACTAG
>CALZIO010000098.1:0-2327 GCA_945787785.1 uncultured Chromatiaceae bacterium
TTTCTCATTATTTTCAATGTGTTAGATAACAAGGATAGCAAACATCACCGGAACTTTTTACTCGCATATGCCGATTTTTGTATTTAATTTCATGGTGTTAGTGTTTATGGACGGACACTAACTATGTATATTTTGTGTTACGTGGAGTCGAAGCAAGCTTCATGATGAATATGTAAAATCATTGTTAAGGGAATAACAAATGAACGAAGAAATGAAAGCAGTAAAAATCGGGTTGGTTTTGGTTATGCTGACGTTGTTGTTTGGAATAGGCTTAGGTGTTGGCTTTGGAGTTGCTGAAGATTCCGTTAAGTCATATATATCAGATGGCGTAGCATCTCATCCAGATGTACATGATGATAAAAGTAATAGCAAAATATGGAGATATGCCCAAAGAGCTCATTTCCATGCAACTGGAATTGCTGCATTCTCTATCGGGCTGGTTCTACTCATTATGTTTTCTTCTCTTAAAAGTAAGCTAAAGACAGTGTCATCCATTTTGGTTGGGCTTGGTGGTTTGTATCCACTATCGTGGTTCTCCATGTTCATCCTCGCACCAACAATAGGAAGAGGTCCTGCGCACCATCATATTATTACAGAGATGTTTACTTATATTGGTGTGGGAGGTTTGCTTCTAGGTATTGCAATTTTATGTGCAAATTTATTTCTTGAAATGTTTCGTGATGCTTAGCAATCACCTAACGAGTGATTGTGAAACCAAGCCGACCATTTAAGCTGTTTTCATTCCTGGGTAGAGTTGGCTACGACGTACTGATAAAGGCTAAGGAGCCTCTGATTAATTTATCATTTAGCCAAAGAACGGGCACAAGCCGGGCGAAGCAAAGCGTACGAGCCCAAGGATGGGCGAGGTAGACCCTGTCAGGAACATAGGATCGAGCCCCGGAATCCAGTAGTTCAAATTCAATGTCTTAATGGGTTTCGGTCCTTGTGCTCTTTGGGTATACGCCGGAATGACGACATTCGAATTAATCAGAGGCTTCCTAAATGATCGCAGTATTATGCACCATAGTGCATAACAGATATTCAGCTTGTGCTGCCAGCGAAACAACGGCTGTTCAATAAATGTCGACTTTAGGGGGAAGGTCTTCTATTCTTCTTGTATTCAGATGACACTTTATAATTCCCCATATGAGGCTGCGAAACAAGCTGCTGTCAGGTTATTTTTTTATTGCGCTGGTCACTGTCGGTGTGGCTTATTTTTCTTTGCGTGCGACAAATGAGCTAAATGCCACATTTGACGCGGTGACACAAAAAAGCATTCCTGCCATCAATGACCTGAATGACTTGCGTTATTACGCCATTCTGGCCTTCGGGCATGCGAGTGAAATGAGTCTGGCCGTTTCAAACAGCATGGCTGTCGATCGCGATGAGTTGATTAAACACGAAAAAGATGAATTAAACGAGGCGTATAAAAACTATGCGCTTGCACTGACGCGTTACCAGAATCATATGGAAAAACGAAATGGACAAGCCGGCAGTGAGCAGAGTAGAAGCGTCGATGCAATCAGTAACAGACTGTTAGGAAAAATAAGTGAGCTGACAGGGACAGTCCATGCAGAGACCCCTGTAGAGCAGGTTATTCAAAAAGTTGAAGAAATTGAAGCACAGGAACCATTCTTGCTCACCACTATAAACGCAGCTTTAAGTGCGGAGGTGAAACATCTGAATCAAGAGCGTGAAGAGGTCTACGCCCTTATTACACGCATGCGTGATATAGCTGTGGTGTTTGGTCCGTTGAGTATTATGTTTGCCATATTCATTACAATGCATCATTCAAAGGAGTTTGTCAGGGCGCTGACAACGCTTAAAAACTCCAGCCTTGCCGTGGCGTCTGGTCGCTGGAATAAGCATGTGCCACGTCTGTCGAATGACGAGTTTGGAGATGTTGTTTTGGCGTTCAATGATATGGCATCAAAGCTTCATTCCATTACTACAAGAGTGAATGCTTCCAGGGAATATATGGACGAAATACTTGAGTCAATGACCGAGCCCATGGTGGTGACGGATATGGATGGAAATATGAAGACTGTCAACCACGCAATGCTAGAGTTGCTGGGTAAATCAGAAAACGAGTTGTTACGCCATTCCGTGGTGGAAATTTTCGCCAACGAAAACAAGGATGACATTGTCAAGGCATGGATTCCAAGCCTCAAGCAAGGTGGCCGCTTCTATCATAAAAAAAGCAAGTATGTTGCAAAAGACGGGCGAGAGATTCCGGTAATAGCGTCGGCCTCCAGTCTGCATGATCATAACGGCCAGATAGATGGAATGGTCTATATGGGGCTGCCGGTGTCAGAAGTAGACCTGGC
>CALZIO010000098.1:2427-7372 GCA_945787785.1 uncultured Chromatiaceae bacterium
AGACCTGGCTACCACTTACATCAGCTGGGAGTTTAGGTCGCACAGCGACCGTTCATGAATGAATCAGAGGCTCCTTAAGTGGGCTTGGCTATTTCAACTTTATTTCGCCCAGCTCTTTTTGCTGAGTACAAGGCCATATCTGCCCTTTGAATAATGTTTTCGATGTTTTCATTATTGTTATAACAAGTGACACCAAAACTGGCTGTCTTGTGTCCGATTTCGCCAAACATATTGTTTTCAATTTTCTCACGTATTTTTTCCGCAAGACATGAAGCGCCTGTTAAGTCAGTCTCCGGGCATATCACAACAAATTCTTCTCCTCCCCAACGCCCCACCATGTCTGGCAGTCGAGTCGTCTTTCCAATAATCCCGGTAATATCGATTAGCAAGTTATCTCCAGAACGATGACCAAATGTATCGTTCGTATGCTTGAAGTAGTCAATATCAATCAAAATAATAGAAAATGTTTTTTGGTATCTCCGGGCTCTATTTATTTCATCTTGCAGTAGCTCTGATATTTTCCTTCTATTGGCTAGGCCAGTTAAATAGTCTTCTTCAGCATGGCGCGTAATTATATTGTGCAGCTGTTGTTGTTTAATAATGCTTGAATGGATTAGCCTTCCTGGAATAATAAGGGACAGAAGTACAAATACAGATACTGTAACAACATACTCAAGCCGTTCATAAACAGACTCGTGTTGGTATTTGTCAGGAAACATTGTGCTGATTATCAAATCTTCCGCCCAAAACTCCCAAATCACGCTTAACAACAGAACCGTCAAGAATACTGTTAGTAAAACGATATAATATTGCCTAAGTTTCATGGCGGATTATCGGCATCATGAGGCATCTCCAACCTAATTATAGTAACGTTTCAGCTTATCAAGGATTATTTTACTTCATTCTGGCTACCTCGCTAATCATGCGGCTAATTGATTTTCAAGTCACCGACAGCTGTTTTTCACAAGCATGCCGTCTTTAAAGGTGAGCATGCACAGTGTATGTTTAGATGTTTTACTATCTCCACTCTTGCCGATGACCCTGAGCAATGAATCACCATCACTTTTTTTTGCCATTTCGTACAATTGCTGAGCCATGTCCCCCATTTTTTGATTTTTGGTTGTGAATATACCCATGCGATATTTGTTATTGTGGTTGGTGAACTGTACGATTCCCAGTTTTCCCAGCCAGGGATCGCGGGCATTCCAGCCATCCATTAAAAAGAAGTGCTCAGTAGTGATGCCAACCCGATAGCTTTTCAGTTTTCTGATCTGAGCACGGGTAATATTTTCAATGTCCGATTTATGTTCCGTCGCCATACCCGTAGATAACAGGGTTTGATAGCCTTGCATCGCTGTTACGGATGTTCCGGATCCCATCAGCGCTGAAAAAATAATAATCAGTGATATTTGTCTGAACGGAATTGAACGTTCCTTGTTCATGTCTATCCCCTTTTTAATAGGTGGTCCGGGTGGCTAACAACAGCTGCGATGCAAGCATCGGGCTGGATTGTTGCAATCTCGATTGAACGACAGAGTGCTTAATGTGTGGGTTGAGCCAGCCCGCTCAGATTATTCTCTAATTAGTTATAACGCTGGGGATCTCTAAAAGGTTCCACCTGGTTTGATGTATGCCTATGCTGGAATGTATTCACAGCGGGAGTTATATGTGTAGTGCACGCATCAATGTGTTAAGAAAAAGTGAATATGAGGTTGCTGTTATCAATCATAGGTTCCCTAGACATTTAATGTTTGCTTAAGGTTTATAAGCTAAAGTCGCAAGCATGAATCGAACCAACAGAATCTATCATTAGACAGGAAAGTAACTAGATGTCGCAGCAAAAAGCAGGGCAGACAGTGCTGGTCTGGGATATCCCAACACGGATGTTCCACTGGCTGCTGGTGGTTTGTTTTGTAATGGCCTGGCTGAGCTATGAAGACAACCGGTATCTGGATGTCCATACCTTTGCCGGTTATACCTTTTTTGGGCTGCTGCTGTTCCGGGTGGTGTGGGGAGTGTTCGGTACACACTATGCGCGCTTCAAAGAGTTTGCCTATGGCTGGTCAGATGTTTTTGGCTATATCAAAGGTCTGTTCGGTGAAGATATGCGCCATTATATTGGCCACAATCCCGCCGGCGCCTGGGCCATTTTTTCCCTAATCGGATTTGGACTGGTGCTTACCGTTTCAGGTCTGTTTGTACTAGGCGGGGAAGAGCAGCATGGTCCGCTGGCTGGCATCATCACGTTTCGCCAAAGCACTCCCTTTCGTGAAGCCCACGAGTTCGCGGCCTACACACTATTACTATTGGTAGTCATCCACTTTGTTGGCGTTATTACCGAAAGTCTGTTTCATCGCGAAAACCTTATCGGTGCCATGTTTCGTGGCACCAAACAGGCTGATACCGAATCCACCAGTGTTCGTCCCCATCGACTGATTGCTGCAACCCTGTTTACTGTCGTCGTGGCATATGTGATTGCCGCGTTTGGCGGCTATCTGACCGAGACTCAAGAGAATCCCTATCTGCCATTCAAAGGCAAAGAGCTGCCGATGAGTGACACCTGGAATGAAGCCTGCGGTGAATGCCACCTGGCCTTCCACCCAACCCTATTACCAGCCCGTTCCTGGGAGCTTATGCTGGAGCAACAGGAAGACCATTTTGATGATGACCTGTTTCTGGAAGATGACACCATCGACGAACTGCTGATCTATGCCAAGGCAAACTCCGCCGATCTGGAACAAACTGAAGCAGCCTGGCGCATGAACAGTAATATCCCAGCCAATGAAACTCCGTTACGCATTAGCGAGGTTAGCTATTGGAAAAGAAAACATGAAGAGATCGATGATGAAATCTGGAAACGTAACGAGATCAAAAGCAAGGCTAATTGCGGCGCCTGCCATCTTGATGCCAAACAGGGCACATTTGAAGATGCCGATATGCGCATCCCTGGCGAAGCGCCGGAGTTTGATGCGATTGAATGGCTGAAATCGGTGCTTGGTGGCGATGAGAAATAACCGGAATGTTGAGTCAAGGAGAAACTATGAAATCTGGGTTCGCTAGAGTGATCGCAGTTGTACTGTTCATGATGGCAGCGCAAGTGCACGCCGGAGCTGTGGATACACTGCAGCAGGAATACATCGCTGCTGGTGCAGGGCCATTCAGTGCTGCCAAAGGTAAAGAGATGTGGATAGAGAAACACTTGGATGCTGAAAGTGGCAAACAACGCAACTGCCAGAGCTGTCACACTGAAGACCTAAGCAAACCGGGCAAACACGCGAAAACCGGAAAAGTAATTGAGCCTCTGGCACCTTCAGTCAACAATGAGCGCCTTACCGATATCAAGTTTATAAATAAATGGTTCAAACGTAACTGCAAGTGGACGCTGGGGCGAGAGTGCACTGCACAAGAAAAGGGTGATTTTCTCGAATATCTGAGAGGCTTATAATTATTTGAGTATGAATCTCTCATGTAAACGATTGAACGAAGTGATCCCCGTTACGGATGAAACCTATCTCGAAGAATGCGGTTCATGCCACTTCGCCTATCAACCCGGTTTGTTGCCCGAGGCATCATGGCGAAAGTTGATGGATGCCGCTGCACTGGAAGACCATTTTGGCGACAACGCTGAACTGGACGAAGAGGTGCGCCTGCATATTGAGGAGCTTCTGGTCAATGCATCCGCCGACAAGTCACATTACAAACGATCGAAGAAGATCACGGCTTCGCTTCGTGAAGACAAGGCCCCGCTACGTATTATTGACACGCCTTATATGAAGGATAAACATGATGAAATCCCTGCCAATTTAGTTAAAGACAATCCGAAAGTAAAATCACTCAGCCAATGTGACAAATGTCATCACAAGGCAGATCAGGGTATTTATGATGACGACACCGTTGCCATTCCTGGTCACGGCAACTGGACTTGGTAACTGGTTTATCCGATCTGTTAACAAATAGTTTTCTAACTGACAACTCGTTTGTTCATCGGCAGACGGCTTCTTCTATCTGCCGATTTATCCTGCTGGATGTCATCAGCTTGTCTCGAAAATTTTAAGCATGAATTAAGTTGCCTCGTCTATATTGATAATCAGGAAATAAATCCGCTTGACGTTCAAAGCCAACAGGGTCAAACATGATTGCAACTGGACTCTGGTGAATTCTGGGGCCTGCACGTGCCGCACGGGAGGAAGGAATATTTCTCGAATATTTGCGAACCCAATAGCAGCTATCAATATCCCAATGGAGGTAATTTGTGAGTGTAAAAAATATTTTATCTTGTGTGACGGCAGTCGTGCTAATCGCCGTGAGCCAAACTAGTCTGGCCAGTGGCGATAGTGTCGCAGCGGTTAGCAATAAACTATATGCGGATGAGTGTGGTTCGTGTCACTTTGCCTATCAACCTGCATTTCTACCGGAAAAATCATGGCGTAAATTAATGGATGGGCTGGATGATCACTTCGGTGAAAACGCTGAACTGCCCGACGAAGACCGCAAGGCATTGACTGATTATCTGGCTCAACATTCGGGTAGTGGTAGCGGACGGGGGGATATAGCTAAATTTATACGCTCCATCCCTGCAGGTGAGACTCCATTGCGAATTTCAGAATTGCCCTATTTCGTTAAAGAGCATAGAGAAATTCCACTTCACATCATACAAAGAGAGCAGGTTGGTAGCCTAAGCAAGTGTACTGCATGCCACCGCAACGCCGCAGATGGCTCATATCGAGAACATGAGATTAATATTCCCGGCTATGGCCGATGGGATGATTGATTCAGGCGTGGTTTGTACGAAAAAAAGCAACGAGCCATGATTGGCTCGTTTTATTGTAACTGTTCAGCATAATAAATCGAAAATAATACTTGACAGGTTTTTTGCGTAAATTTCATAAATCTCAACACAGTTCTTTGATGGGGCCAATCGTTGCACGGCTAGCCCCTCTGCATT
>CALZIO010000099.1 GCA_945787785.1 uncultured Chromatiaceae bacterium
TCTTGAAGCTAAAGCTCTATTTACTAATCGTCGCTATAAAAAGTACGAGAATGGTGGATTATTGAGACTGGCTCTTAGTAACATAGCGTAATAGCCTATAATAGATAATGCTAAATAAGGTCGTCTTGCATACTTCAAATTAACTGAAATTAATTATTCAACTATCATTCCGTTTGAAAACGCCAACTAGCAGATTTCTTGTCGATTCATACAAGTCACTTCATGTGTTCATGTTTGTGGCATTGCTATCCTTGGTTATGCCGGTACATGCATCTGACTCCACAGCAGAATTGGCGCTGACTGACAGTGAACGTCTCTGGCTTGAAGCCAATCCAAGCGTGATTTTTACAGGTGATCCAAATTGGTTGCCTTATGAAGCCTTCAATGAGAAGGGTGAATATATTGGCATTGTCTCAGAACACCTGGATTTGATTGCGAACATTACTGGAATTGAGTTTCAGATGAGTCCTAGCGAGACCTGGACCGAATCGACTGAAAAAGCAAAAAAAGGCTTGGTGGATATTCTTTCCGAAACAGATGATTCTGACCTGAAATCCCACCTGAATTTTACGATGCCTTATATATCCAATCCCATCGTCATCGCCATGACGAGCAGGGAAAATTTTGTTGAAAGCATCACCAGCATTAATGACCGTAACATCGGGGTCATAAAAGACTATGGTTATGTTTCAAAAATCCGTAGGAAATATCCGAACATTAATTTTACTACGGTAGATGATATCCAGGATGGCTTGATAGCGGTATCGACAGGTGAAATTGATGCCTTGTTATGCACGCTGGCGCTGTGCAGTTATACCATTGCCGAGCTGGGGTTGAATAATGTAAAAATTACCGGTAAAACTGAATTCGATACCAAGCTGGCTTTAGGCGTACAAAAAGATCTGCCGGAGTTGCTCTCCCTTCTGAACAAGGCAATTGAGAAAATCACGCCTGAGCAACAACAAGTCATCCTTGATGGCTGGATAAAAGATAAGTTTGTTGAAAGGACTGACTACACTCTGGTTTTTCAGGTAGGTGTTGCGGCTGTTTTACTGTTAGCAATTTTCGCTTTTTGGAATCGCCGTTTGAGCCAGGAAATCAGTTTAAGGCAATCCATTGAAGAGGATCTAAAAGCCTCAAGTAAAAATAATGAGCGATACCGGGTTCTGTTTTACGAATCGCCAGTTGGCCATGCCTTGAATCGTCTCGATGACGGTCACTTTCTCTCTGTTAATGAAGCCTTTGCAAGCATCACAGGATATTCTCTGAATGAATTGAATCAGCTCAGCTACTGGGACCTGACTCCAGAAAGTTTTGCTGATGAAGAGGCGAAACAGCTCAAATCGCTCAATACCTTAGGGCGATATGGTCCATATGAAAAATACTATATCCGAAAAGATGGGGTTCACATTGCAGTTCGACTCAATGGCACATTAATTACAGACCCTGATGGTAAAAGGTTAATTCTTTCAGTTGTCGAAGATATTTCAGAGAAGGTCGCCATCGAATATGAGCGTGAACAAGCTGAAGAAGAGTTGCGGCTTGCCTCTATGGTTTATAAGAATAGTAGTGAGGCAATGACCGTAACTGATGCAAAAAACAGGATTGTTGCCATCAATCCTGCTTTCACACAAATTACCGGATATACCCTGGATGATGTGATTGGGAAAGATCCGGGTTTCATGAGTTCGGGGCGCCATGATCTGGATTTCTTTAAGTCCATGTGGGAAGAAATTAAAGCCACAGGTAAATGGCACGGCGAGATCTGGGATAGGCGAAAAAATGGTGAAATTTATGCCAAATCATTAGCTGTTAATACTATCCGTGATGAAGATGGCGCAGTACATCGATATGTGGCTTTGTTTTCTGATATCACCGAGAGAAAGTTATCCGAAGAGCTGATCTGGAAGCAGGCCAATTTCGATTCGCTTACCGGGTTGCCAAATCGAGATATGTTCCGTGACCGCCTGGAACAGGAAACGAAGAAATCTGATCGTACCAATCATCCGTTGGCGCTGCTTCTGATTGACCTTGATCAATTTAAAGAAGTAAATGACACGCTTGGACATGATGTGGGCGATAAGTTGTTAAATGAAACTGCGCAACGGATTAGTGGCTGCGTTCGTGATTCTGATACCGTGGCCCGCTTGGGCGGCGATGAATTTGCAGTGATCTTGTCTGAGCTTTCTGAACACAGTCATGCTGAAGAAATAGCTCAGAAAATTATTAGCAAACTGGTAGAGCCCTTTCATCTGGGTGACGAGGTTATCTATGTATCTGCCAGTATCGGCATTACCTTGTATCCTGATGACACCAGAAATATTGATGCATTGATGAAAAATGCTGATCAGGCAATGTATGTAGCCAAAAATAAAGGCAGGAATCGCTTCAGCTATTTTACTCAGGAGTTGCAGGATGCAGCTCAGGCCAGATTACGATTATCTAACGACTTGCGTGGCGCCTTGGCTGCAGATCAATTTAAGCTCTACTTCCAGCCGATCGTGGAATTAGGGACGGGCAAAATTATTAAAGCTGAAGCCCTGATTAGGTGGCAGCATCCGATACGGGGTATGGTAAGTCCTATAGACTTTATCCCACTGACTGAAGAAACAGGTCTTATCAATGAAATCGGAGATTGGGTATTTAAAGAAGCTGCTCGCTGGGGAAGTTCATGGCGTGCTCAGTTTGATGCTGATTTTCAAGTCAGTGTGAATATGTCACCGGTTCAATTTAAAGTCGAGAGTCTTATTTTTGCAGATGAATGGTTTACTCATTTGCATGAACAAGGGCTATCCGGAAATAATATTGTCGTTGAGATTACCGAAGGACTACTGTTGAATGCAGAGCCCGACATTATGGATAAACTGATTAGGCTCCGTGATGCGGGTGTTCAGGTTGCAATTGACGACTTTGGCACCGGCTATTCTTCACTTTCGTATTTGAATAAGTTCCATATTGATTATCTCAAGATAGATCAATCATTCACGCGCGATCTTGAAACAGATGAAAATAACATAGCTTTGTCTGAGGCAATTATTGTAATGGCCCATAGGCTTGGGCTAAAAGTTATCGCAGAAGGAGTTGAAACGCCAGGGCAGCAAAAACTATTGGCCGACTCTGGTTGTGACTATGCACAAGGCTATCTCTATTCTAAACCGGTGCCGCCCGAGGAATTCGAACAGTTAATGCTGGCAGACGATAGTATTGCCAGGAAGAGTGGCTAAAAAGGGGGGTTATTCACCACAGGAGTTGGGCCACACCAAACAACATGCAGCCCATTCTCAATTAAAAACATCACGCCACGGCTTCTGTTAAATTCCCATCACGATAATCCTGTATCGCTTGTTCGATCTCCTGAGATGTGTTCATAACAAATGGACCATACTGTGCAATGGGTTCGTTTATCGGTTTCCCTGCCAGCAACAACAAGCGAGTTGCATTATTGCCCCGAACGCGAACGCTACCCTCCTTTGACAATACGGCAAGCTGTCCGGTGTTCAGGGTTGTTTTGTCATCACCCACTTCGGCGTTGTCTTGATAAACATAAATCAATGCCGTGTGGCCATCGGGCACCGCGATATCCACCTGCTGTTGCGGCGCGACATGTACATCCAGATACAAAGGATTGGTAGATAAACCGATCACCGCACCGGTAATCTCTTTGTCGCCTATATGTGTTTTACCGGCGATGACTTTGTACGTGGTGCCATCAATCGTTTCGACCGGAATGTTTTCCGCGGCAATGTCACGGTAATGAGGGTCTTTCATCTTTTCTGCGGCAGGAAGATTAACCCACAGCTGAAATCCACTCATGCGGCCACTGATTTGCTGAGGCATTTCAGAGTGAATGATGCCCCGTGCGGCGGTCATCCATTGCACATCGCCGTTATTCAGCAGGCCTTTATTGCCCAGGTGGTCTTCATGCAGCATGCGGCCTTCCAGCATGTAAGTAACCGTTTCAAAGCCACGATGGGGGTGGGGTGGAAAACCGGCGATATAATCCGCGGCTTCGTCCGAGCCAAATGCATCCAGCAATAGAAATGGATCATATTGCTGAGGTTGGTGGCCGCCAAAGACACGCGTCAGTTTGACACCTGCACCATCCGAGGTAGGGCGGCCTGTGTTTGTATTGGTGACTTCTCTGATTTTCATGATCTTATCTCCTATTTAAATAAGTGCATCAGACGGCAAGCAATTGGTTAATGCTTTGGCGTGCATCGGCCAGGCCTTGATCACGTGCACCATCACCCATGTTTAATCCTTCCGCGTAAATCACATGCACATCGTTGATGCCTATAAAATTCAGAATGGTTTTTATAAATGGAATTTGCGTATCCGTAGGCTTGTCCTTGTGCTGTCCTCCACGTGTAGTGATGACGTACGCTGTTTTTCCAGTGAGTAAACCATGAGGGCCTTCTGATGTGTAGGTAAACGTCACGCCTGCCTGGGTAATATGGTCAAACCACGCCTTAAGTACTGAAGGCACACTGAAGTTGTACATGGGTGCACCAATCACCAAGGCATCTGCATTTTGAACCTCATTTATCAGCTCTCTGGAATAAGCGACTTTATTGCGCTGGCCTTCATCGCGCTGATCCTCGGCAGTGGAATGTGCGTTAATCCAGTCAGCATCGATATGGGGTACTCGATCATGACTAAGGCTACGTGTAACAACATTAAAGTCTGATGCGCGTTTACCCAGTTCAGAGATCAGTTCATCCGCCAGCTGGCTTGATACACCGTTTTCCTGGAACAGGCTGGAATCAATTCTAAGTATATTTTTCATGGTTATTGCTCCTTTGTTTTTCAATTTTTATACATGATAGCGCCGTAATTATGATTAAATAGAGCTAATATCAAATGAGATTGATCAGAAAACTTAATCAATGAATTATCCTCGCGTACCTATTGAGCACTGGAGTGCGTTTATTGCTGTCGTAGAGCAGGGTTCCTTCGCCAAGGCGGCTGAATCATTGAATAAGAGCCAATCGGCGGTGAGTTACGCCATCGCCAGGTTAAATGAGCAGTTGCCCACGCCGGTGTTAACACCGCAGGGGCGCAAAGCTGTGTTAACTGAAGCAGGCGAGGTGATGTACCGGCGCGCGAAACAGCTACTCAATTTGGCCACCGATGTGGAACAAACCGCTCAATGTCTGGCCGAGGGTTGGGAAACGCAAATTGTGTTAGCAGTGGATGCCATCGTACCTATCGAGGCCGTGTTGGATGCCATGCGTCGTTTTGGCGAAGTTGTGCCGCAAACACGCGTTGTGTTGTTGGAAACAACACTGTCGGGTACGGATGAAGCCTTACTGGAGCGCCGTGCTGATTTGGTGTTATCGGCCCGCGTGCCACCAGGCTTTCTGGGGGATCCCATTGGTGAAGTGTGTATGGTGGCTGTTGCTCACCCTGAACACCCCTTGGCTAAGGCAGAAAATGAACTCACTGAGCAGGACTTGCGCCAGTCACGCCAAATTGTGGTGCGCGATTCGGGTGTAAAACGGAGTCAGGATCAAGGCTGGTTGCAGGCAGAGCAACGTTTTACCGTGAGTCATTTTTCAACCAGTTTAAAAGCCCTGGAAGCGGGACTCGGTTTTGCGTTCGCACCATTGCCGTTAGTTAATGATGCATTGGATCAAGGCCGTCTTAAACGTCTTAAACTTGTTGTGAATGCTGAACGAAAAGTTCCAATTTATCTCATCACTGCAGCGCAGGATCATATAGGTCCGGCGATCAAGGCTTTTACCAACGAATTGAAACAGAGCTTCTGATTGATCTCTCAGTCACTGAGCTCAATATGGTTTATAGTTGTGCACGAAGTCCATTCTAGAGTGAATTTTATCCATGGCGCAGATCAATATCGAATCCTCGCAGAAACCTGTGCCGCCAGATCGGTTTTCGTTGTTTGAACTGGGATTTCGCCCCTTCTTTTTAATGGCAGGCCTGGCAGCTGTTGTGCTTATTTCAGCCTGGGTGATCATGTTGGCAAGTGGGGAATCAATTAACAGCTATTATGGCTTGTCAGGCTGGCATAACCATGAAATGGTGTTTGGTTTTACCGCTGCGGTGATCGGTGGTTTTTTATTAACGGCCGTACGCAACTGGACCAGTGTCCAGACCTTAAAAGGAACCTGGTTGGCACTGCTGGTGCTGTTATGGTTGTTAGCGCGGATAAGCGCATTGATGCCACAGCTTATTCCATCGTGGTTGATCGCAATGCTGGACCTGGCGTTTATTCCTTTATTAGCGCTAGCCCTGATTGTGCCCATTGTAAAAGCGAATAAACAACCGCAGTTGGTATTTGTTGCTGTGTTAACAGTCATGTTCGCTGCCAACCTTATGGTGCACTTGCAAATACTGGGATTGACAAACAACAGTGCAGAGTCTGGCATTACTCTGGCAATGAACTGTGTGTTATTGATTATCGTGATCATGGCAGGGCGGGTATTGCCTTTTTTTACCGAACGCGGCGCACCGGGTGCGAAGCCGCAGAAATGGCCATGGTTGGAACGTTTAGCCATTGCTGTCATGGTGGCGCTGATGATTGTGCAGTTGTTGCTACCGATGCCATGGTTAATTGCATCTGTGGCCGCTGCGGCAACTCTAATCCATCTGATTAGATTATGGGGCTGGCATTCAAAACTGGTGTGGTCCGTGCCTTTATTGTGGGTGCTGCACCTGGGTTATTTATGGTTGATTGTGGGATTCGCCATGACGGCAATTTCAACAGCTAGCGGGATGGATTCTGTGCTTGCTGTCCATGCTCAGGCGGGTGCAATTGCCGTGTTGTGTCTGGGTATGATGGCGCGCGTCTCGCTTGGGCATACAGGTAGAACACTCGAAGCGGCAAAGTTCATGACCTGGGCCTTTGTACTGATCAATCTTGCAATGGTCGCACGTGTCTTTGGGCCGTTGATTGCTGCTGATCTGACGGCACAGCTAGTCTTACTCTCTGCATTACTGTGGACAGCGGCCTTTGTGATATTTCTGGCCGTCTATATCCCCATTCTGATTCGAGCGCGGGTGGATGGGCAACCGGGTTGATGTCGGTGGGTAAAACATTGAAGCGCGTATTCGCGCATCGCTGTTATAAATAGCTGTGATTTAATGCGAACGTCTGAATACTTGCTCCACATGGGAGGAAACACTGCCGACCGGATCCTGGTGTATTACCACATCAGCGGTGGGAAACGTCTTTCTGATTCTCATTTCAACGTCATCGGCG
>CALZIO010000100.1 GCA_945787785.1 uncultured Chromatiaceae bacterium
GCTCTGGTTCAGGCTCTGGTTCAGGCTCTGGTTCAGGCTCTGGTTCAGGCTCTGGTTCAGGCTCTGGTTCAGGCTCTGGTTCAGGCTCTGGTTCAGGCTCTGGTTCAGGCTCTGGTTCAGGCTCTGGTTCAGGTTCAGGTTCAGGTAAAGGTTGTGGTTTAGGCTTGGATTCTGATTTTTCACTTAAGAAATCAAGCATTGACTCATCAACTTGCACTTCTGTTTCCGCGCCATCAACTTCAGTATCCAACGGTTGATCTGACAGAAGTTCGTCATCTTGACTAGAGTCCTCTGTAAATCCATCTAGTATGGATGGGTCAACTAATACCTCTACTTCATCATCCAATTGCTGTTCTGCCAACTTGGGCTCGGGCTCAGGCTCTTCAGTGATTTCCTCGCCAAAGCCGTCAAGCATAGACTCATCAACCTGCACCACTGGCTCTTCAGTGGTCTTCTTGTTGACTAAATCTGGCGCCGGTCTTTGCGGTACTGCTGCCCCGCCTGGACGAAAGGCTTTGCTATATTCACGCATTGCCTGATCAATTTCGGCATAGGCTTGCTCAAGCTCCTTCGATAAGTGTTCATTTTCACCCTTGAGCGTATTAATTTCCGATGCGAGTTTTTGACCATCTTGTTCCAACCTGCCAAGCTGTTCTTTAACTTCTTCAGACAACGTAGCTTGATCTAAATCTGCTTTTTCTCGCACCAGCTTAACCACATCCAGATATGAGGATGAATATTCATGCAGCAGTGATTCCAAACTATTCATGGCAGTCGAATTGCGCTGCATGTACATTTCAACCAGGCGATTGTAGAAACCATTTTCTTTCTCGACCAGGTCTGCAGCTAAACTATCCGTAAATTCCGCCTGCTCTTCATCTTCCTCATCTAATGAAAGTGCCTCGGTGACCTTCTGTTTTCGTTCTTCATCATTTTTTTTCAGATGTTGTTTAAGTTCAGCGACCACCGCCTGGTCTCTTTTTTTCGATTTTATAAAAAACACTGAAACAGCGGCGATGACGATTACGAGACCAAGTATGACTTCTCCAAGAATAAACAGGACTGTCGGATCAATCTTAATCATCGTCCTCAGCCTCGTCTTCCGCGGACTCATCTTCGTCGTTTTTATCTTTTGGAGTGCGGAACCACTTGCGATAAACAAAGAAGCCGATACCAAACAGCACACCATTTAACCCAAGAATCTTTACAGCCACCATAATCCAGTTCGGCGACTCTTCATCAGCTTCATGATCATCCTCTGCGGCTTCATCGCTCTCTTCATCTTCGTGAGAGTCTTCCTCAGATTCCGGCTCAGGTTCCGGCTTAGATTCCTCCTCAGGTTTCACCTCCACTTCATCTTCATGCGCTGCTTCAGGCTCTGGTTTTACATCCGGTTCTACAACGATCTTGGGAGGCTCAATAACTTTTTCGATATCCGCCGGTGGTTCATCCGACTTATCAAAAACCACATCAACCGAACCACTGCCTAATTGAAAATTCCCCAGGTCATATTCCCCCTGGCGTCCATCATGTCGTTCGGCCTGCATAGATATCTTCACATCGTAGATATCCGTCGCATTTACTTTCATAGTTAAACGCCATTCACTCGGCCCGCTACGTGGAATATTAACCGCGGTAGTCACACCACCTTGTTTCGTGACTGTCGCATCCAGCAGAACTGACTCAGCTTTAATCAATTCTGCAAACGGTGTTAGAGTGAGTGAATACTCTGCCGGATCACCTGGTTTTTCCTCCTTGACGGTAACAGCGATGGGTTTATCCACCACACGTACCGTGTCACGCTTCGACCGTTTAAAGGTCATGCCATCGACCTGCATTTCGTATTCATATTCCCCGGGAGTCAACTGCCCACCAACTTTTGTGCTAAAGCGGCCATCTCTAGCACGCTTGTCCGGGGAGTCTCCGTCATCCTTAACGGGGATACTCTTTTGATGTTCACCTTTGCCTGATCTTTCAAGTGAGATATGAACAAAGTCGAGAAACTCTGGTTTGCGAATCACTTCACCGTCTTGTGCCAACTCGACGTAATATGACATCACATCTTCAGTCATCATTACGTTGGGTAATCTGCTGGCTCTGACCTTGAGATCTGTCACCACCATGACACGATTGTCCGGGTCGAGCTCTGCATCGACATACCATTCACCAGCCATTGGTTCATCAATGGTGATCAGGTCATAGCGTTCTTCATGACGCCAGCGCATTTTCTCTTGCTTGCTGCGGTAAGTGAATTCTTCACCGCTGGGTGACTTCAGGGTCGCAGTGTTTGCCCCTTCTTTCCTGAAAATAAGCATCGTCAGTTCGCGAATACTATCATCCACCAACACACGATTATCCGTCATGGGCAGTGTTTCAACTGGCACTGATTTTTCAAACAGCTTGAGAAAGATTCGCTCTAACTTGGAGGCGTCTTTGGCAATCTCATTCCAGCCTTCTGTGACTGAAGACATCTGTCTTAGAAATGGCTTATCGGCATCATCTGAAAGTGCGACGGTATGAACAGTAACACCGGCCTCCTTTAGGCGCGGCAGTGTTTCGTTGATAATTCGGCGGCGTGACTCGGCGTTGGCTTTCGGGTCTTTTGAGATGTCTACCACACCGTCGGTGAGCAAAATTAGGTTGCGGTTGGTTTTGTCGTCGGGCTTCTTCCAGTCCCAGGTCGCCTTTTCCAACACATCTTCTATGTTGGTATACAGTCCTTTTGAATTTATTTGCTTGGCAACCTCGTAGGCCTTATCTTTCCATGCTGCATCAACTTTTCCATGCTTGACCAGCATGTTGACGTATTGACCAAAGGACCAAACACCGGCCTGTTGGCCTTCAGGAATTAGTTGGGTAATCAAACGTAAGGCGGGAACACGGAGATTATCGGGGTCATTCTTTTTCATGCTGCCAGACATGTCGATCAGTACGCGTACATCGCTGATCTTTTCTGCGTCACTGGCAATATTGTCTTGAGCAAACGTGCTTGTCGTCATCCATAAACAGCTTATGAACAACCAGAGAATCCTGTTTCTCATTTAATTACTCCACATGAATCCATTCATCGTCCCTGCGATTTATCCGCCCGATCATGGCGCTGGATTTAGCTCCATGAACAAGGTATCGACCTTAATTAACAATGCTTTAAGGTGATGTATTGCAGAAATAGACGAGTTTATTGGCTCAGATGATGAGCGTATGGTTGTGCGGAAATTCTGTTAATTAGCAGTCTTGTTATTCTTGATGTCGAATCAACCAGCAACTGTGGATTTTTGGATTCCGAGCGAAATCCCGGGGCAGGGTCTTGGCAGTAATATCTTCAATGGAAAATCGCTTAGACAACTCGGGATCAAGCTTGAACTTTCTGAAATTATTAGAAAAAATCAGATCACCCTGGTTATCCAGCAAGCCCATGGCCAGCTCTATCAGATGTTTATGATCACGCTGCACATCAAAGGTATCTGCCATCCGCTTTGACGTAGAAAAAGTGGGTGGATCGAGAAAGATCAAATCAAACTTGTCGCGTTTATAGATCCCTCCTTTTTCGAGCCATTCCAGGCAGTTCGCCTGGATATATTGATGTTCGTCAGTGCTAAAACCGTTCAGCTCCATGTTGCGTTTGGCCCAGTCGAGATAAGTGTTGGACATATCCAATGTCAGGGTCGATTTCGCCCCACCTTTGGCCGCATACACAGTGGCACTGCCCGTGTAGGCAAACAGGTTGAGAAAGCGCTTTCCGGCCGCCAGCTCGCCCACCAGCTTGCGGGTGATACGGTGATCGAGAAACAAGCCGGTATCGAGATAATCTGCAAAGTTGACCCAGAAGTGACAGCCTTGCTCTTCAATCTCGAAGAAAAGTTTTTCCGATGCCTGCTTGGTGTATTGCGCCGAACCCTTTTGGCGCTTGCGCACTTTGAAATAGACGTTCTCCTGTGGCAATGCCAACACGTCGGGTATCACGGCCATGGCTTCGCGCAGGCGATGTTTGGCCTTGCCTTGATCAACCGACTTGGGCGCTTCATATTCCTGTACGTGCACCCAACGCTGCTCACCCTGATACAAATCTATGGCCAGAGCATATTCAGGCATGTCAGCGTCATAGAGGCGATAACAACTCACCTTTTCGCGCTTGGCCCAGCGCCCCAACTCTTTCAGATTTTTGCGCAGCCGGTTGGCCAGCATCTCGGCGCCCGGACCCAGCTCATCCGGCTTAGCGGGGCGTGGACCACGCTGTTCAGTCATGAACCATTCGGGCTGAATATCAAACCGTAACAACTTACACGGTAATGCGCCATTGAACATGTTGTGTTGTTTAACAGTGCGGATGCCCATCAGCTTGGCCAACTCTGGATTACCCGTAAAAACGACCGCCTGCCAGTTATGAAATTCTGTTTTTAATCGCTCGCCCAGTTGTTGATAAAGCGGGCCGAGTGAATCGCGCTCGCCCAAACGCTCACCATAAGGCGGATTCACGACCACCAAGCCGTTGTCCTGGTGCGTCGGCCGCTGCAGCTGTGCTAAATCACGTCTGGCGATGCGAACATGATCATCAAGCCCGGCCGCGGTAACATTCGCCTGGGCAAACTCAATGGCTTTGGGGTGGGTGTCATAACCGAAGATTGGCGGCAGCTGATCTAAACCCTGAGCCTGGCGCTGTATTGCCTCATTCTGCAAGGCTTGCCACATAGCAGAATCATGCTGACGCCAAGCCGAAAAACCGAAGCGCTGGCGCAGCAATCCAGGAGCAATATCTGCTGCGATCATGGCCGCTTCAATCAGCAAGGTGCCTGAGCCACACATAGGGTCGATCAAGGCTCCACCCTCTGCCGCAATGCGTGGCCACTCCGCACGCAACAAAATTGCAGCAGCAAGATTTTCTTTCAGTGGTGCAGCACCGCCACTTTGGCGATAGCCACGGCGATGCAGGCTATCCCCGGAAAGATCGAGATAAAGTGTCGCCTGATCGCGCTGCAGAAAAACATTGATACGAATGTCCGGGTTCTGCACATCAACCGAAGGACGCTCACCCGTCGACTCACGAAACTGATCGACAATGGCATCTTTGACCTTCTGGGCACCAAACTGGCTATGCTGGATGTTGGAGTGACGGCTAACGAAATCGATTGCCAGGGTATTATGATGATTAAAATGCTCAGGCCAGTCGATGGATTGAACACCTTGATATAAGGTTTCCGGCGAATCGGCCTGAAATGAATTTAAGGGTAACAGAACACGGTTGGCACAGCGTGACCAGAGGCAAACACGATAAGCGGTCTGTAGATCTCCACTGAACTCAACGCCAGCGGGTTGTTCACGCAGCTCCAGCCCACCCAACTGCTGTAGCTCGGTTTGTAACAACTGCACCATACCTTTTGGGGCAGTGGCAAACAGACGCAAATTAGTGCTCATGACGATCTCCAAACAATCTTCTGGGCAGGAGATGATCTGGAAGGCTTAATCGGAATAGCGTTGAAACACCAGGCAGGCGTTGGTACCACCAAAACCAAAACTGTTGGACAACATGACGTTGGCAGCAGCATTGTCCTTACGTTCACGCAGGATCGGCATTCCTTCCGCCGCAGGGTCGAGCGTTTCAATATTGGCCGAGGCACAGAGAAAATCATGCTGCATCATTAATAGCGAATAGATCGCCTCATTGACACCGGCTGCACCAAGGGCATGACCTGTGAGTGATTTGGTCGAACTGATAGCTGGCATTTCATTACCGAAGACTTCGCGGATTGCTTCCAGCTCTTTCATATCGCCAACTGGCGTGCTGGTTCCGTGGGCGTTGATGTAGTCCACTTTACCTTCAACTGTTTCCAGTGCCAGCTGCATACAACGCACAGCACCCTCGCCTGATGGCTGCACCATATCAAAGCCGTCCGAGGTGGCGCCATAGCCGACCAGTTCTGCGTAGATTTTGGCGCCCCGCGCCTTGGCATGCTCCAGTTCTTCCATCACCAAAACGCCGCCACCACCCGAGATGACAAAACCGTCACGATCAGCATCATACGCGCGTGAGGCTTTATCTGGAGTATCGTTATATTTGGAGGACAATGCACCCATGGCGTCAAACATCAGAGAAGAGGCCCAATGAAGCTCTTCTCCACCGCCAGCAAAAACCACATCCTGCTTACCCAACTGGATTTGCTCCATAGCACTGCCGATACAATGGGCGCTAGTGGAACAGGCAGAACTTAGGGAGAAATTCACGCCTTTAATCTTGAAGGCTGTGGCCAGATTAGCCGAGGTTGTGCTGCCCATAGTCCTCGGCACCATGTAAGGGCCGACACGGCGAATGCCTTTTTCACGCAGAATATCTGCGGCAGCGACGGTATTGGCATGTGAAGCCCCACCAGAACCGACAATCAAGCCAGCACGCGGGTTTGAGACCTGTTCGTCAGTCAGCGCGGCATCATCTATCGCCTGCTGCATGGCGATATAATTGAAAGCCGCAGCATCCCCCATAAACCGGAGTATCTTGCGATCAATCAGTGCCTCTTTATCTATACTGACCGAGCCATGAACGTGGGAACGAAATCCCAGTTCGGCATATTCATTGCTGAAGTCAATACCAGAGCGCCCCGCTCTAAGTGACTCGGTAACTTCTTCCTGGTTATTACCAATACTGGAAACAATTCCAAGTCCTGTGACAACCACTCGTCTCACTAGTCACATCCTTTACATATTTTCAGTGGAGGTAAACAATCCTACCCGCAAATCTTTGGCTGAGTAAATAACCTTACCATCGACTTCCATATCTGCATCAGCCACACCCATATAAAGCTTGCGCATAATCACTCGCGTCATATTAATACGATAGGTAACCAACTTTTTATTTGGTGTCACCTGGCCACGGAAACCAAGCTCGCCAACACCCAATGCCCGCCCCCGGCCGGGACCGCCGTTCCAGCCAAGGAAAAACCCGATTAGCTGCCACATGGCATCAAGCCCAAGACAACCGGGCATGACCGGGTCACCCTGAAAGTGACAATCGAAAAACCAAAGATCTGGATTAATATCGAGTTCGGCAACTATCTCACCTTTTCCATGTGTACCACCTTCATTTGAAATTCTTGTGATACGGTCAAACATGAGCATGGGAGGTAATGGCAGCTGAGCATTTCCCGCGCCGAACAACTCACCACGGCCACAACTCAGCAATTCTTCCCGCGTAAAACTATCCTTATTCTGCATAACTGACTGTTTTG
>CALZIO010000101.1 GCA_945787785.1 uncultured Chromatiaceae bacterium
TTTATAAATAGTGGTTAGCGTTAAATCCCGCTGATGCGCAATGGCTATTGGCGTCATGCCTTTACACAAGAGTTGTATCGTTTCATCGACGGTGTCAGATGTCGTTGAGGTGTGACCGTGTACAAGAATTACATCGAGAAAGGCATCACCATAAGATTCCAATTTACGTTCACCAATGCCTGAAATTCGGCTCAATTGCTCGATGGATTGGGGTTGGCGTTCCACCATCTCAGCTAAGGTAGCGTCATGAAAGATGACATAGGCGGGCACACCCTGTTCCTCGGCCAGGGTTTTGCGGCACTGACGCAGGGCATTCCACAGTTTTGTGTCGGCTTCTTTGCTGAATTGAGTGCTTGAACGTTTGCGTTCAGCCTTGGTTGGTTTAATCATTTTACGCAGTAGTAGTTTTTCTTCACCGCGTAATACCGGGCGGCTGGCCTCAGTCAAACGCAATCCACCGTAGCCTTCCAGATCAACATTTAACAATCCGCGTGATATTAATTGGCGATACAAAGTGCGCCATTCGCTACTACTGTTGTCTTTGCCGATACCATAGGTGCTAATTGAATCATGACCAAACTGTTTGATGCGTTCATGATCACTGCCGCGCAGCACATCAATCAAATAATTTACGCCAAAGCGTTGGCCGGTGCGATGGACGCAAGACAAGGCCTTTTGTGCTGCCTCGGTTGCGTCCCAGGTCTCGGGTGGCGTGAGACAGTTATCACAATTGCCACACGGTTCGTCCAAGGTATCACCGAAATAGTGTAATAAGGCTTGGCGTCGGCATGTTGTTAGTTCACACAGACCGAGCATGGCATCGAGCTTGTGGCGTTCTACCCGTTTGTGTTGTTCATCAGCCTCGGAGCTTTCCTGCATTTGGCGCAGAGTGATGACATCCTGAAGGCCGTAGGCCATCCAGGCATCAGCTGGCAGGCCGTCACGCCCGGCGCGGCCGGTTTCTTGATAATAGGCCTCAATGCTTTTCGGTAGATTCAGATGCGCAACAAAACGTACATCCGGTTTATCTATGCCCATGCCGAAGGCGATCGTCGCCACAATGATGACACCATCATCACGCAAAAAGCGTTCCTGATTTTGTTGGCGTTGATTGGCTGGCAACCCGGCGTGATAAGGCAGTGCCACCAGTCCCTTGCTGCTTAACCAAGCAGCCACATCCTCAACGCGCTTGCGTGACAGGCAATAGACAATGCCTGCCTCATCTTCGTGTTCATTGCGGATAAAACGCAACAATTGCTCGCGTGCATTGCCCTGATTTTCGCTGATGCGATAGCGGATATTTGGTCGGTCAAAACCGCTGTTAAATACGTTGGCGTCAGACAAGGCGAGACGTTCAATGATTTCGCGCCGGGTTGGGTCATCGGCAGTGGCGGTGAGGGCAATGCGTGGGATTTCTGGAAAGCGTTCATGAAGCACTGAGAGTTGAATATATTCCGGGCGAAAGTCGTGGCCCCATTGTGATACGCAGTGGGCCTCGTCGATGGCAAACAGCGCAAGTTTTATCTGAGCCAGCAGATTAAGCGTGCGGCCATTCATCAATCGTTCCGGGGCCACATAAAGCAAGTCGAGCTCACCATTAAGCAGCTGATTTTCCACGTCAGCCATTTCGCTCGCGGTCAGGCTTGAGTTGAGATAGGCCGCCTTTACTCCATATTGGCGTAACGCGGCGACCTGATCCTGCATTAAGGCGATTAGTGGGGAGACAACAATACCGACACCGTCTCGGACGATAGCCGGAATCTGAAAGCAGAGCGATTTTCCAGCGCCGGTTGGCATCAGCACCAGCGCATCGTCGCCGGCAATCAGTTGTTCAATAATCTGTGCCTGTTCACCACGAAAATGTTGATAGCCAAAAACTGTGCGTAACGTATGGAGGGCGGGGGATATGTCTGGATTGGCTGAATTCATGGCTGTTATTATACCTGGAAGCCAGAGGCATCATAGACTTGTTCAGAGGCTCCATAGGTTAAATTTTATCAGCAAGGCATGTTAAAAACAGTTGACAATTTGAGATGAACAAAATAATAAAAACTATTGCCAGGCCAGCATTCCTGGTCCTCGTAGCTGCTTTATTTGCCGCTTGTAGCTCTGATCCGAAGATGATCGAAAGACAAGAAAAGGCGCTCGATGCACAAGCGAGATTTTATGATGAAGAGGCTGTAGGGTGGCGCGAGGATGGCAACGAAGGCATGGCCAGGCATTTTGAGAAAAAAGCTTACGAGGCACGTAAGCAACGCGATAAGCTTGACGATGATTTTATCGATATTCTGATAGATATTGCTACTGAGTAAAGACATAAAGTGATTAATGTAACTTCCAGAACTTCTCCATGGTCAGGTAAGTGAATGAAGCCGTCCAGGTAATCATCATCAGGCCGATCAGCGATTCCATGCCAGTCAGCAGTCGTAATCCTTCAATGGGATACAAATCACCAATACCAAGCGTAGTGTAAGTGACCAGGGAATAATAAAAATAATCGTAAAAGACGGATGTTGGTTGTCCGCCAATAGAGCCGATACCAAACCCTTGATCTAATATCATATAACTGGCTGCATACAGTGTGACTTCAATCAGGTGGGCAACAAACGCAGCGCAAATCACGACCAGAATGCGCTGTCTGGGGGGGACGTGTAATTGGGTCAGTGACTCTGATGTGAGACGCAGAGACTCATAATGAATTAAGACCACCAACCCCGCCAAGAACATTGCGAGGCCAAACTCAATCAGTGTATTCACGGCAGTTCCATTGCTCTGTTTTCTTGATTTGTTACCAGTATAGCCTTTATGAGCGCTTTTGGGGTGTCACCAGTAGCTACTAATTTAGATAGGTCTGCAGTCGCTTGTGCCAGCCGGGTAACCAGCGTGTTTCATCCCGTGGTGCATTTTGTACTCGTCGACTGAGGACGAAGTCGGCTGCATATACAAATTCCTGCATCACCGGTTTATTGTTACGCATGTTTTCCAGTACCTGTAGCAAACCCCAGCCCTCGCCCTTATATTTTTCCTTGACCGATGTGCCTTCGCCTTTGAAGTTGACATAGTCTATTAGGGCATAAACCCCCGGCGGCTGCTGGGCAACTCGATAAAACTGTGTTTGCACATGATCACGTTGTGCCTGTGTGGGTAGGGCCGCAAGCATTTTCGGTAGTGCCGCTTCCATGCGCAGGACAATGAAGTCCACCTGTTGCGGAATTGTCTCCTGTAGCAATCGGCGTAAACTTTTCATTTCGCGACTATTGATGTTGGCATAAAAGCTGTCACGACTATGCCACGGAGCATCGTGAGTTTCATTCAGCCAGTCAGGTAGAACGGTCGATTGTTTTAGATGAGCCAGCAGTTGAGGAAAGCTTTCTGTAAACGGGCCATTGATTCCGGCGGGATACCAGATGAAGTGTCCAATACCGAATGAGGGAAAATCTTCACCTTTGTTCCAGACGGTGAGGTTTTCAACTTTACCCGAGCCCTCGTTATGCCAGATTTTCTGACCGATGGCTTGGGCCTGTTTTTCAGTCAAGGTAATGCTTGGCTGGGCTAGCAGGCTAAGTGGACTACAAATAAGTAGTAATAAAATGGTCAGCCTGAAGGCCATTACAGCCCCATTAAGGTTTTGACTTCACTCTTGTCTCTCGCATTGCAGACCTGTTCTGCCAGGGTGGTAGCCTGTTTGGTATCGATTTGCATGACTGTTTCTCTAAGATAGGGAGCCAGTAGCGGATTCAATGAGAAGACACGATAGCCTAGCCCGAGCAGAATAGGCATAACACCTGGCATTCTGGCCAGCTGGCCATTGAGTTGAATCTCTTTAGTTCTATTCCCGGCTTGTTGTGCCACGCGGTGTAGAAGCTGATAAATGACGGGTTCATAGGCATTCATCTTTTCACTATCACGCTTGCAGTTAAGCAAATCAGCAACTATGTCATTCATGCCAAAGGCTATGAAGTCTGCTTCTTTAAAAAAGCTGTTTATCTGCTCGGCAGCATTTACGGTTTCCAGCATGGCACCTATGGAGGTCAAGTTGGATAATTTTGTGCCGATGTGATCGCGCCAGTGAATAAATTCATCAACCGAATTGATTAATGGCAGCAGTATGCGTAGGTCGTAATACTCTGAGCAACGACTGACACCCTCGAGGATATCATTGAGGAGGGTCTGTAATGGTTCCTTATCATATGGATGCATTCCACGACTATCCTGAATGTTAGCCGACAGCATCATTTGCTTGCACCAGTCAGGCATTTTTGTGGTGCTGTAATCAGGTAAGCGTGCAATCAACGGCAGCGGCTCGGCCTCGTTGCAACAATTGCCCAGTTCATTGGCAAAAAAATCAGCATCGGGAACAACACGGCTTTGACTGCCTAAATATTCCATGTGTAACAAGCCAATCGCACTTACGCCACAGCTGAGTGAACGCATGACACCCATACGGTTATGCACACTGGCACGCAGCATAACCCGTTCGTCGTCAGCTGTGCTGATAGGTTGGAACAACGGCGGTGGCTCGATGGTGAGAGGGGGAAACCGTTCAAGCAGTTCAGGATCAAACAGCATGCCCCTCTGTCCGTCCAATACCATCTCAACACTGTCTGTTAGTAGTTTAGCCTGGTCGGTTGTGATAATGATCGCCGGAATGCCATGCCCCTGAATTCGGATCATGATATGTGAAAAAGGTGCACCATTTATGATTGCCAGGCCAGTGCAGGCACCATTGAAATTTACCAGTTCGTGTTGTTCCAGTACCACTATGCCATCACGAGTGGCGGCCTCGCCACCAAGTCGAATCGGGCCTTTAACACGTCCAGGGGAATAGGCTTGAGCTTGTATTTTTAATGGGTTCATAAAACATATGCCAATCTATTTGTTAGTATGAGTGGTAATTGTATGCTTGTTATCAGGTTGTCAGTTGAATTTTTGACCTAATTGAGTAGCATGCGCAACTGATTTTTCCTAAATAATTGGGGATACCGTCGTGAAAAAGATAATTCTTGGATTGCCTGCTGTTCTGTTACTTGTGAGTGGCTGTTCTAAAACCGACGATTTTACTCCTGATGCCGGGGCTACGGGGGAGGATGTCTTTAAGACGGCCTGTGTGAAGTGCCATACGCCAAAAGAGAGTGGCTACTATTTCGACCTTGATAGTAGTATGGCTAATATTGCAGCGATTTCCAAACAAGTGAATGAAGGTAGTATGGCAATGCCGTCATTTCCGAAAATTCAGGGTGAAACTCTACACAGCTTGAGTGAATATGTGTTGGCGAATAGTAAGACTCGATAATCGATGTCCGGTATGAATCTACTGTCTGTTACTGAGCGGTTTTAATGGCGGTCCAGCTATTTATTTTGCGCGGTGTGCCCGAAGAAGAGGCAGATGAAATATGCGCCATCTTGGATGAAAACAATATTGACTACTATGAAACCCCGGCAGGCAGTTGGGGTATGTCCATGCCCGCCTTGTGGCTGAAGGATGAAACACAGCTGGATCAGGCAAAACAACTCCTGGATGAGTATCAACAGCAGCGCCAAACTCAGGCGCATGCTGAATATGAAGCACTGAAACGACAGGGCAAGCAGAGACGAGTAATAGATTTAATTAAAGAACATCCATTACGATTTTTACTTTATCTAGTCTTAATTGCAGTTGTTGCTTATTTCTCAATTAGTCCCTTTCTTCGTCTCGGATAAACTGTTTACTTGGGTAGATGATTTTGAGAAATTGGCCGATACTTATGGACACCCTGATTAATTCGATTGTAGTCATTCCAGCGAATACCCTAAGGGCACAAGGGCCGGAATCTACTAAGGTATTGAATTAGAGCTACTGGATTCCGGGTCTACGCTTTGCTTCGCCCGGAATGACGAATTAATCAGAATATCCTTAAGAATTAATAGCGAAGCCATGTTTAATTAAACGAGGTAACCATGTTTGAGGCCATCGAGTTAGGGCAAAAGCTCTCAAAAAAAGAATTTAAAAAGGCTGAAGCAAATTTTCGAGCCGAGCTGCTAATGTTGCAGCAGCAACTGGCTGAGCAAAAGATCGCTGCCCTGATTATGGTCGCTGGTGTCGAGGGATCGGGTAAAGGCGATGTGGTTGATAACCTGAATAAATGGTTTGATAGCCGCGGTATTGAAACCCATGCCTTTTGGGATGAGACGGATGAGGAGAAGGAAAGACCGCAATATTGGCGCTATTGGCGCCACCTACCATCCCGTGGATCGATTAGTTTTATGTTTGGTGGTTGGTATTGGGAGCCTATTTATCGTCACTCGATGGGCGAAATCGAAGATGCCCAGCTCGATGAAAGTTGTTATCGCATCAAAGAGCTGGAAAGCACCTTGCATCATGATGGCCTGCTAATTATCAAATTGTGGTTTCACCTATCCAAAAAAACATTTCAGGTCAGGATTAAAAAGCGCAGCGAAGCCGCCAAACATATGCGTGTCAAATCGGAAGATGAACATGGTGGTGTTGACTATGCCCCTTTTCTGGTGTCGGCAGAGCGCGTAATACGCAATACAGACACACATGAGTCCCCCTGGCATCTGATTGAGTCTGATGATAAATGGTTTCGTGATATGAGCGTGGTCGAGGCCATCAAGAACAGCATAAACACACGGCTAAAGGAACACCGGGTGTCAGATCGCCGCGCTGCTGTGCAAAATCCAGTGGTTTCGATTGACGACTCGCCCGTCACTATTCTGGATAAGCTTGATACTACACTGGCCTTATCGAAGGAACAATATAAAGAGAGTCTGGATAAGTATCAGACAAAGCTTGCGCAACTCGCCTGGCAGGCCTATGAGGCAAAATGCTCAACGGTGATCGTATTTGAAGGCTGGGATGCTGCCGGTAAAGGCGGAGCACTAAGACGCCTGACAGATCCCATCGATGCCAGATTATTTCGTTCAATCTCGGTGGCCGCACCCACTGAGGAGGAGTTGGCGCATCACTACCTGTGGCGTTTTTGGCGGCAGGTACCGCGAGCGGGGTATATGACCATATATGACCGGTCTTGGTATGGGCGGGTGTTGGTAGAACGGGTGGAGGAGTTTGCCCAAGCACATGAATGGATGCGGTCCTATCAGGAGATCAATGATTTTGAAGAAGAGTTGGTCGACAGCGGTATCGTACTGCTCAAGTTCTGGTTGCATATTACGCCTGAAGAACAACTACAGCGCTTC
>CALZIO010000102.1 GCA_945787785.1 uncultured Chromatiaceae bacterium
TCAACGGATTGCCACTCAGCTGCGGAGCCATCGATGGTGGGAGTAAATGATAATTCGTTGATTGTGATGGTTTGAGCGTAAGCATTAGAGGCAAGCAGTGCGCTGCTGAGGATAAACATGTCTGTTTTTACAGCATGTTTAAAGGATCTATCCTGGATCATTACCCGATCTCCTGCAATATAAAATGGCCTGCTGTCCTTGGCTGCCACCCTGCCATATAAACTCAGGATTTTGGTACAGGGACAACAAGCTTGTTCAATTTGTGTATACATTGAATCGGCAGGCGCTGAAAAGTCTTAAATCTATCTCCAGTTTTATCTGTAACTCATTGTTTTTCATTTGATAGAGGAAAAGTGATTGTGGTTTTCCGGTCTGCAAGAACAAAATAGGCCGCAATCAGAATTTCTGAATAGAAAATGGGTAAACTCGAATATAATCTGCGTCGGCCGGGTTGCTGCGCCAGTGATATGATTTCACTAAAATTAACATCGGCCAATTTATGTTCGAGGTAATGATTAGCTAAGTATGAGTATTAAAAAGAACCTGATAAAGCTATTTGGTTTTATTTTGTTGTCTATGCAGGGCCTGATTGTTCAGGCAGAAATTGAAGACAGAATCTCAGTCTTTGCTGTCAATTATCCGCTTGCTTATTTTGCCGAACGAATCGGCGGTGAACACATCGAGCTTTATTATCCGATTCCGCAAGGTATCGATCCGGCATTCTGGAAACCATCGGTGGATGAGATTATCAAGATCCAGCAGCTTGATTTGATTTTGCTGAATGGGGCGGATTATGCAAAATGGCTGGACAAAGTCAGCTTGCCATATTCAAAGCTGGTTGATACATCAAAGAGCTTTAATCAGGATTTTATTCATATTCAAAAAAATGCGACTCACCAGCATGGTCCGAAAGGTGAACACTCTCATGCGGGGATTGCCTTTACCACCTGGCTGGATTTTTCACAGGCTGATGCACAGGCAAAGGCAGTTATGCAGTCGTTGAGTAAGCAGTTACCGGCAGCCAAGCAGCAGTTTGAAAGCAACTTCCAGTCATTATCGCGAGACCTCAACAATCTTAATCAAGAACTCAAACAAATAGTGACAAGTAATCAGGCAGTGCTGGCTTCACACCCTGTTTATCAATATCTGGCGCGGCGTTATCACATCAATCTGCTAAGTGTAATGTGGGAGCCAGATGCATTTCCATCAGAAGCTGAGTGGAGCGAATTTAAAGGTTTGGCGGATTCACACGGCGCTGGCTGGATGATCTGGGAGGATGAACCGGATCAACAAATTCGAGATCGCTTAAAGGGCATGAATATACAGGCAGTGGTGTTTTCGCCGTGTATGAATCGTCCCGAAGAAGGTGATTTTATTTCTGTGATGCAGCAGAATATTGAAAATATTGCTGCTGTGTTCCGGTAATCTGATGTTATTAACTAAGGAGCCTCTGGGTATACGTCGGAGTGACGAAATCATACTTGTTCAGAGCCTCCCTAACTAAACAACTCCTGATACTCTTCTGCCTTAAAACCAACGTGTAACTCTTTTCTCGTATCCAGTACCGGCCGTTTGATCAGGCTCAGATTGTCGAGCATTAGCTTGATCGCCTTGGCATCGTTGATATCTTCACGATCCACTTCCGGTAGCTTGCGCCAAGTGGTACCACGACGATTAACCAGTGACTCCCAGCCCAGCTGTTTAACCCAGGCCTTGAGTTGTTTCTCATCCAGACTGGCTTTTTTGTAGTCGTGGAATTCATAGTCAACGCCATGATCATCCAGCCATTTGAAGGCCTTTTTCATGGTGTCGCAGTTTTTGATGCCGTAGACAGTCGTCATGTTTTTACCACTAATTAAGTAGAGTGAGCATTTATGAGTAAACCAGCAAAATGTATGATAAGTGATGTGCCGTCACTCCGGCGTATGCCGGAGTCCAGAGTTTTATCTAATTCCTGGATTCTGGCATACGCCAGAATGACGCGATATGAGCTTGATTAAATATCACGCAGCAATTCGTTGATACCAACCTTGCCACGGGTTTTTTCATCCACCTGTTTGACGATCACGGCACAGTAAAGGCTGTAGGTACCGTCTTTTGAAGGCAGGTTGCCAGAGACCACAACAGAACCTGCAGGGATGCGGCCATAGCTGACTTCGCCGGTTTCGCGATTAAAAATCTTGGTGCTTTGGCCAATGTAGACGCCCATGGAGATAACCGAGCCTTCTTCGACAACAACACCTTCAACCACTTCAGAGCGGGCGCCGATGAAACAGTTGTCTTCGATAATGGTTGGACCGGCCTGCAGTGGTTCCAGCACACCGCCGATGCCAACGCCGCCGGAAAGATGCACATTCTTTCCAATTTGTGCACACGAGCCAACCGTGGCCCAGGTGTCGACCATGGTGCCGCTGTCAACATAGGCGCCGATGTTGACGTAAGAGGGCATCAATACTGTGTTAGGAGCAATATATGATCCTTTACGTACTGTGGCGGGCGGAACAACACGAACGCCAGCTTCACGGAAATCGCGAGAGTTGTAATCAGCATATTTTGAATCAACTTTGTCGAAGTAATTGGTGAAGCCACCCTTCATGAAGTAGTTGTCCTGGATACGGAAAGAAAGCAGCACGGCTTTTTTCAACCATTGATTGACCACCCACTCACCATTTACCTTTTCGGCAACACGGCGTTCACCACGGTCGAGTAGGTTGAGGGCTTCCAGCACAGCTTCTTTAACGTGGGTATCCACATTACGCGGGTTAGTATCGGCGCGGTGTTCAAAGGCTTCTTCAATAATGTTTTGTAGATCAGACATTGTTTACAACTCCATGATTTATCCTAAAGAGAATTAATTAATGTTTTGATTCGTTTGGCAGCGTCAATGCACTCATCCAAGGGGGCTACCAGGGCCATACGCACATGGTTACGGCCCGGATTTACGCCATGGGCTTCACGCGAGAGATAACTGCCGGGTAAAACCGTGACGTTCTGTTGCGCAAACAGGCGTTGGGCAAATTCTGCATCATCAATAGGTGTGCGCGGCCAAAGGTAAAAGCCGGCATCAGGTTGTTTGACTTCGATTACATCTGTAAGTATTTCGATCACAGCCTTGAATTTGTCCCGATACAGTTCGCGATTGGTCAAAACATGTGTTTCATCATTCCAGGCTTTGATGCTGGCAGCCTGGTGATAGGGTGGCATGGCACAACCGTGATAGGTGCGATAGAGCAGGAATTTTTTCAATACCTCGGCATCTCCGGCGACAAAGCCGGAGCGCATGCCGGGTAGGTTAGAGCGTTTTGACAGACTATGGAAAACGACACAACGTTTGTAATTCGTGCGCCCCATCTTTGCGGCAGCCTGTAGCAGGCCGACAGGGGGATTGCTTTCATCCGGATAGATTTCTGAATAACATTCGTCTGAGGCGATGATGAAGTCGTGTTTATCTGCCAGACCAATCAGCTTTTGCAGGGTGTCGCCGTCAATCACGGCACCGGTTGGGTTGCCGGGACTGCAAAGATAGATGAGTTGGCAGCGCTGCCAGACTTCAGCGGGCACGGCATCAAAATCCGGCAGATAGTTGTTATCCGCTGTGCAATTTATAAAGTAAGGTTCTGCGCCTGACAACAAGGCGGCGCCTTCATAAATCTGGTAAAAAGGATTGGGCATCAATACCAGTGGCGTGCTGTTGCGATCAACCACTGCCTGAGCGAAGGCAAACAGCGCTTCACGGGTACCGTTGACTGGGATGACATGTTGCTCAGCATCGAGACTGTTGGCGGGTAACTGAAAACGCTGGGTCAACCAGTTGGCAATGGTGCTGCGTAATTCCAGTAACCCTTTAGTGGTTGGGTAATTGGACAGGCCATGTAAATGCGATAACAATTCGCCAGTAATAAATTGTGGCGCGGCATGTTTCGGCTCGCCAATTGATAAGGCAATATGCGATAGTTCAGCCGGTGGACTGACCTCGGCTTTTAGCCTGGCCAGCTTTTCAAACGGATAGGGCTGTAATTTATCTAGATCCTGATTCATGAGGCCGACTATTTATTCTGGATTGTCGCTGGCGCGGTGTTTGCCGGTGAGAACCCGGTTACACATTTTGTTAGATGCCAGCAATTAAAGCCAAATATTATAACACTCACTATGCCTTCTAGACGACAGCAAGAACTGCTTCCTGTATTCAGCCTGATATTTGTCGCCAGCATTTGGGGATTGTTTTGGTATCCGCTGCGGCTACTGAATGCTGAAGGCCTGAGTGGTCTCTGGACCAGCCTGGTGGGGTATAGCGCCGCCTTGATTGTGGCCTTGCCAGTGTTATGGCGCATGCGGGCAGAATGTAAACGCAATTTTATTGCTCTGTTGGCGATTGGGCTCGCCAGCGGTTGGTGCAACGTTGCCTTTATTATGGCCACGCTGGAAGGCACCATCGTGCGAGTTCTGCTGCTGTTTTATTTGTCGCCATTATGGGCTGTGTTGCTGGGCCATTTCATCCTGGGTGAACGTATGACCATTTATTCCAGAATTGTGCTGGCCGTGGCGATGTTTGGTGCCCTGATGATGTTATGGGTGCCTGAACTGGGTTTTCCCTGGCCTCAATCCACAGCCGACTGGCTGGCGATATCGTCAGGTTTTGCCTTTGCCCTATCCAATGTGCTGGTGCGCATGAAGCAGGAAATTTCCATCGCTAACAAGGCGATTTCAGCCTGGTGGGGGGGAATCATACTGGTGTTGGTGTGGCTTGCCTGGGATGGTGCCTCGTTGCCACAGGTGAGTGGTGAGATCTATGTGGGTGCAATTGCGCTGGGTTTGTTTGGCTTTGCCCTGGCAACGGTGGCTGTGCAATATGGCGTGACTCACATGCCGGTGCACCGCTCGGCAGTGATCCTGTTGTTTGAGCTGGTGATTGGTGCCGTGTCATCACAATTACTGACTGAAGAGGTGGTGCGCCCGATTGAGTGGTTTGGCGGGGCCCTGATTTTGAGCGCTGCGTGGTTGACGGCAAAGCGGCAGGCAGAATCCGGATAGCTTAGGCCCTAGTCAGAATCACACCACTGCCGCGGTTTAAACAAAAATGCTGACACTGCACCACCGATGGCGCCATAGAGGTGGGAATCCACCAACACCGGTCCACCGGCCATCTCAGCCGAGCCAGGCAGGGAGCCGTAGGCCTGCTCCCAAACTAGTTTGCCGATGATGGCAACCAGCAGAATTGCCTCGCGACGATCGCCACGGCGGATGCCGCCAATTGCACCAGCAACAAACAGCCCATGCAGTACGCCTGATAAACCCACATACCAGATCAAGTTTGGATTTAGCACGAACAGGCCAATGCTGACAGCCAAACTGCTAATGAGGGTAATGACTAACCATTGCCAAGGTGAGAAGCAGCTCCAGAACAGCCCCCAGATTAGCCCCAGACCGAGTAGGTTCATGAGCATGTGGGACCAGCCTAGGTGCACCAGGTTGCCAGTGATAAAACGCCAGATTTCACCTGATTTTATATCTGCGACATGATAACGCAGTAGTTCAGTGACATTATCACCACCCAGAGCAAGTAATACGGCGATGAGTGTTAAGCTCAGTGGTAATAAGTGATGTTTAATAGCAGATTGTAAATGGATTGTTATGTCTGTCATGTGAATAGCATACCCGAGACGGGATTCGTATGGGAGTGGAACAAAGTTACGAGTGCAAGCATTTGTAATCAGCGAATTAAATTAACATTTATTAACAAACTATTTATTCCAGATCCCGTTTTATATATAAAGAGCTGGTAATGCAGGCGCGTATTGCCTATCTTTTGAATCAGGCAATCATGTTTGATTGGCATTGAAAAAAATAGACGATTTGAACAAATAGCGTGATCTCTATAAGGAAGTAAATCTTGAGAAGTCTGCCTCTTTCATCCGATATTAACGAAGTCTTCTATCAAGCCCTGTTCGATTTGGCGAATGATGGTATTTCCCTGATACAGGGAGAGCGGTTTTTATTGTGTAATCATCGTCTGCTAGAGATGATTGGCCGCAATATTGAGCAGGTTATTGATCATTCGCCCTGGGATATTTCTCCGCCTAGGCAGCCAGATGGTCAAGACAGCAGAAGCAAGGCATTGGAATACATCCGAAGAGGTTATAGCGGTGAACACCAGGTATTTGATTGGGTGCACACCCGTGGTGATGGCAGTACTATCGATATTGAGGTAAGTCTGGCCTTGATTACCGATTTAAAAGAGCCAGCACTGCTTTGCCATTGGCGTGATATTAGCCGGCGTAAGCAGGCTGAAAATGCGCTGCTAAAGAGTGAAAGTCTTTATCGAAGTATCGTTGAGGACCAAACTGACTTTATCGTGCGCTGGTTGCCCGATGGCACACGTACATTTGTTAGCGACAGTTATTGTCGATATTTCGCCGCCACAAAAGAGGAGCTGCTTGGTAGCAGTTTTTTTCCATTAATCAGTCCGGAATATCTGGATTATATTCGAGAGAAGATTAAATCCATCACACCAAGTCATCCTGTGGCACAGGATAAACATTTGGTTATTACTCCCAGTGGCGAGTCTCGCTGGCATTATTGGATTGATCGCGGTTTTTTTGACGAAGAGGGCAACATCATTGAACTGCAATCTGTTGGCCGAGATATTCATGACCATAAGATGGCTCAGGCTGCAATTAATGCTTCAGAAGAAAAATTTTCAAAGGCGTTTCGTTGTAGCCCTGAGGCGATGATGATCACGAGGATAGCAGATGGGAAAATTATCGAGGCTAATGATGGTTTCGAACGGAATTTCGGCTATTCAATCGATGAGGCGATAGGGCGAACCAGTACTGAGCTTGATTTATGGGTTGATCCAGAGCAGCGTTCGATGCTGGTGGAAGTGCTACAAAAAAATGGATCTGTTCATGATGTGGGTGTGGATGTGCGTATTAAATCAGGGGAGATACGCCAGTGTATATTCTCCGCAGAAACCATTCAGATTGATAACGAAACCTGCATCGTTTCAAACGCTCGCGATGTGACCGACACAAACAATGCCTTGGCTGCACTCAAGCACCAGGCGTTACACGATTCCTTGACTGGGTTACCTAATCGCAATTGGCTAAAGACGAGACTGGAAAACCTGCTTAAACACAAAAAATCAGC
>CALZIO010000103.1 GCA_945787785.1 uncultured Chromatiaceae bacterium
ACATTCCTTGATCGTTGGCACTGCATCGATGTTCATCGCCCGCCTCCATTTGCCTTTCAGCAAATTTATAGCAGGTCATCTATCCTGTGTCCAGAAAAACTTGTGTGTAACGATGTGCTTAGGGAAGGGGGGGAGTTGCAAGTACTCATTGATATTGATCGTTTCACCTTGGGCTGTATGCAGTGTAGATTGGATTATTGAAAACTCAGTGTTCCCTTATAACCCCGGCGCCAGTTGACGCCATCTTCTGATTGCCAGACGTCGTTTTCATAACCGTTTTCGGAACGTCCCCCGGTCAGCCATAATTTATTATCATAACTAATGACTTGGTGCCCCCAGCGTGGAGTAAAGCTGGCCGAATGAGTTTCAAGAATCCAATGAATGCCATCATCGGATGACCATATGTCATTTTTGACTTCGCCATCGCTGCCGCCAATGAGCCAGAGTTTGTTGTTAAATGCTACAACTTGGTGTTCACTGCGTGCTGAGAATTCAGCTGCAGTCGTTTCTTGAGTCCAGGTAATACCATCACCGGATGACCAAATATCGTTTGTGAAGTTGTCACCGTCCCAGCCTCCGATTACCCAGAGTCGATTATTAAACACTGCAACTTGGTGGCCTCTGCGTTGGCTGAAACCTGCATTAAAAGTTTCTTCAGCCCAGTTAACGCCATTTGTTGAAGACCAAGCATCACTGAAGAGCTTGTCATCATCATTGCCTGCAATAAGCCAAAGCTTGTTGTTAAAGAATATTATTTGATGCTCGGCGCGTTTACCAAAACTGGCATTATCAGTTTCTATAATCCAGTTTATTCCATCATCAGATGACCAGATCTCATTGCTGACTTTGTCATTCCATCCACCTATGACCCATAGCTTGTTATTGAATTCGACAGCTTCATGATTTGAGCGTGGGCTGAAATACTGATTAGTAGTCTCAGATACCCAAGTGTGGCCATCAGTAGAGGTCCAGGCTTCGTTTACTGGTCCGGAATTTTCTGTAAAGCCACCAATAATCCACATCTTGTTTGAGAATGTGACCATTTGGTGTTCCAAAAGGCCGATAAACTCTGATGAGTTGCTTCTATATTCCCAGTCTATGCCGTTATTAGTTGACCAAACTCCCCTTGTATTAGAATTTTCGCTCCAGCCGCCTAACAGCCATAACTCATCATTGAATATAACTACTTTATGAGACTTCCGTTTGCCAAAGTCGGCTAAGTTGGTTTCTTTAAACCAGGTACGTCCGTCATTCGATGACCATACATCGCCTCTAACAGAACCATCATGTCCACCAATGAGCCAAATTTTGTTTTTATAATGAATAATTTGGTGGGTTGATCTAGGGGTGAAAGGTGTATTTTTAATTTCCTGTGTCCAAGTGATGCCATTGACAGATGACCAGATGCCGTCTTGATATCTGGCTCCGTTCCAGCCACCTACAATCCATAATTTGTTTTCAAAACTAAAAGCTTGATGACTTGCACGTGATCCAAAGTCGGCTTGGGCATTTTCTTCTATCCATGTAACGCCATCTGCTGAAGACTAAATGTCATTCTTTTGCTTTGAGCCGTCCCAGCCTGCTATTAGCCAAAGCTTATTGTTAAATGAGGTAATGGTGTGCCAACTTCTTGGCGAAAAATTTGCATTGACTGTTTCTTGAATCCAATTGATACCATCGATTGATGACCACGCATCATTTTTCTGTCCAGTATCATCTTCACCTCCTATGAGCCATAACTTTTCGTTAAAGAAAACTAACTCATGCCCATAACGTGCACTGAAACTTGCGTTAGGTGTTTCTTGAATCCAATTGATGCCATCGTTTGATGACCAGATATCATTAGTAGGCTTATATCCATCCCAGCCACCGATGAGAAAGAGCTTGTTATTGAAACTAATTGCTTGGTGAGCATTCCGACTGGAAAATTGATTTGAGGTAATTGCCAGTTTGTTACTGAGTAGGTTTTCATTTTGTAGCCAGTACCATGCTGGATTTGTAGTGTTGGCTGCTGTGTCAGTTAAATTTGTGGTCGAGAGAATATCCTGCTGACCTTTGGCGCAGACAGAATAATTGGCCAAGTCACAATCGCTATCAGTAGACCGAGTCAAGGTTAACCCTTGTGCCTGTTCAGGAAGGATTATTTCGGTATCAGATGCTCCAATCCAGGCTTTCAGTTGAACCTCAGTCGCAATGGAAATGTTTGAATCTTCGATAATTGCGGCTTCACCGCTATCGCTTCCACCACCACAGGCTGTCAGCATTAGAGCGAATATTCCCAATAGAATCACGCGCCAGAACGACGCCAAACCAGACCTGCTTTTCATACTACCCTCAAAACTGCTTAATTCTTGAACTGCATTTATTGTGCGGGAATTATCTCATATTCTGGATTGAGACTGAAGTAAATCACGAGCCTGCGCCCGGTTGTGTCTTTCAGGTATAATTGCGCCCCAGTTTTTGGTTTTTAGGTGAGATTTAAGACATGTCGCAATCGGATATTAATAAAGTTGTGTTGGCCTATTCCGGTGGCCTGGATACCTCCATTATTGTCAGGTGGTTACGAGAAGAATACGACTGTGAGGTGGTGACCTTCACTGCCGACATCGGTCAGGGTGAGGAGGTCGAACCGGCCCGCGCTAAGGCCGAGGCCATGGGTATCAAGGAGATCTATATTGAGGATCTGCGTGAAGAATTTGCCCGCGATTTTGTTTTCCCTATGTTTCGCGCCAACACCATTTACGAAGGTGAATACCTGCTTGGCACTTCCATTGCCCGCCCACTGATTGCCAAACGTCTGGTGGAGATCGCCAATGACACCGGCGCCGATGCTATTTCCCATGGCGCCACCGGTAAGGGCAACGACCAGGTTCGTTTTGAGTTGGGTGCCTATGCCTTGAAGCCGGGTGTAAAAGTGATTGCCCCCTGGCGCGAGTGGGATCTGACCTCACGTGAAACCCTGATGGCCTATGCAGATGAGCACGGCATCCCTGTGGAACAGAAACGTGGCAAGAAATCGCCCTATTCCATGGATGCCAATCTGCTGCACATCTCTTATGAAGGCGGTATTTTGGAAGACCCATGGGCCGAGCCGGAAGAGGAGATGTGGCGTTGGAGTGTTTCTCCTGAGAATGCCCCCGATCAGCCTGCCTATCTTGAATTAAGTTTTGAACAGGGTGACATCGTCGCCATCGATGGCAAGGCCATGACGCCTGCGCAAGTAATGGAATATCTGAACAAGGTGGGCGGTGAACACGGTATCGGTCGTGATGACATCGTTGAGAATCGCTATGTTGGCATGAAGTCGCGTGGCTGTTATGAAACCCCGGCCGGAACCATCATGCTGAAGGCACATCGGGCAATGGAGTCTCTCACGCTGGATCGAGAAGTATCTCATCTGAAAGATGAGTTGATGCCGCGTTATGCCAGCCTGGTCTATAACGGTTACTGGTGGTCACCCGAGCGCAAAATGCTGCAACAGATGATCGACGCCTCACAGGAAAGTGTCAATGGTGTGACACGGGTCAAGCTTTACAAGGGTAGTGTGATGGTCGTAGGGCGCAAGTCTGACGACAGTTTATTTGATGAAAGCATTGCCACCTTTGAAGATGATGCCGGCGCCTATAATCAAAAAGACGCTGAAGGTTTTATCAAACTCAACGCCTTGCGCATGCGTATCGCTGCCACCAAGGGGCGCAACCTGAAATAAGGAATATGAGGTAATGGAATACTCAAACGCCACGATCAAACAAAAGGCCAATATTTATCACGAAGGTAAAGTCACCAGCCGTTCTGTGATCACTGCCGATGGTGAGATGAAAACCCTGGGGGTGATGTTACCCGGTACCTATCGCTTTTCCACCGAAGCCCCTGAAGTGATGGAAGTGACCCAAGGGCGTTGTCGCATCAAACTGGCAGAACAGCAGGATTGGTCCGAGTATCAGGCAGGGGAGAGCTTTTCCGTGCCCGGTAATTCACACTTTGAAATAGAAGTGGATGACCTGCTTGATTATATTTGCCACTTCGAAGGGTCTGAATAATCTCACCCAGGGGTGTAATTTAGCCAAGGGCTGGTAGTGCCCATTTCTTGTATCACGAATAAGTCGCCAGGAGGGCTTTATGCGTTTACTTCATACTATGTTGCGCGTCGGAAACCTGGAGCGCTCGATCGAGTTTTATACCGAAGTGCTGGGTATGGCGCTGTTGCGTCAGAAAGAATATCCCGAGGGCGAGTTTACCTTGGCCTTTGTCGGTTATGGTGAAGAATCTGAAACCGCAGTAATAGAATTAACCTACAACTGGGGCACGGATAAATACGATCTGGGTAATGGATATGGTCATATCGCTCTGGGAGCGGCTGATATCTATGCTACCTGTGAGGAGCTTAAAAAGCGTGGCGGCAAGGTGACTCGCGAACCGGGTCCTATGAAACATGGTAGTACCGTCATTGCGTTTGTCGAAGATCCGGATGGCTACAAGATCGAATTGATTGAAGGCCGTTAGACGAGCCAACATGTCTCAAGCCAAACAACGGGTGGTCGTGCTTGGGGCAAGTGATAAGCCTGACAGATATTCCTTTAAGGCAGTACATCTGCTGCTGCAAGAAGGCCATGAGGTGGTGCCGGTGAATCCCAATGTGGATTCAGCAAACGGGATGCCAGTACTGGATAGCCTCGACCAAGTGACTGGCCCGGTAGATACCCTGACGATGTATGTCTCAGCACATATCTCTGACACATTACTCGATGCCATCATTGCGCTTAAACCCGCGCGGGTGATCTTTAATCCGGGTAGTGAATCCGTGGCGTTAGAGAGCTCCTTACGAAAACATGGTATTTCTTGTGAGCAAGCCTGTACTTTGGTTTTGTTACGCACAGGACAGTTTTAAGCTCCACCAGCTTAGAATCAGTAAAAAAAGCTGATTTTGTACGACATTGTTTGATTTCTTTTAGATTGCCATTTCAAGGCAGTCAAATCATCATCGAAAACAATTAATTGTTTGTAATATCTGGGATATTTTTATAATTTCGAAATCAGGATGTTATATAAAATTAGATATGTGCCGATATCTTATCTACTCAGCCATGAACAATAGTTAAAAGAGGTGTCTTGATGGGGCTACAGGAGGTCAACGCACTGCTCTCGGTGCGTCACCTGGAGCAGGTTCTCGATAAAGTCCACGATTCGGTCTTTTTATTTGATCCTGAAACGTTGTTGTTTACCTATGCAAACGTGGCAGCAGTCAAGCAGTTAGGCTATTCATTGGAAGAGCTTTTTCAAATGCGGCCGGTCGATATCAAGCCCCGTTATGATGAGCAGACTTTGCAGGCACTGGTAAACCAATTACGCGAAGGCGATAAAGAATCACTTACCTTTTCGACAGTACACCGCCGTAAAGATGGCACAGATATGCCTGTGGAGATCATGTTGCAATATGTGCAGCATGAAAATGAAATTGCCCGATTTGTGGCAATTGTGCGTGATATTTCCGAAAGGATAGACGCTGAAAGAGTCATTCGTGAAAGTGATGTGCGTTTACGCCGCAGCCAGGTCTTCGCAAATATTGGTACCTGGGATTGGAATATAAAGAGCGGCGATCTATTTTGGTCTGAACGTATTGGTCCGCTGTTTGGTTACGAAGAAGGTGAGCTGGAAACCTCGTATGAGAACTTTCTCAACGCTGTTCATCCGGATGACAGGCAGGCAGTCATTGATGCGGTTGGTGCTTGTATTGAGCACGGGGCTGAATACAATATCGAACATCGCTGTGTCTGGCCTGACGGAACTGTTCACTGGTTGCATGAGAGAGGTGATGTGATCCGTGATCAAAACAATGAACCGCTGCGAATGCTGGGTGTAGTGCAAGATATTTCTGAATTAAAAAATGTTCAGTCTGATCTTGTTGCTGCCAAGGAAGAGGCTGAACGAGCCAATCAGGCCAAGTCTGACTTTCTCTCTAGTATGAGTCATGAATTACGTACACCCTTGAATGCAATTATGGGGTTTTCTCAGTTGTTTAATTATGATCCTGCAGCCAGTGAACAGCATAAAGAGACTGCCGAAGAAATCTACCGGGCAGGGAAACATTTGCGCACTTTGATTGATGACATTCTTGATTTGGCCAAGATTGAGGCAGGCCATATTGAAGTGTCACTTGAACCTATTTCTATTCCGGCCGTGGTGGAAGAGTGTTGTAAACTAATCCTTCCTCTGGTTGAATCAAGAAGTGTGGTGCTGGACGTGCAACTTGACCATTGCAGTGATGTGTCTGTGGTGGCAGATCATACCCGCTTAAAACAGGTTCTGCTTAACCTGTTGTCCAACGCAATCAAATATAACCACGTGCGTGGTTCGGTCACTCTGTCTTGCGAAAAGCGAGAAGATAACGTGGTGCGGATTATGGTCTCTGATTCAGGTATGGGTGTTTCGGATCAAGACCGTAAATACCTGTTTAAGCCATTTACTCGTTTGGTAGGTGAGCAAAGTGATATTGAAGGTTCTGGTATTGGTTTAAGCATCACAAAACAGTTTGTCGAATTGATGCAAGGTGATATTGGAATGGAGAGTGAGTTAGGAAAAGGTAGTACTTTCTGGGTTGATTTAAAGATAGCAATGCCGGTTCATGGGAGCGAGGGGGCTGACTTAACGAATTATCCTAACGAAATGTTGGCTGATATTTCAACATCAGACGAAAATATGTTCACGCCAAAAATTCTGGTGGTCGAAGACAATCCTACCAACCGCACTGTGTTCAAGTATCAACTGGAGGCGCTTGGTTACAATCCCGAAATTGTAGCGGGCCCACACGAGGTGCTGGCTAAACTCAAGACACGGCCTTATGACTTGGTTCTGACTGATATTCACATGCCTGACATGGATGGTTATCAATTGGTGAGTTATATCAGGGGGCTGGAGCAGGATTCAGCCAAGCGGACCCCGGTAATCGCTGTGACTGCAAATGTGCTTGTGGGTGAGCGCAAGCGTTGCATTGATTCAGGGATGGATGACTATATCTCCAAGCCTGTTGATATTGAGGTGTTGGGCCATACGCTGAATCA
>CALZIO010000104.1 GCA_945787785.1 uncultured Chromatiaceae bacterium
GGTCGGCACTACAGCGGGGTTTGGCAGAATCGGACGTTGCGATTATTATCAATCAATCACTTGTGAGCGAAATATATTTTATATTCGACAAATTTAGGGTCGAGTTGGTGAAGTCGGGCTAATCCCAAGCAGCCGTATCACCGCAAATGGTTTTAGTCTGGGTTTAGAGAACACATTCCACATTAATAATACTATTGGAATCACCCCTCAACTTGGTGCCTTTATCTGGGAAGCAGACGCCACATTTCTTGGTGTTCAAGCAGGCAAGGAGGATGATATATCTATCTGGTATGGCCTAAGCTTGCATCTTAAGCTGCATCATCGTGTCAGCGCACTCATGAATATTCAACGTTTTAGAGATGTTGGTGGTTCACACATGAACGCGCTCTCGTTTGGACTGATGGGACACTTTTAGGCATGGCTAGAATCAACTTAATTACACCGCTATTTAGTCTGTTTATTAGCTTATCCCTCATCGGTTGCAGTGAAACTCCACCGATCGACTCAGGCGCGGTATCAACATCAAACATCTATGCCGATATCCACCTCACCACAAGCGATGATAGGCTTGCCTATATTGAAGTTCAGCTCAAAAATGGGGGCGCTAATTCCGATCAAGAGATACGTCTGACAGGCAATGACAGCCTCAGTGCTACCACCATTGAAGATTTGAATAAAGTCTCAATCCACGGGGATTTATTCAGTAATATTGAGGCGCTGGCCGCAGATTACAAATTTCTGACAGAGAAAAATAATGCGGTAGGCCTTTTAGGCCTCGATTTTATTTCACCCTCATTGACATGGTATAGCGAGGCTCTATCAATTGTTGACAATAATACAATCACGATTGCCTTCAATAGACCATCAGAAAACTTTGTCAGCGCACCTGACTCAAAGGCGACATTCCCTACTATTTTTGAAATCACCGCGCCTATCAAAGGTGGCGACGCACTCTACTCACGCAGTATGGATGACATATTAATTAGCTGGAGCCCAACTGTGACGAGTGATTTTATTAATATAAAGGCTGAGACGCAATGTTCGGGCGACAGGCACAATACTAGATGGGCCGCTAATAACATTGCCGACAATGGCAGTCATACCATCCCTGCCACCTCGCTTGAATCAAGCCTAACTACCGGCCACTGTCCGATACTAATTACAGTGGCAAAGGTTAATCTCGGTACAATTGATCCGAATTATGGCCTGGGTGGTTATATGACTGCCCAACAATCACGATCAGTGATTATATCCAGCACAGACTAGCGCAATTGAATGAAGCTACAAATTCAAACCACTCGTGAAGACCACCGCATTGCCTGGCTCACCGCCCTGGCCATTACCATCCATATTGCCGAAAGTGCCCTGCCCAGCCCAATCCCTGGAGTTAAACCGGGGCTGGCGAACATTATTACGATTATCTGTCTAATCCAATATGGCTGGCGCACAGCGGCGTGGGTGGCGATTATGCGGGTACTGGTAGGTTCGATCCTGATTGGTACCTTCCTGTCTCCGACGTTTGCCTTGAGTATGTCAGGGGCGCTGGCCAGCGTGATTGTGCTTGGCTTGGCAAGCCGTCTGCCGGGCGAGGGTCTCGGCCCTGTCGGCCTCAGTCTGGTGGCGGCAATGGCCCATATGGCGGCGCAATTTTTTACCGCCTACAGCCTGTTTATTCCGCATCAAGGATTATTCAACTTGCTGCCGATACTAATGACAGTTGCCGTTATTTTTGGGATTAGTAGTGGCATAATCGCTAACCATATGATTAACAGAATTAAACAAACATGAGTGCAGCAATCACCAGCGCCAAGGTCTCGGCCAGTGACCGTTTGATCTTTACCCTGTTTTTATCCATTGCCCTGAATGCAATCTTGATACTGGGGGTCGGGTTTGATTTCACAGATTTGTTCAGCGAAGAGTCGCCACTGCCAACACTGGAAGTGATCCTGGTAGAGAAAAATGATTCCGAGGCCCCCGATGAGGCTGATTTCCTAGCCCAGGTGGATCAGACCGGCATGGGCAATACCCAGGATCAGAAAACACCCCGCACCCTGGAGGCCGCTCAGGATCTACCCATCCCGTTTGATGGTAACTCCGACATCCTGCGGCCCGAACAGACTGCCGAGCAGGTGCCCACTTCGCAAGAAGAGGTACTGACCCAACGTGATTCCGCCACCCAGATTTTCTCGCTCGAAAATATAGATAAAAAACAGGCCGAAGAGACCACATCGGCTGAGCTGCTGCGCAGAGGGGAAGAAATTGCCCGCTTAACTGCGGAAATTAAAGAGTCGTTTGAAATCTACTCCAAGCAGGAAAAACACCGTTACATCTCTGCCAGTACCAAGAGCTTCCGCGATGCTGCCTATCTCGACGCCTGGCGCCGCAAGATCGAGAAAGTGGGTAATCTGAATTATCCTGATCTCGCCAAACGCCGCGGCATGTCAGGCAGTCTGCTCATGGATGTGGCCATCAATGCCAATGGCACGATTCGCGAGGTCACCATTCTGCGGCCTTCCGGTCACAAAATCCTTGATGACGCGGCTGCACGCATTGTGCGGCTGGCTTCGCCTTATGCCCCGTTACCGCCAGAGATGCTGAAAGACACCGATGTTTTGCATATTACCCGCACCTGGCAATTCACCTCGGGCAACCAGTTGAGTACGCGTTAATCACACGACTTGCTGCCAGCAGCTGCAATGGCGATACTATGAGTATGGATACTGCCAGTTTAACCAATCATTTCCTCATCGCCATGCCGCAGCTGGATGACCCGAATTTTTTTCACAGCGTCACCTATCTGTGCCAGCATGATGCCGAAGGCGCCATGGGTATCATTATTAACCAACCCCTCGATATGAACCTGGCTGAAATATTGCAGCATCTGGATATCGACAATGAGGATGAGGCGCTTGGTCAACAGCCAATATATTTTGGCGGCCCGGTTCAACAAGATCGAGGCTTCATCTTGCATCAACCAAGCAAAAACTGGGAAGGCACCTTATTCATCTCGGATGAGATAGCATTAACCACCTCCAGCGACATTCTCATGGATATCGCCCATCATAGCGGTCCCAAGCAAAGCTTTGTTGCATTGGGGTATGCCGGTTGGGGTCAAGGTCAGCTGGAACAGGAGCTTGCTCAGAATGCCTGGCTGAGTGTGCCTGCCTCAGCTGAAATCATTTTTGACACCCCGATCGATAAACGCTGGTCTGCCGCCGCCTCGCTATTGGGCGTTGACCTGCAACTACTCTCGGACGATATCGGTCACGCATGACAGAAAAATCCCTGATGGGCTTTGACTACGGCCAAAAGCGCATCGGTGTTGCCATCGGCCAGCAACTCACTTCAACCACGCAGTCAATCGACACCATCGCCGTCAGGCAAAACAAACCAGACTGGGAACATGTCAGTCGTTTAATAAACGAATGGCAACCTGATCTGCTGTTGATCGGTCTGCCGATGAACATGGACGGTACAGAACATGAGATCAGTAAAGCCGCACGGCGTTTTGCCAACCAACTCAACGGCCGTTATCAACTGCCCGTTGAGCTAGTAGACGAGCGCCTCAGTTCCATCGCAGCCGAAGAGATCATCATTGAAGCCCGCCGCAGCGGTGAAATCAAAAAAGGCAAAGCAAAACGCAGCATCGACCAGGTCGCGGCTGAATTGATTATCCAGACCTGGCTGGCAGAGCAACAATAACTCTTTTCGTCACTTAGGCAGATTCAATTTTAACCATTACACCTCGTTGACTCTGGCATGAGTTAATGAGTAGTAGTCGGACGATCTTGCATACGGCGTAAGATTTGTCCGAGTTCTATATGGCTCAAAACACCAGCCATTTTCCTATCATCATCGAGCTGCAAGGTAATCCTGAAAGCCGCCATTTAGGGTGGGATGCATGATAGGCACGAGTCCCACTGAAGAAGTCATTCACATTCTGTTGAGTTAGTACTTCGCTACAGAAGCTGTCGCTGGACTCTTATTGGTTAATTACTTACCCTAACCATACCGTGCCAGAATAGTAGTGTGAGCTACAGGTATTTTGTAAGAAATGGATATAGACCAGAAACTTCCACACGATCTTTCGTGCCGCCTCCGAATCCTGGAGGTTATGGAACAGATTACGCAAATCAGTCTTGCCAGCGAGGAGATGGAAGATGTTTTGCGTGGCGTGCTGGATCTGGTACTAGAGGTTTTCAATGCGGATCGCGCCTGGTTCGTGTATCCCTGCGATCCCGATGCCCCATCCTGGAGTGTTCCCATGGAGCGTACGCGCCCGGAATGGCCGGGATTATTCGCGCAGGGTGTGGATATGCCGATGGACAGCAGTATATCCGAAATCGCCAGTAAATTGCTCAGTACCCATAGCACGATCCAATATGGCCCCAATACCGACCATCCCGTCCCACCGCTCATTGCAGAGCACTTCTTCGTCAAATCTGAAGTGATAATCGCGCTACGACCGAAAATAGGTAAACCTTGGATGTTCGGCCTACACCATTGTGCAAGTGTGGTGATGCATGACGAAGAAGAACTGCAACTTTTCACCGCGATTGCATATCGTATTGCTGACACTTTAAGCGCCTTGCTTGCAATCAAACAACTGCGCGAGAGTGAGGCACGTATACAAGAGCTGGCCGATCTCACTTTGCAACAGAGTGAACGTCAATTAAAGGAAGCCCAATCCATTGCCCATGTTGGTAGCTGGGACTACAACTTGGCAACAGGGCAGCTTACGTGGAGTGATGAGTTATATCGAATATACGGTGTCTCTCCCGATACTTTTACTCCAAGTATTGAAACCCTTATCAACTTGACCCCCACCGATGACCAGCCTGCTTTGCAGGAATGGATAGAGGCGTGTGCTGCTGGACAAAATCCGAAAGCGTTGGAATTTGGCTGCATTTGGCCTGATGGCACGATTCGTTATATTGAAGGTCAAGGGCAGTTGATATTGGATGCCGAGGGCAAGCCTAGCCATACGTCTGGCACTGCGCAGGACATCACCGAGCGCAAGCAAACAGAAATCGCTTTGCAACAGAGTGAAGCAAGACTTGTAGAGGCACAAAGTATTTCCAAACTTGGCAGCTGGGAGCTGGATCTGATCAATAATAAAGTAGTCTGGTCTGATGAAGTTTATCGCATATTTGGTTTAAAACACGATGAGTTCGGTGCTTCTTATGAGGCCTTTCTCGAGGTGGTGCATCCCGATGACAGAGATCTTGTCAACAGTGCTTATACCGAATCGGTAAAAAACAAAACCCCATATGACTTGGTGCACCGACTGTTGTTGAAAGACGGGACACTAAAATATGTAAACGCAAAATGTCAGACCTATTATGATGCTGATGAAACCCCGTTGCGCTCGATCGGCACGACTCAGGACATCACCGAGCGTAAGCAGATTGAGGATGAGCTTTTTGTCGCTAAACAAGCCGAGCAAGCCAACCGACTCAAAAGCGAATTCCTGGGTCGCATGAGCCACGAGCTGCGCACCCCTCTCAACGCGATACTTGGATTTGCCCAGATCATGGAAATGAGTCCCGACGAAGAAACCATCAGTGCTCATCGTGACAACCTTAAAACAATGTCTCGTTCGGGGTGGCATCTACTCCGGATCATCCAGGATCTGCTCAACTTGTCCGAGATCGAAGCCGGCAAGGTTACACTGCATATGGAGAAAATCGATGTGCGCGCAAGCATGATTGAATGCTTCGAGTTGCTGACTCCGCTGGCCAAAGAGCACGGCATTGAGCTCGGCTGTGAAGATGGCGCATGCGACGGCATAACAGTATGGGCCGATCCTTTCCGCCTGAAACAGGTGCTGACCAACCTGCTTTCCAACGCAATTAAGTACAACCGGGACAGCGGCAGCGTCACCGTCAGTGGGCAACATTTGCAAGACCGTTTGCGTATCCTGATAACTGACACAGGCCTAGGTATACCAGAGAACGAATTCCCCTCCCTGTTCCAACCATTCAGTCGGGTCGTAGACCGGCCCTATACCATCGAAGGTGCTGGTATCGGCCTATCGATTACCAAACAGCTCACCGAATTGATGGGGGGCACGATAGGCGTCGAATCCGTGCTCGGTCAAGGCAGCACGTTCTGGATTGAATTGCCTGTGACTGAAGTTCAAAAACCTACTAACACCCCGGCAAATGATCCTGTTCCACTAAATGATCATTCCGTAACAAACAGTAAGCAAACCACTCTACTCTACATCGAAGACAACACTGACCATATCAAGCTCATCAAGACCATCGTTTCGGGGATGGAGAATGTCTCGCTACTAACTGCCCTGACACCCAGTCTTGGCCTTGACTTGGCACGAACGCATAAACCTGACCTGATTCTGCTGGATATCTGCTTGCGGGGCATGAATGGTTATGAAGTTCTCGAACGGCTCCAGGCTGACGAGCGCACCCACCATATTCCGGTGATGGCCGTCAGCGCATCAGCCCATCCCGTCGAAATTGAAAAAGGCCTGCAGGCAGGCTTCCGATGCTACCTCACCAAACCGCTCGATGTTGTCGAGTTCAAGAACACAGTAGAGGAATTGCTGCGGGACGTTGTCAAATAGCTTTACTGAATAGGACAGATTGAATCCCTTGGGGTTATATTCCCCGCTGCTTGCAGCGTTTCAAAAACATTGCGATGAAATCTTTGATTTCGGGCAATTCATCTTAATACCCCGTCCGCTTGCGGCGGGGATTTTTATTGGCCCCGGATTACACCGGCACTTCCGAACGGCGGCTTCGTGGACGAGCGCCTCAGCTCCATCGCAGCTGAAGAGATCATCAGTGGATATCTATGGACTCCATCTTTTAACCTCAAAGGTAAAGTGTTGCTCCGACCAGTTGAACCCACCACACTTTTTTTCACTGGGTTAGTAAAGCAGCGGATATTGGTAAGTACGCCGCAATTACATTGTCTTATCGTTCATATATACGCGTACTTTTCGAGGGGAAACCGATACCTCGTCACGTAGCAGCATGTTAGCAACTGGTTGATTAGCTGCTATTGGTCTAACCTTGAATTC
>CALZIO010000105.1 GCA_945787785.1 uncultured Chromatiaceae bacterium
CCGCCCACCGCGATTCCCTCTTCGGGTAGCGGACGGGAGTTTCTTCGGGCACCCTTGCCTTCGCCTACATGTTCCCTTCTCCCAAGGGCCATGACTGGACTTACACCAGTTAGCCGACTACCATGCCGGTCACACGTACCAACATCGTTTCACTCGTCGCACACAAACATAGCTACCACAATGGCTCTACGGCGACTATACCCGCTGCTGCATCTTCTACGCACTCGCTACACTCATCACTCCGAATATGCGGACGGGGTCACCTATCCGGGACTAGCGGCCATCGCTTCGCTATCCCTGGCCGCCAGCGGTTGAGTGACGGCTTTGTGTAGGAAGAGTCGTTCACACTACCAACCACAGAGGTCTGGAACTGGCACATCAGAGACCAAAGGCATTATGGACTTATCTTTGATTGGATGACTCACCGCTACCGAACTCAGGCCTCCGACTTGCAGGGTTTTGACGATAGAACAACACCAGCTGATCATAGACCGCCGGAGCTTGTTGGCGCAGCGTATGTGGATTGGTGAAAAAATATTCACTCACCACTGCAAAGAATTCTGCTGGCGCGGTAGCGCCATAAGAATTCATGCCGGGACGATGATGCGCCAGCTGTTGTTGCAAGTGATCGAACGCATCACTAAAAGCCTCTGTCCACTGCTGCCGCACCATGTCGGCATGTAAGGGTGGCATGCCGTTGGCGCTACCGTTTAGCATGTCCAGCTTGTGGGCGAATTCATGCACCACCACGTTGTGGCCGGGAAAGGGCGCAGCCAACGCTGCGGCAACATCATCCCAGGAGAGAATCACTGGCCCCCGTGACCAGGATTCGCCACTCAATGCCTGCTCTTGGTATGAGACCAGTCCCGTGACATCAGTACTATCCTTTGCCACCAGAAAAGCGCCGGGATAAATCACAACCTCAACCCAGCCATCGTAATAGTCTAGTCCCAGGTTTAAAATTAGCAGGCAAGCTTGCGCCGCTACGGCTAGCGCCATCTCAGCTGACACAGTTAAACCCTGAACACCACTGAGGCTCTTGCGGTGCAGGAACAAGGTCGTGAGCTCCCGCAGATGCGCGCTCTCCACGGCGCTCAGTCCGCTGAAGATGTCGGCCTCGCACATTAACTTCTCCCACGCATCGCGGGGAATGGGATGATGGCTAAGCGTATAACGGATACGCTGATGGTCAAGCCATTTCATGTTTAGAGAAACACGTTATACAACTCAGACATGACCTATTACGGCCATGCTTATCAATACGTTTCGGCTGGATTACATAGTCGAACATCATTTGTTCTCCCTGTTGGATATATGCACGTAGTGTAGTGTAGATTAACACCTGGCCGCTGGGACAATGTGCACGAATCTGGGATTACTGTCTGATTTTCATTTTTCTAGTAGGTGAATGGCGGCATGTAATCGATAGAAAGGGTAATCGGTAATACATTTAATGAAAAAATCAACGAAAGCAGCCCTGTTATCAGCGTTTGTATTTCCGGGTGTTGGCCATATTTTCTTAAAGAAGTATATTTCTGGCGTCGCGCTAGTTGGCGTTTCAGTTGCTGCACTGTATTATTTGATTGCAAAGACGGTAGAGAGGGCTTTAGAAATAACCGAAGCAATCCAACGAGGTGAGGTCCAACTCGATGTCACAGCAATTGCAGAGTTAGTATCAAAGCAATCCATTGGCACGGATGCTCATCTACTAAATATAGCTACGGCCGCCTTTTTAATTTGTTGGTTAATCGGTATTATTGACGCTTATAGAGTTGGTTGTGTACAAGACAAAAAATGATTAGCATGTTTCAGCAGTGATGCGTGTTGTTGTTAACGCGTTCGGTAAAATGTCAGGATGCAGTAGCTTACTTTAAACAATAATTTAACGAGGAAAAATACGGCATGAGTACAGGTACAGTAAAGTGGTTCAATGCGGATAAAGGTTTCGGTTTCATTACTCCAGACGACGGGGGCAAAGACCTGTTCGTTCATCATTCTGAAATTCAAGCTAGCGGTGGCTATGCAACGCTCAATGATGGCCAGAAAGTAGAATACGAAGTTGGACAAGGCCAGAAGGGGCCGTGTGCAAACAAGGTTGTGCCTGTCTGATTGTATTGCACACATTTTGTGTGCTTAGGTGAGGTCCTGGTCTTTATTGAAGGACATGGCGCTAAGTCCGTGGGGATGATTGAAGAAATTATCGGCTGCCCTCATGAAGAGGGTATGGATTATCCTGAGGGTGAGTCCATGCCCAACGTGTAGTTACTGGAAAGGGCGTGATCGGTTTACTCATGAAATGTTGCATTAATAAACCAACTCCACCCATCTTTGCCCAGCCGCCAATTCTGCCTTTTTCCGTGCCCATTTTTGCGTGGATCCCGCCATCCGGCTAAAGGCCTGGTCCAGCTGATCGAGCATGCTTTCATGACCGGCGATATAAACATGGGTGTCAGCCTTGTTAATCATTTGCCACACTTCTTGTTGATGTTCGTCCAGCGTCTGGCCGAGGGCGCTGGGCTCGTCCCAATGGGGCCGAGGGCTGATGGCTTGAAACGCCTTGAAGGTGTCCTGGTCGTAGTAGTTGGCGAAGTCGTCGCGTTGATCGTTCATATACAACATCTCCAGGCCGGTATGGGCGCCATAAAACAGCCGCACCTTGCCTTGCCAACCCCCCAGGTTGTGATAGATGTGTTTGATAAAGCCACGAAATGGTGCGATGCCGGTGCCCATGCCAATCATGAGCAGGTCGGCAGTTTCGTCGTCCGGGATCTCAAAGGGCTGGCCATAGGGGCCGGTGATCGTGAGCGTTTGTCCCGGCTTCAGGTCACAGAGATAATTTGAGGCAATGCCGCGGTATTGCTCGCCGCTGTAGCCATCGAGGTAGTGGCAACGTTTGACGCAGAGTTTAATCTGCGGCAGGCCGGTTGCGCTGGCGGTGGGAATATCGGCGATGGTGTAGAGACGAAAGTGAACCTCATGGCCAAACGCATGGGGACCGGGCACGAGAACGCCTACGTTCTGGCCGATAGCGAAATGAAAATCTTTGTGCGAGATTTCGAGTACCAGCTCGCGCACTTCGTCTGGTGATTGTTCAGCCGTAATGCGATGACTCGCGAGCAAGCTTGCTTGGTAACGGGTTTCAGTGTCGTAGTCCTGTAAGCGCATGGTCGTATCCTGCAAGTTGTTATGTTCCCAGTCCGGCAAAGCCCATAAATGTTAAAGACAATATTCCTGCGATCATCAAGGTGATGGCGGTGCCTTGCACCAGCGCGGGCGTATCGGTCAACGCCAGTTTTTCCCGCAGTCCGGCCATCAATGACAAGGCCAGGGTAAAGCCCAGGCCGGCGCCCACAGCAAACACCAGTGACTGAATTAGATTGTAGTCGCGATTAGTTTGAAACAGAGCCACGGCGAGGATGGCGCAGTTGGTGGTGATGAGCGGCAGAAAGATGCCCAAATTGCGGAATAACACGGGGCTGAATTTCTTGATCAATATTTCCACCACTTGCACCGTGGAGCCAATGACAACGATAAACGAGATCAACTGCAAATAGGGCGCGTTGATCAGCTCCAGCAGGCTGTGGATGCCATAGGCGCTGAGCGAACTGATCAGCATGACAAAGGTCACCGCCAGCCCCATGCGTGATGCGGTATGGCGTTTGGCCGAGACACCCAAAAACGGACAAATACCGAGAAAGTAGGCCAGCACAAAGTTGTTGATCAAACTGGCATTGATAAAGATGGACCAGAGCGAGTGTTCGTTCATGCCGATACCTCCCTGGTACGTGTGCCACGGCGCTTAAAGCCGTTGATTACCAACAGCCATACGCCCAGGGTAAAAAACCCGCCGCTGGGTAATAGCATCACCGTCCATCTTTCAAAGCTGTGTGGCAGCAGCATCAAGCCAAACAGCGAGCCGCTGCCGAGTAACTCGCGCACGCCACCGAGGCACAACAGGCCGAAGGCGAAACCCAGCCCCATACCGGCACCATCAAGCAGCGATCGTGTAACAGTGTTCCTGGAGGCAAAGGCTTCGGCCCGACCAAGGATAATGCAATTCACCACAATCAAGGAAACAAAGGCACCCAGGGCCTGATGCAAGGGCAGGCTGATGGCTTGCAGAAGATAGTCCACCACGGTGACGAAGGTGGCGATGATAAGGATGTAACTGGCGATGCGTACCTGAGGCGGAATGATGCGGCGTAGTGATGACACCAGCACACTGGACATCACCAGGACAAAGCAGGTGGCCATGCCCATGGCCAGGGCATTGATGGCGGAGTTGCTTACCGCCAGGGTCGGGCACATGCCCAGCACTTGCACAAATACCGGATTCTCGCGCCATAGGCCTTTGATGAAATCGTCGGTGGGGCTGGGTTGTGAATCGCGGTCACTCATCAGACGGCCTTTTGTTGTTAATCTCAAACCGCTCCAACTGTTGGGCCAGTTCAGGAATCCAGTGCGCCGTGCTGGCCGCCAGAATATCCGCCACCGCTCTGGAGGAAATGGTCGCGCCGCTGATGCTGTCGATTTGCCAGGGCTGCGTTTTGCTACCTGTCTTGACGCTTTCTATGCGATTTATAATATTGCCTTTATCCCTTGTCAGCGCAACACTCAGGCGCTCAAAGTTTTTCAGAAAAGTTTTTTCTTTGCCGATGCGATCACCCAGCCCCGGTGTCTCGCGGCTGGACAAAATCTTGATGCCAATGATGGCTTCATGCTCCGGCGCATAGCCGTATAGCAACTGAATGGTGTCTTGGTAACCCATGCCCTGGGCCTTGATGGCAAAACCCAATAACTGCTGTTGCGCGTCGAACACGGCATACACCGGCGTGGCGGTTTTTTGTTTGGCGTCTTGCGCGTTTAACTCAGCATTTGCTGTTGCCAGATAAGCACGTTTGTTGTTTGCAGCAGGAAAAAGGCTAACAATAGCTTGATCGAGAAGCTCAGCCTGATTTTGTGCGATAGGCGCGGCGGTGATTTGAAACACGCCAACGATCAGCACAGCGCAAACAACACCAATGCCAACCATGGCGCGCAGCATGGGCCAGCTTGATTGATTTGGCAGCTCGATGGTATTCATGGCTATGTCTTGCCGTGGCCATAGGGTTGCGGCTGCAGCCAGCGATCGATATAGGGTGAGGCGGCGTTGGCAAACAGGATGGCATACATCACCCCTTCCGGCATGCCGCCCCACAGCCTGATAACAACAACCATTGCGCCAATCAGCACACCATAAACAAAACCGCCACGCGGAGTAATGGGTGAGGCGACCGGGTCGGTGGCCATGAACATCGCACCTAACATCAAACCACCAGAGAACAGCATGAACGTGGGCGGCGGATAAACCTCGGGCGCGATGTTGTGGGTGATAGCGCTCAGCAAGATGACAGCACCAAAGATGCCAGCTGGAATCTGCCAACGCATCCTGCGCCGCGCGATCAAATAAAGCCCACCGGCCAGAATCAACAAGCTACTGGTTTCACCGATTGAACCACTGCTTAAGCCGAGAAACAGGCTGCCACTGTCGGTCAGGAGATGTTCAAACTTCATCGCTGCTAGCGGCGTTGCCCCGCTCACCACGTCATAGCTGGGTGTGGTGAACGGAAACGCCAGGCTGGAGCTTGGCAGGTGAGTGAAGCGATCTACGCTCATGGCCGGATACCAGGTCGTCATGGCGGACGGAAACGCGGCTTGCAGGAAGGCGCGCCCCACCAATGCCGGATTGAACAGATTGCAGCCCAGACCGCCGAACATGAGCTTGCCCAGGGCCACGGCGATGACGGCGCCCAAACACACCATCCACAGCGGCAGACCCGGCGGTAGCGTTAAACTGTAAATCAGGCCGGTGATCAGCACCGAGCCGTCATTGATGCTAGAGGTTTTGCCATTGACGCGGCACAACAGGTGTTCCGTCAATAAGCATGTCACGCTGCCGGCAACGATGGTCACCAGGGCCACCAGACCAAACACGTAGACGGCAAACAGCAACGTCGGCAACAAGGCCAGCGCCACCTGGAGCATGATCTTGTCGACACTGGCCTTATTGGACATGTGGGGCGAGGTAGTGATCTGTAGTGTCTTTTTAAGCACTGACATCAGGCTGCCCGGTTCTTTTCAAAAAGGTCTTGGCGCTGCGGAAATATTGCACCAATGGAATATGTGAGGGGCAAACATAAGAACAAGCGCCGCATTCAAAACAGTCGTGCAGATGATATTGCTGATCCATGGCAGTATATTGTTGCTGTTTTGCCAGCAGCCCCAGTTGCGATGGATTAAGAAACATGGGGCAGGCATCGGCACAGTCACCACAATGTATGCAGGGATAGATCGTTGGCACTGGCCCGGTTTCTGTTTCCGTATAGGCGATCAGTCCTGAACTGCCTTTGGTAATGGGGATATCGAGATTGGCCAGGGCATTGCCCATCATCGGGCCACCGACAAAGACCTGGCTCAGGTCGTCGCTGATACCCAGATACTCCAGGGCAAAACGTACCGGCGTGCCGATGGGGATGCGGAAATTGCCACGCCTTTTCATGGCCGGTCCGCTGATGGTAATCACCCGTTCCTGAATGCCGCGACCATGTGGCAGCAGGCGGCCAATCTCGGCACAGGTCGCCACATTGATGCCGACAACACCCACCGCGCTGGCGTGTTGCCCTACCGGCACCTCGCGCCCGAGCATGGCCTTGATGAGCATCTTTTCCGCGCCCTGCGGATATTTCACCGCCAGCACCTGAACGTCAACCGGCA
>CALZIO010000106.1 GCA_945787785.1 uncultured Chromatiaceae bacterium
TGAAACCCCGCCGTTGCCAGCGACGCATCCCCAGTGCGAAGACAAGTGACACTACACTATGGTTGTATATTTCTCCTTCATAATTACAACAGTAGAATTAGCGACTAAACGTCGCAGTAACATTCGCGGTGAGATTCATATCCCTCGAGAACGCCCCTGTTTTGCCAGTTGTTGGATGACCAGACGCTACCTGCTGCGCTCAACCATCGTCGAGTAGAGGGCTGGATCCACCGGCTCAATGCGAATGAGTTGTTCGTCCTTGACGGTGGCTTTGGCCGTCAGGTGCAGCGGCTCGTCTTCACCCACCGCGATAGTGAGCTTGTAGTAGAACGAATCTTGTTCGACTCCCGTGACTTCAAAGCCCGATGCCACCGCGCCCTTTGCGGCAAGTCCTTTCGTCATTTCCGCCCATTGCGCCTTATTCAGCTCGCCCTCGGCGGTGACAAAAACACAGTAGGCATGAAACAAATCATCATAAAGGGGCTGAACTTGGGACCATTCCGCAGCCCCATCATAAGCGGCGAGGTATTTTTTGAATTTTTCCATGATCTCCTCCGAATGGTTGGTAGCGGGTATCCAAAGCTTCGTGGCACGTTTCAAAATCTAGACCAAACGATGGCAGGGAGCAAGATTTATAGAGAGTGAAGCGGCGAGTGTTAAAACAACGGCATACCGGGTTAGGTATGACGATCTAAATCATTGGCGTAATCAGGGTAAATCCAGTACGACTGCCTTTCAATTCGATACCCATTATACGCGCCGAATGAATTGGAGAGATGGGTGCGCAATAATTGTCAAAGTTATCCAGACGAAGGGATTCGGGGTGTCGCCGACCCAGTCATACAGTTAAATGGGTCAGTTAAAGAGGTTTGACTCGAATGGCACTTACTTAAGCCAAAAACACCGCCATCCCGGCGCAGGCCGGGATCCAGCCGTACCGAGTATTGTTATATTTCTTGGATTCCGGCCTGCGCCGGAATGACGATAGTGGTGTTTTCATAGAACGATTCTGCTTAAGTAAGTGCCATTCAGGTTTGACTCCTTTTATTCAGTCTCATATCTTTCAACCAGAGCACAAGATGTTAGTCCCACAAAACTCACCCTACGCAATACGCGCACCTATAGGAGAGTTTGAGCCATCTTGCATCTTTTGTTGCATCAGCGCATCGCTATCGAAGCGCCGGGTAATCATAAGTATCCCTAGCTCACCAGCACGGGGACGGAAGATGATGGCGCTGTTCCGGACCGAGGTGATAATGCCATCTGGCTCCATAATTGGTAAATGCAGTTTTGGATTATTTGGTCGTGCCTGCTTGTCTGGAGCAGCATCCTGCAACACCACATCACGATAAAAGGTGGCCCAGTTTGTGATGATAGCCATCTTGTTGCGTACCAGTGTAAAGAATTTTGGGATCTCAGTAGGAGGCAAGCCAGCCCTGCGGGCACGGAAGCCGCCATCAGCATCGCGGATCGATTGGCGTATGAGTGCCGGAGTTTCCACATCTCCTGAAAAATAGGGCACATTGGCTTCGTAGTTACCCACATGCTGTTCGGTCAGGTTTAAAATGGATGGCTGTCAGCCGCGGAAATTCGCAACCATAATGTTCATATCAGATTTCATCTCACGGAATAACCATGAAGTAAGAGCATCATTGGAAGACACAAATGGGACCTGGCCCTCCTGCTTTGCTTTAGCCTTCTCCTGCGATACCCAAGCCGGATCGACATAGTGAACACAAACATTTTGCGGTCTGCGACGAGTCACCCTTGCGCCTACGTAGGTCGCCATGATGCCAAGACCGGCCGACGTGAACATTGCGCTTTCCTTCTCGCCAATGACCTCAGTTTTGGCTTCCTCAAAACCAGAAACTCGCACTGGGTCAAGTGCTTCGACATCTGTGTCGGCGCTCAGCATGCCGTACAATTTGTGATAGGTGTGGCCATCTCCGAGGGTGTGGTTCATAGACACAACCACGGCAAAGCTCGGCAAAGTGATAGCCTTTTGCAAAGGCGCATCCTTACTATCGTCCGTTTCAGCTGCTTCGACCGGAACAACCGCCACCTTGAAAAAGGGCACATCTTCATCGGTTGCCGGTATCGAGCGTGCGCACTGCACCGGTGACAAACACCGTACGAGCGCTTCATAGGGCATGTTCAGCGAAATGCCCACATCCCCTGGTTCATATACATAAAGGTGTTGGTCGACGATAGACTCAGGCTCGAAAGTCTTGGGGGACGCGAGCGCTACCACGCCATCAGTCGTACTCCTTTTTACGATTTGTGAATTGAGCCAAGGGTTTTCTCCCAAGATCATCGCCAGCCGTTGACGTAGGAACTAAACGGGAGCGGCGCCTTCGTACAGGGTAATGGTTGTCACAGGTGGTAAGCGGAGGTTTTCAAGCTCCCACTTTGGTTAATCTCAGAATTTCTCTGCCATCAAGCTTGGAATGTTGATTTTGGCTCATTTGACACTTCCACCTTTAGTCTCACTTTGGGCTTAGTCCAGCTAACGCTCAGCTAGTTTACTGCTTATTATTGATAATTGGTTTCCACCATGCCTCACCGCTACCCACCTGCCCAGGGTTTACCACCTCTCCAATTTTAGGTGTAACATAATCGATGCCAGCTTGATTAGCTGCAACCAAAAACCGCTCGATTGGTTCATGCCAAGGGAAAAGTCCCAGATCAAAGGTGCCCCAGCCACTAGGTACCATCAGTTTACCCCTTACAGCCTGGTGCGCTTTAACCGCCTGTTCGGGGGTGTAATGAACCTCCATCTGGCCTTTCAAATTACTGTAAGCTCCAATCTCAAAGAAGGTCACATCAAAAGGTCCTAGTCGTTCGCCGATTTCGAATAGCCCCTTAAACCAACCAGAGTCTCCGCTAAGGTATAGGTTTTGTTTCTTGCCGCTAATACTATAGGATGCCCAAAGCGTCATGTTTTTATCAAAAACACCTCGCTCTGAAGTGTGCTTGGCCGGTGCTGCAGTAATCGTTAAACCATCAATGGTTTTATTCTGCCACCAGTCAAGTTCGTGGATCTTTTTATGGGGCACACCCCACTCTTCCAATAATTCCCCCACGGCCAGAGGTGTGACGAAGTACTTGGTCTTGCTAGTTAGTGCCTTAATTGATTCCTCGTCCAGATGGTCGGGATGATTATGAGTAATCAATACCACATCGAGTTCTGGAAGGACGTTAGTTGTTGGAAGCGTTTTAGAATATCGCTTAGGACTCACCCATCCAAAGGAGCCTGCTCGTTGGGAAAACACGGGATCAGTCAGGATTACTTTGTCATCAATCTTAATCAGGAAGGTTGTGTGCCCCAGCCAGGCGAATTGCAGGTTTCGCTGCGCATTCCATTGTGAAGTATCAAATGGCTCCGCAGGCAGTGGTGGATCAGGTATAAATCCTTCTGATTTGTTGAAGAAGTAATTCCAGAACATTTTCAGACTTGGCCCCCATTCAACATCTGGAACCCGTTCCGGATGTTGGAATGTTTCACCATTCCATTGTGGGCTTTTTTCTATGCGTTGCTGTCTATTCAAATCAGATGCATTTGTTGTGCTACAGCCAAATATGGAAGTGGGTAAAACAAGCAATCCAATAAGAAGTTTGTAATTAATTGCTAGTCTTTTTCCTGACAACAACTTTCCTCTCGGCATACAGAGCTAACGTTCCGCATAGCCGGCATATCGGAGTGATGTTTGTATTGTGCTATTCAAGCACAAAACAAACACCGCGGAGTAGGTTCAGCACGAGTTGATGCGGCTTGTTACGCGTTTTTGGTAAATACATAATATCCAAACAATTGCTCCTTACCCCTCGGAGTAATATGTTTCTCTGACAGCTCCTCTATTAGTTTAAAACTGCCACCCAGTTCCTTTTGGAGCTTCTCTGCATCATATTGAACGATATCAAGCCCACTACATTTTTTTGGACCACCAATCGAGAAGGTTGCAATAATAACGTAACCACCGTCCCTGACGGATGTTTCTAGTACTTTCTTATATTTTTCCCTGTCATTCTTTTCAGTCAGAAAGTGAAATACCGCACGGTCATGCCATAACGAATAATTTTGCCCAGGAGCATGGTTCGTAACATCTTCAACTTTCCAATTTATTAGATCTGCTTTTCCACCCAGTCTCTTCTTAGAGAAAGCAAGAGCATTCGAAGATAAATCAAGGACAGTTATATTATTGTAGCCATCTTCAAGAAGATAATCAGCCAATGTAGAGAAGCCTCCTCCTACATCAATAACGTATTCATCTTTTTCCAACGGTAGGCTTCTAATAAGAGACAAGGAGATTGTAGGCTCTTTTTGATACCAACTTACCTCAATGGCGGATTTTTCTTTATAGACGCTTTCCCAATGATCTTTTTTGCTCATATTTGGGTATCACCTCTATGATTCTTGTCAGCTAACGCTTAAGCGGAGGGTCTTTATGGAGTGGTGGTTGTTTAGTGCTATTCAAAGCACAAAACAAGCGCCGCGGAATTAAGTCCTTCTCAAGCCAATTGTTAGGCATCGCGAAATCCTCACAAGCTCAATTGGAGCTTTTCCCTCTTATCCAGTCAGGCCCCGCTAGGGTAGACATCGCTCGTAGTTCGGCCGGCGGGCTCAGCTGAAGCCTTATTGTTTTGTTCAAGGAGGCCGCAAGCCATCTCTTTACTTCTGTCAGTTCTCCGAGTAAGGCTAGCAAATCCCTATCCACTTCCTGGTTTAACTCCGGGTCGCCACAGAAAACCTTCAGCGTATTGGAAACAATTTCCATCCTACGTTGAATCGGTAACGGAGTGATGTTCCTGCCGCATGCGGCAAATGCCTTCTCCAGATTGAGCTTTCCACCAATCGCTGCAAGGACGATCTGAAGATTCTCGATAAAATTCCAGTGACATGGCCAGAGATTGTCGATGGCAAGAGCCAACGAGAGCTCCGCGTCGACTCCATTTTCAGTGTCGTGAATGATCGTTTGAACCGTACTCAACCAGAAATCTTCGTGTTGCTTGTAGTGATCCGGACACTGATTGCGGTAAGCAACCTCATATGCGCTGCCGTTCAGGAGCAGCGATACGTACTGTGCCGTTGGATCGTCAAGCGGTTGTGGCCAATGGATTGAACTACGGATCTTCTCAATCACTCGTTGGACCTGCCATTCTTTCAATGGTGAGCGCTCCCCAAGACAAGCAAGCATTCGAGATGCTGGAATAGTCCCTACGGTTAAGTCGATCAATGCGCCGGGACATCCCGCGCACCACGCTGAGAGAGCGGCGCAGGCGTTTTTCCATATTTTTTCAGCAGCATGTTGTTGACCCGGAGAACGCGTACCCAGCCCTTTTTGGGTTTCTCCTGTGGCGATCGCCTCAATGATATTGTAGACCCATCGATCCGCCTTGTGATGGCACAATTCAAGACTTGAAATAAGCTCACGAATCCTCGAGACGTTTTGAGCGAGGGGAGAAATATCATCCTCTACCCTATCGATGTCCAGCATTTCCAAATCAGCTTCCAAGGCGCAATTACGCCACCAAGATCTGCAAGATGCCGTCATTTCTCCTGCTCTCCTAACTTGTGCGCTGCCTAACGTCGTTTCTTGATCATAGTTATTCTTTGATTTACTCAAGAACGGCACCCAACATATGTCTCCCTGGCCCGCCTCAACTATTTTTCAGAGTATTTTCCTATTTTAAAATAGCTCAGTCTTGAGCTTTTAGGCATCACGCCGTTTGTGTTTGGCTTTGTACATGGCTATATCGGCTGTAGCGAGCAAGGTATCTGTCGTGATTCCTTCGTCAGGGTAAATTGCAACACCTATACTACAACTGACTTCAAACTTTTCATCGTTGATAGTATATGCTCTATTTAATTCTTTGGTTAGAGTTTCAATCATTGTCGAAACATCATCTTTGTTAGATATATTTTCTAATAAGAGAACAAACTCATCACCTCCAATCCTGGCAACCGTATCCGAATTGCGAATGGATTGCTTGAGACGTAATGCGGTTTCTATCAGAACCTGATCGCCGAATGCATGACCTTTTGTATCGTTAATGCTTTTGAATTTATCTAAATCAATGTAAAGCAAAGCAAAAGTACTCTTATTACGTTCAGACTGCGCTATTAAATGCTCCACACGGTCGAGCAACAGATAACGATTAGGAATTTTTGTAAGTTGGTCATAATGTGCGAGATGTTGAAGCCGTTCGGTTTCTTTTATGCGATCTGTGATATCCCGATTGACACCTAATGCACCTACCATCTGGTTATTTGAATCATAAATTGGTACACACATGGACTCGATCCAGCCAATATTTCCATTTTTATGTAACATCCTGACTTCACCAGTCCATTTTCCGAATTTTTCCACCGCTGATATAACTTCTGAGGTGATGTGATCGATGTCCTCGGGGGCATGCAGGATATTGACAGGTTGACCAATGGCCTCTTCTTTGGAGTAGCCATACAGCGCTTCAGAACCTTTATTCCAGTCGATAATGATACCTTGCAGGTCAGTTACTACCACTGCATCAAACAGGTAATCGAAAGCCTTTGCGCGTTGATTAAGTATGTCCGAGTTCATCATTTTGTAAGTATATAGACTATAATTGCTTATATTTATAAACTAAAGTTTCACGCTTTTTAGATGAGCCTAGAGATCGGTTCATGCGTTCTTTACCGGGGACAGCGAGACGCGATCAATAACCATACAGTTAGCCAGGTCAAAAACGAAAAATATCC
>CALZIO010000107.1 GCA_945787785.1 uncultured Chromatiaceae bacterium
CACTATTGACGCGAATTACATGGGTACACTTCTAAGGCTAAATCGCAAAACATAGGGTGAAACATCAGGGATATCTTCGAGTTAGAGCGCAAATGATAAAGGTTCTTATTCGAACTTCAGATTAATTCGTCATTTACCCAAAGAACGGGCACAAGCCGGGCGAAGCAAAGCGTACGAGTCCATGGATGGGCGAGGTAGACCCTTTCAGGAACATAAGGTCGAGACCCGGAATCCAGGGGTTCTAATTCAATGCCTTAGTAGATTCCGGCCTGCGCCCATTACTGTCCGGAATAATTAGAGCAGCTATGACCAGAAGTTATAATCACGACAACATGCTCAAAATAACAGCAAATATTGAAAAAATACTCGTCATGCTCGCGTAGGCGGGCATCCAGGGTCTCCGCAGTTAAATAGATTCCGGCCCTTGTGCCCTTTGGGTATGCGCCGGAATGACGAGTATTAGTTTAGTCTCTTGCCGAAATTTAAATAGTTGAGTCTCAAACACGACTCTTGTTCCTCATACCAGTGTCGTACCTTGCTTATACTAGATTTCTATTAATTTATTCCGGACAATAATGGGCCTGCGCCGGAATGACAACATTCGAATTAATCAGAATGTCCTTAATTGATAATCATTTATTCGGTACAGAGCGCATAAACCTCCTCCAACGAGGTCTTGCCCTGGCGGGCGAGATCCAGCGCACACTGCTGTAAGGTACGCATACCCTGGTTGACTGCCAGTTCAGCAATCTCTTTGGCAGGCCGTCCTTCAATTATCAGGCGTGAAATCTCAGGGGTGATTGGCAAAAGCTCAATGACAGATATACGGCCGTGATAACCCGTGTAATGACACTTGAAACACCCGGCACTATGCTTAAATTTTTCGCCCTCTTCAAGATTAAGCGTCTTTCGAATATGAGGTTGGGCCTCTTCCTCAGTAAGACACTCGGGACAGTTGACTCTGACCAGACGCTGGGCCATAACACCCAGCAAGGTAGTGCTGAGTAGATAATTTTCAATCCCCATATCCAGCAAGCGTGTAACCGTAGATGCCGCGTCATTGGTGTGCAAGGTGCTGAAAACCAGATGGCCAGTGAGCGCCGCCTTATTGGCTATATGGGCGGTCTCTTCGTCGCGGATCTCCCCCACCATGATGACATCCGGGTCATGGCGCAGAAAATGACGCAATGCCTCGGCAAAGGTGTAACCCTTGGCCAGGGCGATCTGCACCTGTTCAACTCCTTCCATATCGTATTCGACCGGATCTTCAACGGTCAGAATGTGGGGGTTGCGTTGTTTTACCTCATCCAGCACCGCATAGAGTGTGGTCGACTTGCCCGATCCAGTTGGACCAGTAACCAGAAAAATTCCGTTCGGCCGACTGATCATGCGACGGATCAGGTCCATATCATCCTGTCTGAAACCAAGCTCGTCCAAGGGTTTGAAGCCTGCTTCTTTATCCAGGATACGGATCACGACGCTTTCACCATTCACTGTCGGCACAACAGAGATGCGCAAATCGATCTGCTTACCCTGGCGGACCAGGCGGGCATGTCCATCCTGCGGCAAACGCCGCTCTGAAATATCCATCTGACCGGTGATTTTGACGCGACTCACCAGTGGCGGCAGCAGATTACGACTCAGACTGCGGATAAACTGCATCTTGCCATCAACACGAAAATAGACATTGACCTTGTCTTTTTCTGGCCGGATGTTGATGTCCGATGCCTTGCTGTTTACTGCTTGCAACACAATTGAATTGAGCAGACGCACAATCGGCTTTTTCTTCGCCTCTGCCTCGACGGTATGTGCGGCCGCCTCTTCTTTAGCCGCAGGCTCAAGGATGGGATCAAGCTTGAGATCTTCAAGCGCTTCCATCTCCTCATAGCTACTGTAGTGTTTTTCGAGCGCTTCATTGATATCGTGGGATGAGGCCATCACCGCTTCGATATTCATCTTGGAATTAAAACGCAAGGCATCTATTGCTTGCTGATCAAACGGGTTGATCATGGCGACTACAATCGATCCATCGACGGTAGCCAGAGGCAATACTTTAAAGTGCTGTGCAATCTCGGGGGGCACCAGGGTGATCAAGTTTGGATCGATATCAAACTCTTCAAGCATGACAAAAGGAATGGCTAGCTTGCGCGCCAGCGCCACATTGAGTTCATCAGGTGTCACGAATCCTGACTCAACCAGAATCTGGCCCAGATGGTGAGTACCCGTTTTATATTTCTGTTGCGTCTCTAGTGCTACATCCAGCTGATCTTCCGTTATCAGCTCCTCCTCAACCAATACCTGCCCCAAACGCATGTCGGGAATGCGCTTGTGATCGTCAAGCAGCGTTATCAGATCCTTCTCGCTTTTAACTGAATAGGTATGCATATTCCATTTATCACCCTTAAACACTCTTTACAAACATCGCCCAATTTGTAGTCAACTTTACTTTTTGTTTCCCGCGGGCAGGTGAATGCTTGCCAAAAAACAAGACGTTTATTGCATATTCATTGGATATTTCTATAATTTGATGCGACATCATCTTGATAATTTGGCAATTTCTATATTTTCATATGAGTCAGAGAAACGGCAGTCATAAACCGGTTTTGCGGCAATCAAGCTGCCATATGCGCGTCAACGAGTTGACTACATGACTTCATTCCAATCAAAGCAATTTATTAAGCCATTGATTAACAACAGTTTGACCAATGTAAAACAAGACTGGCACATATCTCGCATGGTAGTGAGGCAGTCAGGAGGTTTTACAATGAACGCAGTAATTAAGAATCAAGATTTCAAACAACCCGCCTATGAACGTCTGGGCAATCTTGCCTTGGCCATGCCAATGCCAGAAAAAGAAGCTAACTCAGACGAACTGCAAAAGGCGCTGCGTTTATCCGGCATTCTGCAGACCACTCTGGATGTAAGTAAGCTGATTGAAATTTTCGCCCACGAAATCATAAAACTGATTAGTTATGACTCTATTAGCTATACACAGCCCGAGCATGGAATTGAACAGACCATCGGCCAGGCCGCAACTCACTCTCTTACCTATCGTTTAGTTGTATCGGGTGAGAGCTTAGGTGAACTTGTCATCAGCCGCGCCAAGAAATTTACCAAGGTAGAAGCAACACTGATCGAGACCTTACTGTGCGGCCTTGTTTACCCTTTACGTAATGCGTTGATGTACCAAAAAGCGATCGAGGCTGCGCATAAAGATCCCCTCACTGGGATCAACAACCGAGCAAGTATGGATGAAGTCATTGACAGGGAAGTCAATCTTTCAAGCCGTCATAAAACACAGCTCTCTTTGTTAGCAATCGACATTGATCATTTCAAAAAGATCAACGACGGCTATGGTCATGCCACCGGCGACTGCGTCATCAAAGCGGTGGCTGAAGCCGCCAAGGACGCCATTCGCAGTTCAGACATGGTATTTCGTTATGGCGGTGAAGAGTTTTTGATTCTACTTAGCAATACCGACCGTGACGGGGCCACCCTGTTGGCAGAACGGTTGCGGGAAAAAATCGAGCAAACTTGCATTATCTGCGATGGCACCCACGTTTCCGCCACCGTCAGCATAGGAATTACCTGCCTGCAAGAAAACGACGATTCGCGCACGGAACTATTTTCACGTGCTGATGCAGCCCTCTACCAGGCCAAATCTTCTGGCAGAAACTGCTGCAAATTCTTTTCTGATCAAAGCTAACATCTTGGCCCGAGATTCCGATACTATCTCTATTGGGCATCTCTAAAAATTCAATCAAGACGATGATTGCAAGGCGAAAAGCAAGCGAAAAAGTGGAGTTTACAGCGCGTAAATGAGCATTTTGAGCTTGTTTTTGACGCCGCAAGCGCGACTTCAGTGGATTTTTTGAGGTGCCCTATTGAAATTGTTCAATTGGAAAACAACCATGCCTTATATGCTGCGTTACATGTTACCGCTTTGTCTTGCCCTTATTTTACCTGGCACGAGCCTGGCTCAAATGGATTCAGGAATGGGTTCACAACAAGAAGTCAGCCCTGTTGGTTCAATGCCCAGCCGTGGCATGAGCATGGATCAAGTCAAGCAGCACTTCGGGCAACCACTGCGTCGTTATGAGTCAGTCGGCGCGCCCCCTATCACTCGCTGGCAATATGATGGCATGATAGTCTACTTTGAAAGTAATTTTGTTATTCACGCAGTAGCCACAGACGAAAACGACAAGTAAACTCCAATTTAGTTTAGATCATTCATGTCGATCCGGCCGAGTCTAGACTCTCCGGATTTTTTCATTTGAGAGCGAGCAAAAAAGTGACTGTGTTTCCTCCTGAATGGACGCCTCAGAGCGGTGTAATGCTGACCTGGCCCCATATCCACGGCGACTGGCAACCTTTTCTCAAGGATGTCGAACCGGTTTTTTGTCATATTGCAGAGCAAATCTCGCCACATGAACTGGTGTTAATTTCATGCTGGGATCAGGCGCACCAGAATCACATTAGTAACAAACTCGAAGAGGTTGGTATTGATCTCGGCCAAATACGTTTTCATATTGTCCCATCAAACGACACATGGGCGCGTGATCACGGCCCGATCACGGTATTAAAAGAGGGCCGGCCACATTTACTAGATTTCAGTTTTAATGGTTGGGGAGGTAAATATGAGTCTAAACTCGATAACGCCATCACCCGCCAGCTGTGCAAACATAACGCCTTTGGCAGCACGGGCATTGAATCTGTCAACATGGTGCTCGAAGGTGGCAGTATAGAATCTGATGGCGCGGGCACGCTGTTAACTACCAGCCGATGCCTGTTATCCCCACGGCGTAATCCCTCTATGAACAGAGCACAGATTGAACTGCGCTTAAAACAACATCTAGGTATTGAACGATTGCTGTGGCTGGAGCACGGTCATTTGGCGGGTGATGATACCGACAGTCACATCGACACGCTGGCACGATTCTGTTCAATCGACACGATCTGTTATGTTAGTTGCGATGATCCGGATGACGAACACTACACAGCATTGCAATCCATGGCAGCAGAGCTGGCAGCATTCAGACAAACCAATGGCGAACCCTACCAGCTTGTCGCATTACCTATGCCGAATGCCATCTTCAATGAAGATGGCGTGCGCTTACCAGCCACCTATGCCAATTTTCTGATTGTTAATGACGCCGTGTTAGTGCCAACCTACGAAGATGAGCATGACTCGGTCGCGATGCAACGACTGGCGGAGTGTTTCCCGCAGCATGAAATTGTTGACATCAATTGCATCCCCTTAATAGAACAATATGGCAGTCTGCACTGTGTCACCATGCAGCTTCCCGCAGAAATTGTCGATTAGTGGCCCGAAGAAAAGATGAAGCAAAACAAACTCAAAGTTGCATTAGTACAACGTGGCTGCAGCAACGATCTTAAGGCCAATCTTGACGCCAATATTGTTGCGATCAAACAAGCGGCAAGCCAGGGCGCTGAATTGGTGTTACTGCAAGAGCTGCACAACAGTCTCTATTTCTGCCAAACCGAAGACACCAATATGTTTGATCTGGCCGAGACCATTCCTGGACCCAGCACTGAACAACTAGCCAGTATCGCCAAAGAGTGCAACATCGTTATCGTTGCTTCCCTATTTGAAAAACGCGCCAGTGGCCTCTATCACAACACCGCCGTGGTTTTGGAACGCGATGGCAGCATTGCCGGTAAGTACCGCAAAATGCATATTCCTGATGACCCCGGTTTTTATGAGAAATTCTATTTCACACCCGGTGATCTTGGCTTTATGCCGATTAAAACGTCAGTCGGTTGTCTCGGGGTACTCGTCTGTTGGGACCAGTGGTATCCGGAAGCAGCCCGTCTGATGGCTCTGGCCGGAGCCGAGTTATTGCTCTACCCCACCGCTATCGGCTGGGACCCGAGCGATGATCAACCAGAGCAGCAACGTCAACGCGACGCCTGGATCACCATTCAGCGCGCCCATGCGGTTGCCAATGGCATTCCGGTGCTGGCATGCAATCGCACCGGCCATGAGGCAGATCCCAGCGGACAAACCGCGGGCATTCAGTTCTGGGGCAGCAGCTTTGTCGCGGGACCACAAGGAGAAATACTGGCCGAAGCCCCGGTTGCGGAAGAGGCAACCCTGATAACAGAGCTTGATCTGGGACGCAGTGAGGCCGTTAGGCGCATCTGGCCCTACCTGCGCGACCGCCGCATCGATGCATATGACGAACTCAGGCTGCGTTATCGCGACTAGGCCCTCGTAAATCCATGACAGACGTATGGCCTGATTTGTGAAATAATATGCGCTCTCGAAAACTGAAGCAGCTACGGAAGTTAATATGATTGTCATACTCGAACCAGGCATAGACAAATCCGGCGCCGAATACACGGCGATCATGGAGTATCTCACCAACCAACCTGGCATCCAGGTGCGTGTGCATGAAGAAAAAGGCACGCAACAGGTGCTGACCGAACTGTATCTGGTTGGCGACACCAAAACCCTGGACAAGGAAGACATCAACTCCCTGGCCGGTGTTGACCGTGTGGTAAGGATTTCTCAAGAATACCGAGTCCTGGGCCGTCACAAGGATGACAATCGCTCAACCCATTTTGAGTACAACGG
>CALZIO010000108.1 GCA_945787785.1 uncultured Chromatiaceae bacterium
GAATGACCTTGAGATACGCCAAGCACTATTTGAAACACTAACACTCTGTCGTGCAGCCGGCATTGAATGGCAAGATATTCAACACTCAAGCATTCTTGGCAAGGAATAGAAACAAATACAAAACTAATACCATCACTCACAGGGCAGTGGCATCAGATTATAAAAACCATTCATAATGCTTTTATTAAAGGCCTGGATTGAAAATTTGAGCACCGTCGAAATAAAGATCAACAGTTTTCTAATACAGAACCAGCCATCCTTTAAACAACCATTTCATTGCTACCATGGCCAATTGATGCTGGTGAAAAAGTGATTACATTCTGGTTGGGCTGTTCAGGCGTTTGCTTAAACAAGAATTTGGCTGTTTTACCGACCTTCATCGTATCATTGTGTGAATACAGCCCCAGGAAAATTGCACCAACCAGTGGCAACACAATACGGCTCATCCTGAGCGTCAGGCTATTGCCAATATGCAATGAGACCTTACCAACAGCGTGATCAAATGAGGCCTGTGACATCCGATTGAGCAGTAAACGCTCTGCTGATTTTGAGGTGACATCAGCCACCACATGCGCAGCTGAGTATCTGAACAGGCAATACAACATCTGCTCGCGCCCTACCTCTTCCTTATTGCCATAGACAGCGGCAATATCAGCGACCATCTGCTTCTGCAGTTTCCAGACACCTACAAGTTCGGGAATGATGGTCAGTAAACCTAATGGGCCCACCGGTATAGATAAACCGGCTGATAGCAAGCCCGCCTTTTTTGAGGCGCGCCTGATGATTAATTCAGACTGCTGATCTGGATTTGTAACGGCTTTATGTTTTGACTTCGGAACCTCGGCCATCACCATTGTCAGCGCTCGTATTAATATTCTGGTGCTCATCATCCTGCCTTGCTCAGAATATTGCTTTGCGATTGAGAAAGGTGTGATAAAGCGATAGCAGTGTAAACACCGTACTGATAGCAATATGAAATTTCCTCGGTCCATACACACCTGAGGCCGCAGTGGCTGTCAATGACAACAGCATGCCCCAGTTAACTGACTTGCGTACTACGCGTTTGCGAGAATGACGGTTATTGGTCGATCTGTTTCGTGGTGCTGGTATTCTGCGCCTATTTGCAGTTTGCCTTGCTCTGGATTGAGACATCGGCTCGATCCTCACCTCGACTGGAAACGCTTCATTACTCGCTCCACCAGCATGGTTGACGATTTCATCAATCCAGTCTGGTACTTTGCCCGTCTCACTGGTGTGCACCAGTAGAATGCCAGTATCCAGATGATTCGTAACACGCAAGACCCCTACTTGTTGCAACAGCATCTCTTTAACCTGACTGGCCACCTTACCGTCTCTGAACACCTGATGCTGGATTCCCACCAGGTTTTGCCTGACCTTCACAACCATTACTACAATTCCTCTATATAATAAGGAGCTAAATCATCGCCCCAATGCTAGATTAATTACGAATGATAATTATTCTCATTCGTATCACGGCAAAAGTCAAGCATTAGAATTAAGAGCAAATGCTTCTTTAACAGGATCATCGGTGTTTAAAAGCGTTTGCTTGAATAATTTGAAGGCACGCTACTGCTACTGATGTGATGATAGATGCGAATATAAATGCCAAGATTACATGGAGTAGTCTGCCAAAGATTCAACTTGGGCATTAATAAACAGGAAATTCTGAGTGCCCCGCTCGTCCACCCTGCCTTTGTTGTTTATAACTTTCATTAGCAACTCTTTAATATCTATTAAAAAAGTGTTATCACTGAAAGCAGGAAACAGGAATGACGTGGTTAAGGTTAGTTGTGATTTTATCTCCAGAAATACTTCCTACACTTCCATAAAAGCACAATCAAAACCAGAATTCTATGTGGCGAATCTCGTCAACATTAAAAAAAACCTGCCCTTGGCGATATATATAAGGAGATTGATTAACAAAAGGGATTCGCAGGAATAACATGGAAAAAGATGAAAGTTTCTCACACGATGACACTCTGTCTTTTCTAAACCAGAAAGGACCCCTTAAAAACAAACTCGTTTCTGCCCATAATCTTGTAAAAAAAAGGCTGCCATTTATCGCACGTATTGCGATTGCCCTCTATGATCCGGCAACAAAAATTCTCAAAACCTATCTGCACAGCAGTGGCACTGATAATCCGCTGGAGCACTATCAGACCATTATCGATAATGCACCATCGCTGAAAGAAATCCTCAATCAGGGAAAACCTCGTGTGATTAACAATATGCTCACCTTCGAGGATAGTAATAAAAAACATCATCAGCGTCTGGGTCGGCAAGGCTACGCCGCCAGTTATACCCTGCCCATGTTTAACAATGGCAATTTCTTCGGTTTTCTCTTTTATAACTCCTATGAGAAAAACGTATTCACAGAAAAGGTATTGGAAGAACTGGACCTACACGGTCATCTGATCGCGTTGATGGTTGTTGGCGAACTCAGTTCTATTCAGACGCTGAGTGCCGCCATTAAAACCACCAGCAATATCACGCACCATCGAGATCCGGAAACCGGCAGCCACCTGGATCGAATGTCGCGTTACAGTCGCCTAATTGCTCAGGCGCTAGCAGAAAAACACAATCTCGATGACAACTATATCGAGCAGATATTCATGCTCTCTCCACTGCATGATATTGGCAAAATAGCCATTCCTGACCATATCCTGCTGAAGAAAGACTCTCTCACAACTGATGAAATGAATATTATGCGAACTCACGCCGAGAAAGGGAAACAGATCATCGATGAGTTACTGAAAAATTTTGGCCTGGGAAATATTACTCATGCAACCATCCTGCGGAACATTGCCGCTTACCATCATGAGACGCTAAATGGCACGGGTTACCCTGAAGGCAGGGCCGGTCAGGAAATCCCGCTTGAGGCACGCATTGTTGCCGTGGCAGATATCTTTGATGCATTAACCAGCAAGCGCCCATATAAAGAGGCATGGAGTAATGATGATGCCTTTGCTGCATTAAACGAATTAGCAGGCGAAAAACTTGATCAAGATTGTGTAGATGCCATGCTCGCCCATCGAGAAGAGATTGAAGCGATACAACAACAATTCAAAGAAAATTTGTTCGGCTAACCCAAGGCAATTCAAACAATAAGAACTGATGCAGATCAACCCAGTTTTAATAGCTCGGCTGTTTGATCAACCAAACTGATCAGTTCACCGGGCGGCAAAGGCTTACTGATCAGATAGCCCTGTGCCTCATCACAATCCTGGTCGGTTAAAAACTCCCTTTGTTCACGCGTTTCGACTCCCTCAGCGATCACCTTTAGTTGTAGGTTCTTGGCCAAAGCGACAACCGCACGAGCAATCGCTTCATCATCGGCATTATTGGGAATATCACGCACAAATGAACCATCTATTTTTAGCTTATCAACCGGCAAACGCTTGAGATAACTCAATGATGAATAACCCGTTCCGAAATCATCAATTGCGATTTGTATGCCTAATGATTTCAGATTGTCCAGGATTGCTATCGCCTTCTCTGGCTTGTTCATGATGAAATTTTCAGTGATTTCAAGTTCAAGAGATTGTGGCTCCAGATGGGTAAGTAGCAGCACATCATTAACTATCTTCTGGAAGTCACCTCTCTGTAGCTGCAAACCTGATACATTCACTGCGACCCGGCCAAAGTCATACCCCGACTGCTGCCAGGCTTTCATTTGGCCGCAGGCTGTTGTAAGCACCCACTCACCCACCGCAACAATCAGTCCTGTATCTTCAGCCAGATTGATAAACCGGTTTGGCATTAACAGTCCGAGTTCGGGATGTTGCCACCTTATCAAGGCCTCGACGCCCACGATCAATCCTGTATCAAGCGATATCTGAGGCTGATAGTACAACACCAGCTCTTGATTCTTAACTGCATTACGCAGGGCCGACTCGATCTTCAGTCGTTCGACAGCGGACGTAGTCAATTCTTCGGTATAGTAATAGAAGTCATTACGCCCTTCTGCCTTGGCTCGATATAAGGCTGCATCCGCATTTCTGACCAGGGTTTGCACATCATCACCATCACGAGGATAAATACTGATACCTATGCTGAGCGTAATATGGAGTTCGTGACCCTGAACAACTAAGGGTTCTTGGAATGCATTGATTAATTTCTGGGCCATGACCACGGTATCCTGGGCATCGTGGATATTTTCGAGAATAATAACGAATTCATCACCACTGATACGGGCGACAGTGTCATCCTTGCGTGAGAGACTGCGCAGACGAGAAGCCACTTTCAGTAATAACTCGTCACCCACCGGATGACCCAGGCTATCATTCACGTTTTTAAAATTATCCAGATCAATAAACAACAATGCGACCTGATCTTTGGAACGTGCTGCCCGCTCTATTGCATGCATCAAACGATCATTGAATAACAACCGGTTTGGTAAATCGGTCAACGGATCATGATAAGCAAGGTAGTTAAGCTGCTCCTGTGTCTGCTTGAGTGTAGAAATATCGGTAAACACTGAGACGTAGTGAGTTACTTCACCGTCATCATTTTTGATAGCACTGACCGCTTGCCATACCGGGAATATTTCACCATTCTTGCGCCGGTCCCAAACCTCACCGCGCCAACCTCCCTCATCCTTTATAGCTGACCACATGTCATTGAAAAATTCACTTTCATGGCGTTCGGAACGCAATAATTTTGGATTTTTACCAATCACTTCATCTTCACTATAACCGGTGATAACAGTAAAGGCCTGGTTCACTGCGGTGATTTTGCCATCTGGATCGGTGACCATTACCGCCTCCGATGTGCTTTCAAACACGGCCGCGGCCTGACGTAGCTGCTCCTCAGCCTGTCGCTTGGCAGTAATGTCAGTCAATATCGAGATAAACCCGATCACATCGCCGTTTGAATTTCGCCTGTAATCCCAGTCCACCTGTACGTCAACTAAAGAGTTGTCCTTTTTGCGATCGGCGGCAAAAAAAGTAGTAGGCTCCGGTTGAGCTTCAGCTAAATACTTCAGATATTTTATAAGCTCTTCACCATCTTTCGGGTCTGCAAAAAACGTAGAAACCTGATAGCCCTGCAACGTCCCTTCTTCATACCCAAACAACTTATCGTGGGCCCAGTTGGAGTATGTGACATACCCGTCCTTATCAATTTCCTGCACCCCATAGGGGATGGTGTCGAGTACTGTAGAGAGATGTTTTTCACTGCTTGCCAGCTTCTTTTGCATTTCGGCTTGATATAGCTGACCGGCAATTTCACCCATGCCGATGAAGACGACCAGCAGAAAGGCAAATGGAAATAGCGCCTGAATCGTATCAGGTGTTAAACGGTCAACATATAGAAACGACACTAACAGCACAAAAAAGACTGCCAACACCGGTACTAATGCATCAAAGCTAAAGAGCTTGTTCGTAATCTTTATCAGACTAGAGTCATCTGCAGGGTTTGCAATAACCTGTTGTCTTGCAAGTGCCCCCCAGTAGATAAAACCAAACCCCACCAGCCATAAAATATCGAGATAGTTGCCCACTTCATAGGTCTTACCCAATAATCCATAGGCATAAAAGGAGTCGACAACGGCATGTACTGAAAAACCAATGACCACCAGCAACAGGGCTTTTGGCACCCCTTCTTCAAGATAATGCCAAAGGATGATGGCAGCATAGATAAGCGTTGACATATAAAGCACGGGATAGGCCAACGCAGCCGACACATATAATAGTGTCTCGTCCAGCGCCTTAACCACTTCCAGCAAGATGATCAGATGTATGATCACAATACTCAAGACCAGAATGCCAAGCTTGGCAACTTGCACCATAGTGAAGGAACGACTTGGTGTGCGTGTCCTGAATATTACGAAGGCAACCATAAAAAATGGTGCAAATGCCATAAATCCAAAATCTGAAATGGCAGGAAATGGGGTAACTTGCCCTGCCACAAGTTCGAAATAATCCCAGGCAATCATCCCCAGAAACCAGGAAAAACAGGCCAAACTAATAAAATACCAAGCCAGTCGTTCAGGAATCGTGAGCGCTAAAGCGACTTTAAAACATTTGATTGCTGTTGCCAGAGCGGCAATGGTCCAAGCGAGATCAGCCCACCAAAGTAAGGCGGTGCCTTTTAATAAGGTATTGTGAGAAACAACTGAGTAGACAACTATAAATGCGATGACTAGCGCCAATTCAGCTGGAAATCTGCCAAGAACAGACTTGGGAGAGGAAGAAGATAAACTTTTGATAGTTATCATTCCAATTGAAAATATTAGCTGAAGTTTATATTACTTATTCAAGTCTTAAAAACGCAAAAAACTTAAGGTAAATAAATAGCAGGAACACCGATGAATTGATTATCGGCGAAATGTATTAAAAATAAACGTAACTGTTCAGCATAATAAATCGAAAATAATACTTGACAGGTTTTTTGCGTAAATTTCATAAATCTCAACACAGTTCTTTGATGGGGCAAATCGTTGCGCGGCTAGTGGTCCATGCGGAAAGTTATGTAATTAAAGGTGACCAATATATAATGCATGGATGCGAATACCTAAAGAACTCAACATAAACAACGAATCCGAAAAAATTTTGAAAGCATGGTGTC
>CALZIO010000109.1 GCA_945787785.1 uncultured Chromatiaceae bacterium
AAAGTACTGGCAGATAAAATCTGCGATCTGGTAAGTGAGGTTGTAGTGCTCACCGATGACAATCAAACCATCAAGATCAAACCTTTTTGCGGCCTGACTGCCTGGCACAAGGGGGATGACGCCAACCTGATGCTGCAACGTATTAGCAACGGCGTTGTTGCTGCCATCAAGGCCAACACCCCGATTGCCGCTGCCGATTAGTGTATTGTTTGCAGGCGGTGGCGCGCTCGCGCTGCCGCTGCCTTCACCTGATCCGGGGCGGTACCACCAATATGATTGCGGGCAGCCACCGAGCCCTGCAAAGTCAGCACCTCAAACACATCACTATCAATTACCGTGGAAAACTGTTGCAGCTCGTCCAGGCTCATCTCGGCCAGGTCTCGATTTGTGTCCACGCCCAAACGCACCGCCTTACCCACAACTTCATGGGCATCCCGGAACGGCATTCCCTTGCGCACCAGATAGTCAGCCAGATCAGTCGCTGTGGAAAAACCCTGCAGCGCAGCCTGTTCCATCTTGTCGCGATTGATGGTCAACGTCGCCATCATGTCAGCATAGACCTTGAGCGACCCACGCAGTGTATCGATGACATCAAACAAGGGCTCCTTGTCTTCCTGATTGTCCTTGTTATAGGCCAGTGGCTGCCCCTTCATCAGGGTCAACAGCGAAATCAGATGGCCATTCACACGACCGGTTTTGCCACGTACCAGCTCGGGCACATCCGGATTTTTCTTCTGCGGCATGATCGATGAACCGGTACAAAAGCTGTCCGGGATATCAACAAAATCAAACTGGGCCGATGCCCACAGGATCAATTCTTCGGAAAAACGCGACAGATGGGTCATCAGCAATGAGGCCGCGGCACAGAATTCAATGGCGAAATCACGGTCGCTGACAGCATCGAGAGAGTTTTCGGTAACGCCTTCAAAACCAAGCAGTTTGGCTGTAAATTCCCGATCGATGGGATAGCTGGTACCCGCCAAGGCGGCGGAACCCAGCGGCATGATATTCATACGCTTACGGCAATCGGCCAGGCGCTGACCATCGCGAAGCAACATCTCCAACCAGGCCAACATGTGGTGGCCAAACGTGACTGGCTGGGCCACCTGCAGATGGGTAAACCCAGGCATAATGGCATCAGCCTCACGTTCTGCCAAATCGATTAATGCCGTCTGCAAGCGTGTCAATTCAACCTGAATGGCATCAATCTCATCACGCAGGTAGAGACGGATATCGGTTGCCACCTGATCATTGCGCGAGCGCCCGGTGTGCAGTTTTTTGCCGGCATCCCCAATCAGGGCGGTAAGACGCGCCTCCACATTCATATGCACATCTTCCAGTGACACCGACCATTGAAACTGACCAGATTCAATTTCAGTCTGCACCTGATCCAACCCCAACAAGATTTTCTGACACTCATCATCAGTCAACACACCAATGTGAGCCAACATCTGGGCATGGGCCTTGGAACCGGCAATATCGTGGCGAAAAAGACGTTGATCAAAGCCGACCGAAGCAGTAAAAGCCTCAACAAAGGCGTCAGTTGGTTCGGTAAAACGCCCCGCCCAGGGCTTGCTGGTCTGCTCAGTCACGATGCTTCCTTAACTCTCGAATAAAATTGGGGCAATTATATCACTCCGCCAGAAGACGCCCGACAAAATAAGACAAAAGCCGACTCCGTCCGATACCATTACTGGAATCTCAACGGAACAAACTAAAATAGACACAATGGGTCAGACCAGCGAAAACGAATCCAATATTACAATTGCCGGCAAAACCGAGACGTTTCTGCCCGACTTTTGTCATATCAAAATCGTGTTTGCGGTCATCATTATTGCCGAATTGCTGGCATTCGTGCTGACGCTGGCAACACCCTCCGCACGCGGTGGCGACTGGAGTTATCTCAGCCTAATTTCTATTTATATTCTGTGGATTGCGCTCACCTCAACCGCCATGCTCTGCTGGCTGCGCCCACATTTAGCACGATTAAATGACAACACGGCGGGGCTACTCGCCTTTTTTCTGCTGTTACTCATTACCGCGCTCTTTAGTGAGCTGGCCTTCCAGGTCAGCCAACACTTCGGTGAAGGTGCCTTACAGATCAACATGAGCCACGCCGAATTTTTCAGCCGCAACTTTGCCATCTGCGCCATCGCCAGCCTGCTGACTCTGCGCTACTTCTATTTGCAGCATCAGCTCAAACTCAATATCGAGGCCGAAAACCAATACCGCCTGCAGGCATTACAGGCGCGTATACGTCCTCATTTCCTGTTTAATGCCCTCAACACCATCGCCAGCCTGATCCGCCGTCAACCCGAACGCGCCGAAGAGGCCGTCGAAGATCTCTCCGATCTGTTTCGCCATACCCTGAATAATGTTGACGCCCGGCTACCATTTTCTACCGAGGTAGAGATTGCCCAGCGTTATCTGGATATGGAACAGCTACGTCTGGGTGAACGCCTGAAAGTTGAATGGAATATCGACGCCATTCCGCAAGATGCTGCACTGCCTTCACTAACATTACAGCCAATGCTGGAAAACGCCGTTTGTCACGGCATAGAGCCAATCAGTCAGGGAGGCGTCATTCTGGTCCATGGAGAGCGTAAAGGAGACAAGCTCAAACTCACCATTACCAACCCATTGGCAGAAGCCGAACAGGGAACGCAACGCAAACGTCAGGGTTTACACATTGCCCTGGACAACACGCGTCAACGGCTACTGGCGCATTTCGACGAAGATGGCAGACTAACGACTAAGCAACATAACAACCAATTTGAGGTCACCCTGCGCTTCCCATATCAGCCAAATCAAGATCATGAAAATACTCATCGTAGATGACGAGCCCCTGGCACGCAGCCGACTCCAGGATTTAATCGACGATATCGGCAGCCACCGGGTGGTTGGTGAAGCCGGCAATGGCCGTGAGGCAATTGCACAGGTCGAACTGCTCAAGCCCGATGTGATGCTGCTCGACATCCACATGCCGGAAATGACAGGCCTCGAAGCGGCCATGCACCTGAGTCGACTGGAACAGCCGCCCAGCATCATTTTCACCACGGCATACAGCGAACATGCCCTGGAGGCCTTCGAGGCCAATGCCATCGATTACTTATTAAAACCAATCCGCCGTGCGCGGCTGGAACAGGCGCTAAAAAAAGCACAACCATTACTACGCAACCAGCTTGGTGCTGCTGCAGCAGCGAGCCAGCAAAACCGCCAACACATCAGCGCCTACCACCGCGGCAGCATCAAACTGATACCGGTCGACCAGATCATCTACTTCCAGTCCGACAACAAATATGTTGCCGCCCATTACACCGAAGGTGAAGTGCTGATTGATGAATCACTCAAAAACCTGGAACAGGAATTTTCCGACTGCTTTACCCGCATTCATCGCAACTCCCTGGTGGCTAACGCCTTTTTCGAATCACTGGAAAAGATTAGCGAAAACCATTACCAGCTGCGCCTGCGCGGCAGCGATACGGCACTCGAGGTTAGCCGGCGTCAGCTGCCTGGTGTGCGCAAACTAATTAGCGCAATGACTTAATCGATTAACTAGGGCCTATTTCAGGGTGAGAATAAAATCAACCAACGATGCAATCGTCGTGTCTGACACCCTTGGGGAATAGGCTGGCATGGGGATAGTGCCCCACTTTCCCATACTGCCTTTGGTAACACTACCAATCATGATCGCCCTACCATCCGCCAATTCACGATACTTAGCCCCCACATCTTTCCATGCAGGCCCAACCACCTTGTTATCGACGGAGTGACAAGCCAAACAACCACTCTCTTTGGCCACTGTTAACATTTTTGCTTGATCAACAACAGCGTCGGCACTCGCATCCACTTGCGCAACCTTTTTCTCAACGCTCTTTTCAACTTTTGCCGCCTGCTCAGTGACAGCTTCATTGACTTCAGCAACGGTCGCTTTTCCACTTTCAACCAGCTCTTCACTCTTTGTTTGGACTTTTTCCTTTGTCTCTTCAATCGTAGTAGTAACACTCTCGCTCATCTCACTACCGGCCTCATTAACTTCATCAGCCATCATCGCAGCTGATTTTTCATCAACCTGCTGAGTAACCGTCTTTTTGTCACTCTCAGAACAGGCTGAAATCAACAGCGTTGAAACTACCACGGCCAACAGCGGGGCAAGATAGATCATTCGTTTTTTAGTCATCTTATTTTCCTTATTTGTATTTAGAGGTAACAGCTAATACAACCATAACGGCACACCACGAGTCAGACAATCGGCTTGAGGCAGGAATTACAATTGTTTAATTATTCAAAAAAACAGCGCATCAGCGTGCAAAAACCTTACTGATAACGCTTACCTTTATACTCAATCCACCCGCCGGCTATTTCTCCGCTTGGATCATGATGGGTCCAGTGCAAAACACCACCCTTTTCATTCCATTCGTAACGTCCGCGCAGGCTCAAATTGTCTGAGACTGACAACGGCACACGTGACGCAAGATCAATATTGTGTGCCACCAGAAGCGTTCGCCCATTGTCGATTTTCAGAATAAATCGTTGATGACGTGAACTATCGTTATCATCAGGTAACAACTTCACAGCCACTCCATCCACTTCAACCCAAACATTTGACTGGCGCTGCTGATAAACCTGCTCAATTGATTCTACACCGTCTGCAAGCGGCGTAACCGTAGGTGCATTATTGCTGTTAACACCGAAATAAGCTGCCAGACCCAAAACCAAGAGCAACAAGGCGTAGACGGCCCTCTTCACCAGACCACCCGATTTATTTAATGCCGTCATATTGGGTCCGCCACTAACGGCCAAACAGTGACTTCATCAAACCACGTGCAATTTTACGTCCGAACGAACTGCCAACGGAACGCACCACACTTTTGGCCATGGTTTCGACCATACCCTGCCGCTTTCGGCCGCTGCCACCAGTTGATTTTTTCGATGCGGAGTCACGTGCAAGTTCAGCCTCTTTTTCCTGATTAGCTTTTATTTGCGCAGCGCGAGCCTGCAACTGTTCATGGGCAGATTCACGATCCAGCAGCGTGTCATAGCGGCCAGCGCAAAAACTGCTCGTCAATATTTGCGCTCGCTCATCGGCAGTGATTGGCCCCAGACGCGAAGCCGGTGGGCGAATAAGCGTGCGCTCAACGATGGTTGGCACGCCTTTTTCATCCAAGGTGGAAACCAGGGCCTCGCCCACACCCAGCTCTGAAATAACCTGAGACGTATCAAAGGCCGGATTGGTGCGGAATGTTTGTGCCGCTGCTTTCACGGCCTTTTGATCGCGTGGCGTAAATGCACGCAAGGCATGCTGCACGCGATTTCCCAGTTGCCCCAACACATCGTCTGGAATATCGGAGGGGCTCTGTGAGACAAAGTAAATACCCACGCCTTTCGAACGGATCAGCCTGACCACCTGTTCAACGCGATCAAGCAATGCCTTGGGTGCGTCATCAAACAGCAGATGCGCCTCATCAAAGAAAAAAACCAGCTTGGGCTTGGCGGCATCCCCTACTTCCGGCAGCTCCTTGAACAGCTGCGTCAACAACCACAGCAGAAAGGTGGCGTAGAGTTTAGGCTGCAGCATCAGTTTGTTGGCAGCGAGCAGATTGATATGGCCAAGCCCGCCTGAAGTTTGGTGGATAAATTCATGGATATCGAGTGCCGGCTCGCCAAAAAAATTACTGCCGCCCTGCTCATCCAGTGCCAGCAAACGGCGCTGAATGGCACCGATTGAAGATTTACTCATATTGCCATAATTGGCTGACAGCTCACTCGCCTGATCTGAAATGTAGTTGAGTAGTGAGCGCAGGTCTTTGAGATCGAGCAACAACATCCCTTGGTCGGCAGAAATTTTAAAGGCCGCCTGCAACACGCCTTCCTGGGTATCATTCAACTCGAGTAGTTGTGCCAACAACAAGGGCCCCACGTCTGCGATGGTGGTACGCACCGGGTGTCCTTGCTCGCCATACAAATCCCAAAGCACGACTGGGTTGGCGTGATAGCTGTAATCATCAAGCCCGATATCGGCGGCGCGCTTTTCGAGAAAATCTTTTTCCACCCCTGCCTGACTAATACCGGAAAGATCGCCCTTGATGTCCGCCATAAAAATAGGCACGCCTTGCTTTGAAAACCCTTCGGCAAGTATCTGTAATGTTACGGTTTTGCCTGTTCCCGTGGCGCCCGCGATCAAGCCATGCCGATTGGCATACTTCAGATTTAAGCTAACCGGGGCATCGCCTTTACCAATAAATATTTGCTTTGCTCTTTCCACTTATTTTTTCCAGTATAATTTGATGGATATATTACGCTTTATGATTTATATACTAAAGTTTCACGCTTTTTAGATGAGCCTAGAGATCGGTTCATGCGTTCTTTACCGGGGACAGCGAGACGCGATCAATAACCATACAGTTAGCCAGGTCAAAAACGAAAAATATCCTTG
>CALZIO010000110.1 GCA_945787785.1 uncultured Chromatiaceae bacterium
GAGAGAACTCACCATGAATATCCGATTGGTCTTTGATTATTTGAAAATGACCAGAAATTCATGCCAAGCGGCGAATGGTTGAGGCGGAGAACAAATTCACCGTGGGCTGAACTCTGACTCACTGTGTTCTTAAAAACCATATTAAGGAAGCTCTTAACAAGTATTGTCCCGTCACTCCGGCGTAGGCCGGAGTCTAGTGCATTCATATAGTTACTGGATTCTGGCACTTGTGCCCTGTGGGTATGCGCCAGAATGACTTTTTCAGAGTTTCCTAAGTTGTTGGTGGATTCTTGGTACTATGCTATGTCAGTTTAAAGTAAACATGTATTGCTCTTGCTGGAGGGTATATGGAGCAACAAGTACATAATTCTGGTGATTCGTGGTCGGCCCGCCTGAGCAAAGAGGTGTATACCCTGATCTGGAATCTATCCTGCGGTGCCCGGATTCTTGTGTTTCGTGGCAGTGCCATTGCGCGGGTAGCTGTTTCTTATGACCAACTGTTCTTGTTGGTGTCGCTGTACGTCATTACGGTATTTATCGCTTCATATGTCTAATTAGATGATCCACAGTTTAGTGTGTATGGCTTCGGTGTTCTCGGTACGGAATTTTTAGGTTCGCTACTGGTTGGCTATGTGATTGCCAGGGTCTGCGGTGATCCTGCCAGGCTGCTGTTGTTTTTGGTTGTTTCCTATTGCGTGGCACCGTTCTTCTATCTTATCGCCGAGGTGTTATTTCCTTACGTGTCGTTGTTGCAATCCGGTACTGCTTATATTGGGCTATTTGTCTGGAGCCTGGCGATTAGCTTCTTTATAGCTTACTTCATGGTTGGCAGGCGCAAGCTTTGGGCGATAGCAGTGGTGGTACTGTGGTTTTTGGTGTCGCTACCACTTATGGAGATGCGGCCCAGCTTTTGGTACGAGGGTTACGACTATGAAGACGTGGCGGAGGTCGAGCCGATTGATGCGGAGCGCGTGTTCTATTCGCAATACGATCTTTTGGATGACGCTCTGATACCAATCAAACCGGAGCAGCCGGGCGTGACAGATCTGTTTTTCGTTGGCTTTGGTTCGTATGCCGATCAGGATGTGTTTATGAGAGAGGTTGGGCATATCCAAAAGGCGGTGGATGCCAAGCTTGGTACCCATGAACGTTCGGTAACGTTGATTAATAATCGCGACACGCTGGAGACAGTGCCGCTGGCGTCGGCGAGTAATCTAGATATTGTGCTGCGCCATTTGGGCCGGGTGATGAATCCTGATGAGGATGTGTTGTTCCTTTATCTCACCAGTCATGGCTCCAAGGATCACGAGCTCTCTGTTGATATGTGGCCCCTGGGCCTGAATGATATTCGCCCGGATGATGTAAAGTCGATGCTGGAAGATGCGGGGATACGCTGGCGCATTATTCTTGTCTCTGCCTGTTATTCGGGCGGGTTCGTGGAGCCATTGAAGGATGATCATACCTTGATCATGACAGCGGCCGCCTATGACAAGACATCCTTCGGTTGTTCCAATGCCAATGAATATACCTATTTTGGTGAGGCGCTTTTTAAAGAGATGCCTGATGGACCGTATCAATTTGTCTCACGGTTTAAGGAGGCGATGGCGGCCATTGCCGAGCGAGAGGAACAAGAAGGACTCGAACCCTCCGAGCCGCAGCTCTACGTCGGGTCAGAGATGCAGTATAAGCTTGAACAATTAGAGCGTGACATGGGGCGCTATTCAGTGGATAGGTTTGTGCGTGAGGATTGAGAAGTTACTTATCAATAGGAGCCGGACTCGATTTATAGTAGGCGGCACGCTCGGCAATACACTCGTCTTTTCCCATCTCAAGATCACGACAAACCTGTGGCCGCCTCTCGTAAATCAGGCATCTCATGGTGGTTCGATCTAAAGCCGAACACCAGCCATCATCCAGCCGCGCCATGGTTCTTCCACCCCACTTATCGGTCTTGATAAAATGATCGGGCACGCCGGTATCGGTAATGAGCATGACTTCCAAACGACAACAGCAGGCCTCGCAGTTTGCACAGGTCACTTCGGTTTCAGGCAAGCTTGTCACTTCGTTTGTCATTAATCACGTTCCATTTACGATATAGAAATCCATCAAACGCTTCGATTAGTGGATAAGAATAATCAGTAACAGGGGGCGATGCGAGATGCAAATAATAGTAGTGTCAGCCCCGCTTACTTTGATACATATTTTGCTGTTATTGGTAATCAATTGTCTAGTCCACATAGTCAATCACATTGGCTCAATTTAAGTAGAGGCGCTCTATTCTACATGCATCTTCACTCAGGTTGAGGCGGTCGAAGGAGTGGTAATAGCGGGGAAGTGCGTGCTGGGGTTGCAGGGTCTGTTAACATTACGCCTATCACAACTCAAAGAGTGACTCTATGGCACTTAAAGCAACCATATTCAAAGCCGATCTGAACATCGCTGACATGGATCGTCACTACTACCATGATCATGTCCTCACCATTGCCCAGCATCCCTCGGAAAATGACGAGCGTATGATGGTGCGATTATTGGCCTTTGCGCTGCACGCCCATGACGATTTGACGTTCGGTAAAGGGCTAAGTACTGAAGACGAGCCCGATCTTTGGCATAAGGATCTAACCGGCACTATCGAGCTGTGGGTGGACGTGGGTCTGCCCGACGAAAGACGCATCCGCAAGGCTTGCGGACGTGCCAAGCGAGTAGTCATCTACAGCTACGGTGGCCGCGGTGCAGATTTGTGGTGGCAACAAAACCGCAGCAAGCTTGAACGCGTGGATAATCTCAGCGTGTGTAACTTGCCGGCAGACATCAGCCTGGCACTGGCTAATCTGGCGCGTCGCAGCATGCAATTGCAATGTACCATCCAGGATGGCCAGGTCTGGATCGCAAATAATGATGATAGGATCGAACTGGACCTGACAGTACTAAAAGCCCTGACATAAAATGAACAAACACTTCCAGGATTTCGTTCTCAATACCACTGGCGCAACTGCAATAACATCTCAGCAGGTTATTCAAACACTATGGAGTGGTTATGGTGAGGTCGTGCGAGTAGAGCTTGTTGGGTCTGATTTAAAGTCTGTCGTTCTGAAATATATTGTGTTTCCTTCTGAAGCTGATCACTCCAGGGGTTGGAATACGGATTTTGCTCACGCCCGGAAAATAAAGTCATACGATGTTGAGATGCATTGGTATCGGGATTGGAGTAACCAATGTGGTGAAGCGTGCAGGGTGGCCAGCTGTTATGCCGCGACCGAGGTGTCAGATGAGCGTGTGATTATGCTGCAAGATCTGGATGCAGCTGGTTTTCCGATAAGAAAGTCATCTCTTGATATTAGTGAGGTAAAGCTCTGTTTGAGTTGGCTGGCCAATTTTCACGCGACGTTTATGGGGGTGAAGCCTGATGGATTGTGGCAGACAGGTACGTATTGGCATCTTGAAACACGGCCAGATGAGCTGGCGGCGATGGAAGAGGGTAACTTAAAACAGGCAGCGGTTGGAGTCGACAGGCTGTTAAATGAATGCAGCTACCAAACTCTGGTGCATGGAGATGCCAAGATTGATAACTTTTGTTTTTCTACTGATGACCAGGCCGTTGCCGCAGTGGACTTCCAATATGTCGGCAGTGGTTGTGGCATGAAGGATGTAGCCTATTTTCTGGGAAGCTGCCTCAGTGAACGTCAGTGTGAACGCTGGGAGCAGGATCTGCTGGCGTATTATTTTTCAGAGTTGAAACAGGCGCTGGCGTTGGCAAACAAGCAGGTGGATTGGGAGAAATTACATTCTGAATGGTTAGCGATGTTCCCTGTTGCATGGACAGATTTTTATCGCTTTCTGTTGGGGTGGATGCCTACGCACCGCAAGATTAATCCTTATAGCCAGCGTTTGGCGGCTGAGGTGATTGATGGATTGAAAACGTAGGCATACTGAAACACTTTTAGCCCTGTCAAATATTTAATGTGGATGATTAATTCCTTGAAAGACTGGAAGGAGATGTTGGTGCAACACTCTGAAATAATATAAGGTTATTTTAAAATCTTTAATGTGCGTTCTAAATATGTCGATGGGGTCGACATAATAGATAATTTGGTCAGAGTGAAAATTCTAATACTTAATGAGGCTGGATGGTGAATATGAATAGGTATTTGTTTGTGATGCTAATTTTATTAACGTTGAATGGCTGTGGAGTTAATAATATTCCAACTTATGATGAAGAGGTGATTGCTGCCTGGGGACAAGTAGAGAATCAGTATAAGCGTCGAGCGGATTTAGTGCCCAACCTTGTGAATACTGTGAAAGGTTTTGCTGCACAGGAGAAAGAGGTTTTAACAGCAGTTGTTGAAGCGAGGTCAAAAGTGTCTCAAGTGAACATATCAAAAGAGATGCTGAGTGATCCGGAGGCATTTAAGGTTTACCAGAATAATCAAGATGCGTTGTCATCTGCGCTTTCTCGGCTAATGGTTGTCGTTGAAAAGTACCCTGAATTGAAATCTAATCAAAATTATTTGGCGCTGCAGTCTCAGCTGGAGGGTACTGAAAATCGTATTGCTGTTGCAAGGCGAGATTATATTGGAGCAGTTAGGAAATACAATACTGAATTACGAACATATCCTGGCCGCTGGTGGAAGGCTTTACTTTATCCTGAGGCAGAAATTAAAGAAACATTCAGTGCGCCTGAAGAGGACCACGAAGTGCCCGTCGTAGAATTCTAGTCGAGTGGTTTCAATGAAGAAGAAAAGTATAAAACAGGCAAGAATAATTCAGACTTTTCTTGTTTTTCTGTTTCTATTTTCATGCTTTCCTTCTCAATCTGCACCTGAATTTTCAAAACTTGATGGCCGCGTAGTTGATCAGGCTAACTTGCTCTCAGCCGATGTTAAAGGTGATTTAATAAGATTGTTAGAACAACATGAGCAAGAAACAAGTAACCAGGTGGTTGTGGTAACAGTTAAATCACTTCAGGGATATGCCATTGAAGAGTTTGGCTATCAACTGGGTCGGCACTGGGGAATTGGTCAAAAGGACAAAAATAATGGCGTCATTCTGCTTGTCGCACCTAATGAGCGTAAGGTTCGAATTGAGGTTGGGTATGGACTTGAGGGTGTGCTCACGGATGCTCTTAGCAGAAATATTATAGAAACAGTCATACTGCCAAAATTTCGGAAAGATGATTACCAAACTGGGATTAGTGAAGGGGCAGGATCGATTGTAAATGCACTCTTAGGTACCTATACGCAGAGAGAAATAAAAAAGGGGAGTGGTGCAGCTAATTTTGATAATTTAGTCGTCTTTTTTATTATTTCGATGTTTGTCGGTGAGTTTATAGCTGGATTTTTCGGGAATCGTATGAGATCCGGGATAGTGCTTGGGGGTGGTGCAGCAATAATTACGACTATTAAACTGTCGTCCCTGATAGGCGGTGCCATTCTTGGTGTAATAGTATTTTTCTTCCACATTTTTATAGGCGGCGGAGGTAGAGGTGGCAGTGGTTGGTCGTCAGGTGGATATGGTGGTGGTTACTATAGTGGTGGATACGGTAGTAGTAGTGGCGGTGGTGGTTTCTCTGGTGGGGGAGGTTCTTTTGGTGGCGGTGGCGCATCTGGTGGGTGGTAATGATGGCTTTCTTAACTGAAAATGAAAAACAAAATATTTCTAACGCTATTCAGAGGGTTGAGGAAAAAACCAGCGGAGAACTAGTTACAGTTATTGCTAGAGCGAGTGATGAGTATTTGTATATCCCATTACTATGGGCTGCATTGCTTGCCCTGGTTGTGCCAGCGATTGTGATTTTATTGCAATTGCAGTTAGAGGCAACAATGATTTATTCAATTCAAGTTATTTGTTTTATGGTAGCAATGGTGCTTTTTCGTATTCCACCCATTGCTATGCGGCTGATACCTAAATCAGTTAAATATCGGCGTGCCCATCGGCTTGCCCAAGAACAATTTTATTTACAAGGCCTTCATCTAACAAAAGAGAGAACAGGTGTTCTAATATTTGTGTCTGTTGCAGAACAATATGTTGAAATCATCGCAGACAAAGGTATAAATGATGTTGTTCCGCCTGGCACATGGGATAGGATAGTTGAGAGCTTTGTTACGGATGTGAAATCTAATAATATCTGTGTTGGTTTCATTTCTGCAGTTGAGGTTTGTGGCAAGGTGTTAGAAGAATGCTTTCCTGCTGATTCCTCTAATATTAATGAACTTACAAATCACCTGATAGAGATATAAGGGGAAGTAAAAATAACTAGTGTCCGTCCATAAACACTAACACCATGAAATTAAATACAAAAATCGGCATATGCGAGTAAAAAGTTCCGGTGATGTTTGCTATCCTTGTTATCTAACACATTGAAAATAATGAG
>CALZIO010000111.1 GCA_945787785.1 uncultured Chromatiaceae bacterium
CAAAACGCTTACCAGCTACTCAAGAAGATAAAAGTGTAGACAGAACTTTGAACTCTGTTTTTGCTTATCTATATGATAAATAGGGGTAATTCGTATTTTCAAGTAAGGAACTTCAGCTTAGAAAAACTAGTGTGTTGGTGCTGTGAATATTATTGGGGCGCGGCGTCAGCTGCCACATACTCAAAACTATCGCTGAAGATCTCTTGTCCCAGCTCGTTAATCACCGTCACTGTCCATGTTCCGGTCCAGTCCGGTAACAACACCTTGCTCGACCAGATGCGCCAGCGCGTTGCTCCGATATCAAATTTTATTTCAGCCATGTTTTGGCCATTGTAACTCCAACGATGAATGACAGTTTGTCCGGCCAGCCCTTTGAGCTCAGTGAAGAAATAGATATGAAATTGATCGTTGCTCAGTTCGGTGATGCGTTCTCTGGGTTCGCGGTTGATCACCGCCAGGGTGAAGCTGGAGCGCGACACTGAGCCGCTGATAATGCCAATGTCGGATTGAGAGGCATTGGTTTCGATTGTGGCTTCAGCGCGAGCCACATTGCTGCCACTCATCAATGCAGCAAGCAGTGTGATGATCATGCCGAATTTAACGCTATCATGGTTCATGACAAAGTTCCCCAACTCTGTAGAGGAATTGAGTGTAGTGTAAGCGCGGGTAAAAAAACAGATGGCAGGGCTGCTGTGGTGCAGCTGCACAATCACCTACAATGCTTTGATGCGAATGATCTGTTCCCTCAGGTTATCCAGCGACTTTTGTGTTTCGGCCACTTTCTGACGCTCTTTTTCGACCACGGCATCCGGTGCTTTGCTGACAAAGCTTTCGTTATTGAGCTTGCCTTGAGTGAGTGTCAGGTCTTTCGCCAGTTTCTCGACCTGTTTGTTCAGTCGTGCCAGTTCGTCTTCTTTGTTGATTAGCCCGGCCATGGGGATCAATACTTTCATTTCACCCACCAGGGCAGTCGCACTTTCAGGTGGCTCATAGGCATCGTCGAGCCAGGTGATCGATTCCAGCCTGGCCAGGTTGTTCAGATAGGCATTGTTGCGTTCAAGCAATTCAGCATCTTTGTCATTACCGTCAGCGAGCAGTACCGGCAGGGGTTTGCCCGGCGGGATATTCATCTCGCCGCGAATGGTGCGTACACCGAGTATGAAACTCATTACCCATTCCATCTCGGTTTCAATGTCGCTGCTGATTTTGTCTGTGTCGGCTGTTGGATAGGGCTGCAACATTACGGTTTCGCCCGTGATATTGGTGAGTGGCTTAACACGCTGCCAGATCTCTTCGGTGATGTAAGGCATTAACGGGTGACTCAGGCGTAGCAGAGTTTCCAGCACGTTTACTAGGGTGTGGCGAGTGCCACGTTGTTTGGCTTTACTGCTGCTAAGATTATTCAGGACAACTTTTGATAGCTCCAGATACCAGTCACAGTATTCATTCCAGGTGAATTCATAAATGGCCTGGGCGGCATGATCGAAGCGGTATTGTTCAACTGACTGACTGACTTCCTTGATAGTGTGTTGCAAACGGCTGATTATCCAAAGATCAGGCAGGCTTAATTCCAGTTCTCCGCCTTTCTGGCCACAGTCGTGTTCTTCTGTATTCATCAACACGTAGCGGGCGGCATTCCACAATTTGTTACAAAAGTTGCGGTAACCCTCCGTGCGGTTAAGATCGAATTTTATGTCGCGGCCGGTGGAGGCAAGTGCGGCAAAGGTGAAACGCAAGGCATCGGTGCCGAAGGCCTGGATGCCATCCGGAAATTCCTGGCGTGTGGCTTTTTCGATCTTGCTGGCCATTTCCGGCTGCATCAGGCCGGAGGTGCGTTTGCTGATCAGGGTTTCCAGGTCGATACCATCGATCAGGTCGATTGGATCGAGCACATTGCCTTTTGATTTCGACATCTTCTGGCCAAGGCCGTCACGTACCAGTCCATGAATATAAACTTCTTTAAAGGGTACTTGGCCGGTAAACTTAATGCCCATCATGATCATGCGCGCAACCCAGAAGAAGATGATGTCAAACCCGGTGACCAGCACGCTGGTGGGGTAGAGGCTTTCGAGTTCCGGAGTCTGTTCTGGCCAGCCCAGCGTAGAGAAGGGCCACAATGCCGATGAGAACCAGGTGTCGAGTACGTCGCTGTCCTGACTTAGGGCCACATGCTTGCCATGTTTTTCTTTGGCTTTGGCACGTGCCTCTTCTTCAGTGCGGGCAACAAAGATGTTGCCTTCTTCGTCATACCAGGCCGGGATGCGATGGCCCCACCAGATCTGGCGTGAAATACACCAGTCTTCGATGTTGCGCATCCACTCAAAATAGGTGTTCTTCCAGTTGTCTGGCACGAACTTGATGTCACCATTCTCGACTGCTTCGATGGCCGGTTTAGCCAGCGGCTCGGCTTTAACGAACCATTGATCTGTCAGCAGCGGTTCGATGACGCTGTGGGAGCGATCGCCGCGTGGCACCATCAGTTTGTGGTCATCAATTTGTACCACCAGGCCCAGGGCTTCGAGGTCGGCCACTACCTTTTTGCGCGCTTCAAAGCGATCCATGTCGCGATACTGAACCGGGACAGCATTATTCAGTTTTGCATCTTCAGTGAAGATGTTGATCATCGGCAGGTCATGGCGTTGGCCGATGGCGTAGTCATTGAAGTCATGGGCAGGGGTGATCTTGACGCAGCCGCTACCAAATTCTGGGTCGACATAGTCGTCGGCGATGACGGGGATTTTGCGACCCGCCAACGGCAAGGAAATCTCTTTGCCGATCAGGTCTTTGTAGCGCTCATCCTCAGGATGTACCGCCACCGCGGTATCACCCAGCATGGTTTCTGGCCGAGTGGTGGCGACGGTGACGTGGCCACTGCCATCGGAGAGCGGATATTTGAAATGCCACAGGTACCCCGCTTCTTCTTGAGAGACAACCTCGAGATCAGAGACGGCGGTGTGCAGGATTGGATCCCAGTTCACCAGGCGCTTGCCGCGATAAATCAGGTCTTCTTCATATAATCTGACAAAGACTTCGTGTACGGCTTCAGACAATCCTTCGTCCATGGTGAAGCGTTCACGCGACCAGTCCAGCGAGGCACCCATGCGGCGCAGTTGGCGGGTAATGGTGCCACCTGATTCTTTTTTCCATTTCCAGATCTGATCGATGAAGGCGTCGCGGCCCAAATCGTGACGGGTTTTGCCATGGGCATTGAGCTGACGCTCGACCACCATTTGAGTGGCGATACCGGCATGATCAGTGCCTGCCTGCCATAAAGTTTTGTGCCCTTTCATGCGGTGGTAACGAATCAAGGCATCCATGATGGTGTCTTGAAAGGCATGCCCCATGTGCAGGCTGCCGGTGACGTTCGGTGGTGGAATCATGATGCAATAGGGGCTGCCCTCAGATGAAGGGGCAAAGTAGTTGCTCGCTTCCCAGGCTTCGTACCAGCGTTGTTCGATTGCGTGCGGGTTGTAGGTCTTGTCCATCTCTGTCGTCACTTTCATTGCCTTCATGTCGCGCCCGGCTGCGGGCGGCGCATATTGTAGCCTATTTGCTCGAGCTGATTGGGCCTTATTGACGCGTTGTGGTTGACGGCATTTGCGGATGGCCTCTGCCAGTTCGTGACCGACTTCCTCAGATGAAAGCAGGGGTTTGTCGAGTTTGTGAAAATGCTCCTGAATCACATCGGCCAGTTTGTCGAACTGTTGTTTGATGGCGGCATCAATCACCCGCGTCAGGGCGGGATTGGGTTTTGCCTGCTTGATTTTTGGTAGCAGATTTTCAATCTCTTCTTCAGTTGCCACCACGTCCTGCAAAACAGGGATAGCATCATCACTGAATACGGACGGCAGTTCTTCATCAAGCGTAATAGTGTGCGTTTCTTTCTTTTTCATGTCGCGTTACGAGATTGAGTGAGTTTCCATGCTATAGCCCCGGTCACGATAAAATTTAAACCGCTCCCGCCCCTTGGTTTTGTTATCTGCATGCTGATCAACGACTTCGGCCACGCGCTTAAAGGCGCTGAAAAAAAGTGGAATCTCCTGGCTGAGGTTGATCAAGACCTCTCGCCCTTTGGCGTGAGATGAGGTGTCCAGTTCGGCGTTGTTACCTATCAGCACGGCAGCATCCGGGTCGGGTGCCTGTCCATCGATGGCATGAGGAATGAAGCTGCCCTGTTTGAAGGTCCAGAGCAGGTTATCCAGTTTGGCAGACTGAGCAGGGTCGTCCGTATGAATATAGACGCCATGGCCCAGGCGATACGCCTTTTCTGCGATACGGCAGGCAAACTGTTCGCGATTGTTGTTGTGATCCTCAGCGCGTTCGAGGATATAAAAGTCGATTCGAGTCATTATATCTCTTAGGGTCTCCCGCTTTATTTTTCCTTGCAACGATCAAGCAGGTACTGGGTCAGCAGTGGCACCGGGCGGCCGGTGGCGCTTTTTTTCTCGCCAGAACGCCAGGCGCTGCCAGCAATATCCAGGTGGGCCCAGTTATATTTCTTGGTAAAGCTGGAAAGAAAACAGGCAGCGGTAATAGTGCCGGCATCACGGCCACCGATGTTAGCCATGTCGGCAAACGGACTTTTCAGTTGCTCCTGGTATTCCTCCCACAACGGTAGCTCCCAGGCGCGATCGCCACTGCTCCTGCCGGCATTGAGCAGATCATGGGCCAACGGGCTGTGATTACTGAGCAGGCCAGAAGCGTGTTTGCCCAGAGCAACAACGCAGGCACCGGTGAGGGTGGCGATATCGATAACCACTTCCGGGTCATACTTTTCGCTGTAGGTGAGTGCATCGCACAGAATCAGTCGGCCTTCGGCATCGGTATTGAGGATCTCGATGGTCTGTCCCGACATGCTGGTGACGATGTCGCCCGGTTTATTGGCGGCGCCGTCGGGCATGTTTTCACTGCTGGGCACCACGCCAATGATGTTCAGCGGCAAATTCAGTTGTGCCACTGCTTTCATCACACCAAAAACGCTGGCGCCGCCACACATGTCATATTTCATCTCATCCATGGCGGCGGCGGGCTTGAGTGAGATGCCGCCGGCGTCAAAGGTCAGGCCTTTGCCGACCAGTACAATTGGTTTGCTCTTGCCGTTACCGTTATGGGTCATGCAAATGAGTTTAGGCGCTTGGCGACTGCCCTTGGCGACCGAAAGCAGGGCGCCCATGCCCAATTCTTCCATCTCTGCCTGATCAAGAATCTCGGTTGTGATGCTATCGAATTGTTTGGCCAGTTCCAGCGCCTGCTCGGCCAGATAACTGGGGGTACAGATATTACCGGGCAGGTTGCCCAGGTCTTTGGCAAACTTCACCCCTTGGGCAATGGCGTCACCTTCGCTGACAGCGGCATCGCTGTCTTGCAGCTCTCGTCGACTGGCAACGCTAAGCACGATTTTGCGCAGTGGTCTGCGTGTGGCATCTTTTTTTGATTTGAGCTGATCAAAGCTGTAGAGCGAGTCTTCCATGGTTTCAACCGCTTGGCGTATGTTCCAGTGGTTGTCGCGCCCTTTGACATGCAGCTCGGTCAGATAACAGACTGCTTCCATGGCGCCAATGTCATTCAGGGTGGAGGCAGTGGTGGCCATGATCTTGCGGTATTGGGCGTCGTGCAGTTCGCGTTCGCGGCCACAACCGATCAGCAGGATTCGGTCACATAAGGTGTTGGGGACGCTATGGAGGAGTAATGTCAGGCCGATTTTTCCTTCCAGATCACCCCGGCGGATCAGATTGGAAATAAAACCATCGCTGACCTGGTCCAGGCGTTCAGCGGCAGGTGAGAGGCGTCGTGGTTCGAATACGCCGACCACAATACAGGCGGTGCGCTGTTTTTCTGGATTGCCGCTTTTTGCAGTAAACTCCATGGTTGCTCCCCTAGCAAATCTGTTATTAACTGTAAAAGTTGTTGTTATAGAAAAAGCCTATTTCTTGTCAGTAGTTATTTTGCTTAATAAGGCAAGAGGTATTTTTTAAAGGCTATTTATATTTTTTCTGACAATATTGGAAGAGTTTACTCAATATACGTTTTTTTTCCAGTGATCATCGAATGTTAGCGATTTCGGAAATACACTTTTGATAATTGAACGTTATCTTTTCAAGGAGTTGGTCAGCACTCTGTTTGCGGTGACGGCTGTGCTGTTTTTGATTTTTGTCAGTAGCTGGTTTGCCCGTTTATTGGGCCAGGTGGCGTCTGGGAGTGTCCAGGTAGATGTGATTTTTCTACTGCTTTCCCTGAAATCCGTCGATGCCATGATGCTTTTACTACCTTTGTCCTTTTATCT
>CALZIO010000112.1 GCA_945787785.1 uncultured Chromatiaceae bacterium
GTGAGTATGAATACACCAAAGAGGTGGGTCATGAAATGGGGCTGCGTAGTTTGAATATCTGTACCGGCTGTGGACCTGGCTCCATGAAAGGGCCAATGAAGGGGGCCACCATTGGTCACGCTAAGCAGCGCATTAGTGATGGCCGCTATCTCGGTATTTCCGAACCGGGGATTATCGCGGCGGAATCTCCAAATCCGATCGTGAATGAACTGGTGATCATGCCGGATATCGAAAAACGGCTGGAGGCCTTCGTCCGCACGGCACATGGCATTGTTGTTTTTCCGGGCGGTGCCGGAACCGCTGAAGAAATCCTATATGTGCTTGGCATTCTGCTTCATCCAGATAATAGAGAAATTCCTTTTCCATTGGTATTTACGGGGCCTTCTCATGCAGAAGAGTATTTCAATGGCATTGATCGATTTATCAAACAGACCTTAGGTAAAGAGGCGCAAAAACTCTATAAGATTATTATCGATGACCCTGCTCAGGTGGCGCGTGAGGTTCAATCGGGTATTGAAGATGTGCGCGTTTACCGGCGCGAAAAGTCTGATGCCTACTATTACAACTGGTTACTTAAAATTGATGAAGCCTTCCAGAAACCATTTGAGCCGACGCATGAAAACATGGCTGCTCTGGAATTGCATAAGAACCAGGATGTTCATCTACTGGCCGCGAATTTACGTCGTGCCTTTTCTGGTGTGGTCGCGGGTAATGTAAAAGCTGAAGGTCTTCGTGCAATTGAGGAAAAGGGATTATTTGAGATTCGCGGTGACCATAGTGTAATGGAGCCATTGGATCAATTATTACATAGCTTTGTTGAGCAGCACCGTATGAAATTACCGGGCAAGGAATATACTCCTTGTTACCGAGTCATTAAATAGGTTCCAGATCTACCACTTCGTAAATTTGCTTTTTAATGGGGTTGTGGATAGTAGTGTCTCGCATCAAGTGATCAATATTTAGATCTTGGTATAACTGAACAGCAATGGCCGGCTTGCAGTTTTCGGAGTCAATACAACTGGTTGGTGTTGCCTGAAACGTAGTGATGCCTGCGGCCAAATCAACAAAGCCTGAATAGTTGATAGAATAGTTCATGTAACCCACCCCCGCTGATGTAATTATAATTATCGATTTATTTACTCACCACCGCACCTCCATTTTAGTGACGGTGATATAAATTTTTAGTCTTTAGTTTAGATTAAGTCAATGAGACTTGTATCAACTTCGCAATAATATTTTTTCTAAAGCGATACTTAGTCTTGTATGTGAAAAGGGGAATGTGATTCAAGCTGTTGCATCATCTTGTGCATATCATCCGCTTCCGCCAGTGTATAGCGAGTAATCGCCTCACGAAACTGTGTGTCGGCAACCCAGTGGGCTGACCAGGTGGGGGTAGGCAAAAATCCACGCGCGATTTTATGTTCCCCCTGGGCGCCAGGTTCAAATCGCTTGAGGCCGTGTTGAATACAATACTCCAGGCCTTGGTAGTAGCATGTCTCAAAATGCAAACCAGGGAGTTGTTCACTACAACCCCAGTGGCGCCCATATAGGGTGTCATCACTGCGCATGTTGAGTGCTGTGGCGATACAGGTGTCATCCAGATAGGCCAGCACAAGCACTATTTGATTGGGTATAGTGTTGGCGATCTCTTCAAAGAAGCCCAACGACAGGCTGGGAAAGCCCCATTTGCGATCATAAATCTCACGATAAAACTTATGAAAGGTGCGCCACTCTTCAGGGCTGACTTCATCGCCATGTTTGATTTGAAAATGAACGCCAGCCTGATTCACCTGGCGCCGTTCTTTTAGGATATTTTTTCGTTTACGTGAAATGAAATGACTCAGGTAATGCTCGAAACTTTGATAGCCATGATTATGCCAATGATACTGATAGCCAAGGCGTATTATTAGTGATTGTTGCTGTAGGAATTCTTTTTGTTCTTGAGTGGGGAAGAGCCAATGACATGATGAATAATCACGTTCGAGAGCCATATTAATGGTTGCTTGAATCAATAGCTTGCCAATCTTAGTGGCATCGGCATCAGCCGACACTAACAAGCGCTGGCCGGTCATGGGCGTATACGGGATTGCCGAGACAAGCTTGGGATAATAATTTAGACGATTGCGTTGATAAGCTTCGGCCCACGACCAGTCGAATACAAACTCTCCATGAGAATGGTATTTGATATAAAGCGGTGCCGCGCCGACCAGTTGATTTTCATCGGTATAAATAACAATGTGTTGCGGCTGCCAGCCGCTTTCTTTACTGACGCAGTGATGAGTTTCCAGCGCAGTCAGAAACTCATGTTTCAGAAACGGATTATTTGTTGTTACCAGCCGATTCCATGCCTGTTGGTCAACGGCTGACAAGTTATCAAGAACTTCAATTTTCATTCGCTTGCTTAAATACAGGTAATCTTTCACTTCAGCCTGGCTACAGAATCATTATATCTCGAATGAATACCCTATATATTTGCCATCAATATTCTAAAATTGATGTAAAGCATAAATCTCGAGATTTAGACGCTTGGGTAGTGTATTAGCATTAACTTAAGCTCTCCACTATAATGTCGATAACTAAAGAGTGCCGTAAAGATATTGCTAAGTTACCGAAAACAAAGCGGATATTAACAAGTTATTAACATTTTATTGGGGTCGTGTCATACCTTTTCCAGGAGGAAATATGGATCTGATGGAGCTAATGTCAAACTCTGCACGTAAACAGCGCGTTGTGGAAGAGTTGCGCCATCGCTTGCGAAATGAAATTGACCTGCCGGTTTTGCCTAAGGTTGCAAATGAGTTGTTGCAGTTAAGGAATAAAGCCAGTGCCGATGTAGGCACGCTTGTTGATGTCATCAGCGAAGATCCTGCTATCTCAGTACAAATTCTGCGATACGCACGCATGGCCGGTTTTGGTTATGGCGAGCGTATTAAAACTCTCACGGATGCTATACAACTGGTGTTGGGGTATGACAAAACCATGCATCTAGCGATTGGCTTGTCTGCCGGTCAGAGCTTGCCAGTTGAAGTTGGTGGGCCGTTAGGATTAAGAAAATTCTGGTCACAATCTCTGAGGTGTGCGGTATTAACGCAAGCGTTGGCAAAAGAGTTACCTTCCGCTGTTCGTCCAAGCCTGGGGCTTTGCTATCTTTCAGGCCTGCTGCACAATATTGGCTATTTGCTATATGGCACACTTTATCCGGAAGAGTTTGCTATTTTGAATGCAGCCTCAGCCAAATATGATCAGATTGAAATTCGTGAATTGGAGTTCATTTGTATTGGTATTAGTCATGACATGATTGGCAACTATTTATTGCGCGCCTGGAATCTGCCTGAGGAAATTATCATGGCTGCAGGGGAACACCATTTTCCGGATTTTGATGGTAAGCACGCCATTTATCCAAAACTGGTTTATCTTGCCAGCTTGTTGATACGTATGAAGGACGATCCCACATTTGTGGATCAGCCCTGGGCGAAATTTGAGGCAATTGGCCTCAATGAACAAACCGCGCAAAAGGCATTAGCCAGTTTGGATGATATTTCTACAGAGCTGGATCAAATGGCTGAGGAGCTAGTAGCGTAAACACAAAGTAGTGGGACTGCTCGACTAGGGGTAGAGTGGCACTAATAAATTCTCGTCTTTCTTCGGCTTAACTTTTCTTGTTTTTACTGCATTCGAAATAGACTGCCACAAGGCAGCACCTTGCCATGTTTGTTTATCCAAACCATAAAGTGCCAGATTCAGTTTTTCGAGTTCGTGTTGAGTTTGTTCATCCAAGCGCTTGCCGATATCAGAAAGATTCGTAGGTGGGTTATCAGGCCAATAGGCCTGGCTCCAGTTCAACAGTTCAGTTTTTGCTTGTGTTGGATTGTTATCTGCGCAGGCTTGTTTTACGCCGTTGGATAATGACCTTGTCGGTGAGAGTTGAGTGCTTATCTTCAAGTCTTTAATTTGATTATTTTCTTTACGCTTACTGACGAACCAGGCGGTGGCCGTAATCAACCACCCCAGACCAAAAACCAAGCTTAGAACAGTAAAGAGTCCACTTTCTTGCTTCACGATGCCGATATTTTCTGTTTGAGACAACGCCGGTTCTAAAGTGGCAATGTCCGTTTGTGGCATGTCTGGAGCTTGCGTCTGTGTCGTTGGCGATACCCCCGGACTAACCTGAATGGTACGTGCAGGCAGGGTGGCGGTTTCCATTTGGCCGGAATTGATATTCCACCATTGAATATTGATTTCTGGCAGCGTTAATTGGCCAGGCTGGGTCGGAATAATGGCAATCTTTTCCTGCCGGGTACCACTGATACCTCGACTGCCACGTTTATCATTCAAACGCGGCTGATCTGGATAAGCTTTATAGCTTCGGCTGTCTTGCATCGCCAATGATGGCAGCTGCGCCGCGGTTAGACCTTCCGCTTTTAAGGTCAATGTTCGTGTTATAGGTTCCCCAACGACAAATTCAGCGGGGTCTTGTGACCAGTTTTCTGTTAGATGCAATTCGTTGGCGGGTAGCCAACTATCGCCTTGTGCGATGGCAGGGATGGGGTTGATATCCAGTTCAATATTTTTTGATTTGATCCGCTTGGTGGTGCTGTTTTGACCGAAAGGATCAAATACCCCGCGGGCAATGACAGGCACCTGAACATCAAGGCTGATCGGGTTGATAGTGAGCTCGCCGCTTTGTTGTGGGAAGAGGGCATAACTGCGTTCGATGACAACATAACGTCTACCGTTGACCTGTGTCTCGAAGCTTGAGTCATCGCCCAGCTTTTGCGTAACCACTTCTGCGCCGTCGAAACTTGGCTCAGACATGCTGGCGCCATTGATGTTGATGGCACGATAAAACCGAATCGTGTAGAGAATCTGTGACTGTACATAGGCCGTTATGGGCGTGGCCTCTACCTGGATAAATAATTCCTTGTTATCCGAAGCGGCAGTGCTCGAGTTGCCCGTTTCATAGACCGTAACGCTAATGACTGGGCTGATGTCATTGTCGAAACGAATTGATGGGATCGTTAGTGTGCCGGTGCGCTTGGAAATGGCCGACAGAACCCAGCGGGTCTGTTTGCTGATGCTGCCATTAATGAATTGCACGTTGCTGCTTCGGTTGCGGTTGAGTATCTCAAAGTCCTGTTGTAGCGCTGAGAAGTCTGGAGTCGCGTTGATGCTTTCATCGGCCTCAAAGATAATCTTGAATGATTCATTGATCGCAATAGGATCACGATCGACTTGCACAGTGATATTGGCAGCAATGCTGCTGAGTGACAGCAGGCTTAACAAAATGAAAGTAAAGATTCGTATTACCATGGTTCGATCTCGGAGCTTTGTTGTTGAGACTGTTGTTGGTATTGATATTGAAATTTGCGCCGCATCAAACCACCTGGGTCATCGGGTATGCGGCGCAGCCACTGTTCCGTGGCAATATTCGTTTCTGAGCTGTCTATCATGTCTTGCGTTGGCATGGCCTGTTGTTCTTCAGCCTCATCTTTTTCGCCATCTTGTTCTTGACCAAGCTGCTGTTGTTCGCCTTCACTTTCATTTTGATCAACCTCTTGCTCGGCACTCTGCTGTGCCTGTTGCTGCTGACCTTGTTGCTGCCCCGCCTGCTGTTCAGCCTGTTGCTGATCACCCGTTTCGCTCTCTGTTTGCTCGGATGATTCCGGGTCACGCTCTTGCCCCTGGCCTTGTTGCTGTTGTTGTGCATCAGCCTGAGAATCCTGTTGCGACTCATCCCCTTGACCCTGGTCCTGTTGTGGCTGGTTTTGGAGTTGTTGTTTTATCAGATCACGGTTGTACTCAGCATCTTCATGGTCAGGCTGCAGCTTTAATGCTGCATCATAGGCCTTGATCGCTTCTTGAAAGTTACCCATGCGCGCGAGGGCATTGCCTTTATTGTATAAAGCTTCTGCGTTATTAATTCCCTTTAGACTTTCTGCGGCTTGTTCATATTGCCCGGCTCGATAGTGTGCCGCTGCCTTCCATTGTGGATTATCGAAAAGCTCGGCCGCTTGTTCTGCATTGCCTTGTTGTAGCTGATGCAAACCCTGCTGATTATCATTGCGCCAGAGATCAAGCAATTCAACTGCATAGACATCATTCGGTAGCGGTAATAGGGCGACTAGCAGAATGGCAAGATAACCACGGCGGAAAG
>CALZIO010000113.1 GCA_945787785.1 uncultured Chromatiaceae bacterium
GGGCCATAGAGCTGGCGCTTGAGAGTGAAAACGTGGCGCGGGATTTTGATGACCGTATTGTTAATTCAGAAGGCGCCAGCGTCAGTACGCATCAGGCCTATCGGGTCTATGGCAATAGTCACGGTTTTGTCGGCGCCTATGGTGGCACCCGTCATGGCATCAGTTGTTGTGTGGTAGGTCAGGATGGCGAAAACATGCAACGTGATTACTGGTACACTTCATCACGCGATGCCAGTGGTCTGGAGGCGCCTGAGATTGTCGGGCGCAAAGCGGCTCAGCGAACCATAAACCGCCTCGGTGCCCGGCGTATGAAGACCTGCGAGGCCCCAGTTATCTTTTCTGCTGAGTTGGCGGGCGGTCTGATTTCCAGTTTTCTTGGTGCGATTCGTGGTGGTGCCCAATACCGTAAGTCATCCTATTTACTCGATAGTATAGGTGAGCAGGTGTTTCCTGAGTTTGTGCAAATCGATGAACGTCCACTGTTGCCTCGAGCGCTCAATAGCGCTCCTTTTGACCGTGAAGGAGTGGCAACCCAGGATCGTGACCTGGTTAAAAATGGTGTTGTGCAGGGCTATATTCTCGATAGCTATTCAGCCCGGCGTTTGGATATGCAAACCACAGCCAATGCGGGGGGCACGCGCAATGTGTTTGTCTCGAGTGGTGATGAGGATCTCTTTTCCCTGATCCGAAAAATGGATACTGGCCTGTTGATTACCGATATGATGGGTCATGGAACCAATATGGTAACGGGCGATTATTCCCGCGGTGCGGCTGGTTTTTGGGTTGAGGGTGGCGAGATTCAATACCCGGTCGAAGAACTGACCGTGGCGGGCAATCTGAAAAAGATGTTTATGGATATCGAGGCGATTGGTAATGATATCGATACGCGCGGCAATGTGCGTAGCGGTTCAATTCTGATCAACAACATGACTATTGCCGGCGAATAAGGCTATCTCAGCTCACAACCAATTCTTGCATGAATACAGATAATCACAACATGGATGATGTGCTGGTACATGTGCGTGGCCTGAGTTTTCAGCGCGGCGAGCGCATGATTTTCGATGATATCGATCTTGATATCATGCGAGGCAAGGTAACCGTCATTATGGGGCCGAGCGGTACCGGCAAGACGACCTTGCTAAAATTGATTGGCGGTCAATTACGGCCAAATCAGGGCACTGTCGAAGTCGATAATATTAATGTGCACCGCCTGTCGCGCTCTGATCTGTTTGAGCTGCGCAAACGCATGGGTATGTTATTTCAAACGGGTGCCCTGCTGACTGATATCAATGTCTTCGATAATGTTGCCTTTCCCATTCGAGAGCATACACAGCTGCCTGAGGCGCTGGTGCGTGACCTGGTGCTGATGAAGCTGGAAGCGGTAGGGCTGCGTGGTGCACGTGAGTTGATGCCAAGTGAGTTATCCGGTGGCATGGCGCGGCGTGTTGCCCTGGCCAGGGCAATTGCACTCGATCCGATGATGATCATGTATGACGAACCCTTCACCGGTCAGGACCCGATTTCTATGGGTGTATTGGTACAACTGATAGATAAGCTTAATGATGCACTGGGGCTCACCAGTGTGATTGTCTCCCACGATGTTGTCGAGGCCTCTGCCATCGCTGATTTCATTTACGTTATTTCCAATGGCAAGGTGGTGGGTAAGGGAACTCCTGAAGAGCTGCAAGCCTCTGACTCGGCCTGGGTGCAGCAATTTATCAATGCGCAACCTGATGGGCCAGTACCATTTCACTATCCTGCCACAGACTATTTGGAAGATTTGCTTGCCGGGGTGAATGAGTGATGGAGTGGTTAAGCCAATTGGGTCGTTCCGGCCTGAGGTTTTTTGAGCGCCTCGGGCGAGGCAACCTGTTTTTGTTTTATGTCTTGCTGGGATCATTTTCGTTACTTGGCCGTGGCCGCTTGCTGTTACAGCAGATGTATTCAGTGGGTGTGTTGTCCATGTTGATCATTACCGTGGCCGGGCTATTTGTCGGCATGGTGCTTGGGCTTCAAGGTTATAACACGCTGGTCGATTTTGGTTCTGAAGAGTCCTTGGGAGTAATGGTGGCGCTATCATTGGTGCAGGAATTGGGCCCGGTGATGACCGCCGTGCTGTTTGCCGCACGGGCCGGGACATCATTAACCGCCGAGATCGGTTTGATGAAGACCACCGAGCAGCTATCAGGCATGGAGATGATGGCAGTGGATCCATTACGGCGTGTCATCGCGCCACGCTTCTGGGCTGGGTTTATTTCTTTGCCCCTGCTGGCGGGAATTTTTAGTGCAGTGGGTGTATTTGGTGGCTATTTTGTTGGTGTAGGTTTGTTGGGGGTGGACGATGGCGCATTCTGGTCACAAATTCAGAATCGGGTCGATTTTTACGATGATGTTCTCAATGGCATCATAAAAAGCATAGTATTTGGTTTTGTGGCCGCCTGGATTGCCCTGTTTGAAGGGTATGACACTGTGCCTACCTCGGAGGGGGTAAGCAGGGCCACCACCCGCACGGTGGTGCATACCTCTCTGGCAGTATTGGGTTTGGATTTTGTGTTAACAGCGTTGATGTTTGACTAATGCGGAAGGTGAAAAATGTTTCACAGTAAAGCGATAGAAATAGCCGTTGGGGTGTTTGTCGCAGCCGGGCTTGGCGCTCTGTTTATACTTGCCATTAAAGTGAGTAACCTCAGCGCCTTTTCCGATGAGGCGGGTTATCCGCTGCAGGCGCGCTTCGATAACATCGGTGGGCTAAAAGTGCAGGCACCCGTGACCATGGCGGGGGTAAGGATAGGCCGGGTCGATAAAATCAGTTTTGATGACGAAACCTTTGAAGCCGTCGTTACTCTTAAGGTCTATGATCAATACGATCAACTGCCCAAGGATACCAGTGCTAGTATTTTTACGTCCGGTCTGTTGGGTGAGCAGTATGTGTCACTGGAAGCAGGGGGTGATATGGATAACCTGCAGCCCAATGATCAGTTCATGATTACCCAGTCAGCGCTGGTGCTGGAAGAAATGATCGGTCAGTTTCTGTTCAAGGCGGCTGAGGGGGGTACTGAGTGAGGCGACTGTTTGTCTTTGTCGCACTAGTATTTGCCTGGCCAGCAGCCGCTGAAAAGCTGGATTTGGATCAGGCTATCGAGCGTGCCCTGAAGGCCGATCCGCGCATCGAAGAACGCGAATATCTGGTGAATGCAGCCGAGGGTTTGCTGCAAGAGGTTGAGGGGCGCGGTGATTGGTTTATCGAGAGTAATGCCTTTGTCGGCCTGTCACCCGCCACGGAAGGCAATATATTTGAAGGCGGAACCTGTACGACGGGTTCGTGCGAGCTACGTAATGATAAATATGATTTCACCGGCTTCTCGCCATGGTTTCACGTCAAGATGGGTGTGATCAAGCCGCTTTATACCTTTGGCAAGCTGGAAAACTATTCAGATGCGGCGCGTGCCAATATCGACATCAAGGATGGTGATGTGCGCCTGCAGCGGGGCTCAACCATAATGGAGGTCAAGAAGGCCTATTATGGCTATTTGGCCGCCCATGATGGCCGCCTCCTGCTTGAGGATGTAGATAAACGCCTGCAGCGAACCATTGACCTGGTGGAGAATTGGCTGGCAGAAGGCGAAGGGGATGTCAGTCAGTCGGACCTGTATGCCTTGCAGTCTGGTCAGGCGCTATTAGGGAAGTTCCATGCCCAATCCGCGGCGTTAGAAAATATAGCCTTGGATGGTCTCAAGGTGTTAACAGGTGTTGGACTCGAAAATGAGCTGGAGGTGGCCGACCGCCGCTTGAAGCCTTTACCCATACCAGAACTTTCTTTGCCTGAGCTGAAACAGCAGGCCTTGCAGCAACGTGCGGAAATGGGGCAATTAGAGGCGGGCATGAAAGCACGGCGCCATCTGGTAGAGGCAAATAAAGCTGAAAACATGCCCAATATCTATACCGGTATGGGTGCGATTTTGTCATTTTCTCCCGGACGCGAACGTTTGGATAATCCTTACCTTTCTGATCCATTCAATGAGGGTGCGTTAACACCCATGGTAGGGGTTCAATGGAACTGGTCTGATGGAGTGGTATCAGGCAAGACGGCGGCGGCACAGGCCGAATTGGACGCCCTAATCGCCAAGTCCAGTTTTGCCCGCATGGGCATCCCGTTTCAGGTGGCAGAGCAGTATCACCAGGTGCAGGGTCATTACCAGGCGGTACAGAAACTGGAACAAGCGAGTCGTTCAGCGCGGCGCTGGATGATTGCCAGCTATACTGATTTTGAGGCTGGGCTGGAAAAGGCTGACAGGATCATACTGGCGTTCCAGACTTATGTGTTGGCAACAACCGATTATTTGCAAACAACCTTTCAGTACAATATGCATGTGGCACGTCTGGAAGATGTAGCGGGGATGATTCAATGAAACGATTAATTGCAATGTTGGTCCTGTTGCCGGGGCTGTTGTCAGTTCAGGTGTTTGCCAGCCAGTCTCCGCAGAGTTTGGTGGAAGAGACATCACAGCTGATGTTGGCCAAGCTTAAGCAGGAGCAAGAGGTAATCAAGGCGAACCCGAGCCGCATCTATGAGCTGGTCAATGATATTGTGATACCCCATTTCGATTTTGAGTATATGTCGCAGATGGTGCTGGCAAAGTACTGGCGCAGTGCAAATGACCAGCAACGCCAGGCCTTTACTGATGAGTTTAAGCAGCTGCTGGTGCGCACCTATGCCACGTCCCTGAATGAATACACCGAGCAAGAGGTCATCTATCTGCCATTTCGTGCCGGCAGTGACGCATCCCAGGCAATAGTGCGGACCGAAATAGAGCAGCCGGGTGGATTTCCTGTTCCCATCGATTATCGGCTGCATAAAAACAGCGATGAGTGGAAGGTATTTGATGTGGTAATCGATGCTGTCAGTCTGGTCACCAATTATCGCACCAGTTTTGCCAAGGAGATACGTGAGGCTGGTTTGGATACGCTGATCGATACGTTGGCGAAACGCAATCAAGAGGCTAGTGAGTGACCGTCGATCAATTAACGCGCCAGGCCCCGGGGCAATTCAGTCTGGCAGGTGAATTAAGCTTTGCTACCGTGCCCGATTTGGCCGAAGCGGGCGAGGTGCTATTTGAAGGTGTGGATCAGGTCAGTGTCGACCTCACCGATGTCGGCCGTAGCGACAGTGCCGGCCTGGCCTTGTTAGTCAGCTGGATCCGGCTGGCGCGGCAGCAGGGCAAACAGCTCAGTTTTCATCAAATTCCGGAACAGCTGCTTGGTCTGGCGCGAGTCAGCGGCGTCGATCACATTCTGCCCCTGGATTAATCTTACCTTCCCTTCCCTAACTGCTCGTTTGGGCTTAAAAAACCACCTTATTCAAGGTATCCTATGCGGTTCTTGTTTTTCGATTAGAAATTCGCCGAATGGTAGAGCGCAACTAAATGCAAGCAGAACAGATTAAGCAGATGATTGAGGAAGGCCTGCCAAATAGCCAGGTGCAGGTGTTCGGTGACGATGGCCAGCATTTCGATGCTATTGTGGTGTCAGAAGAGTTTGCTGGTAAGAGCATGGTGCAGCAGCACCGCATGGTATATGCCACTCTGGGGGGGAAGATGGAAGAAGGCTCCATCCATGCTCTGGCACTTAAAACCTATACTCCCGAGGCTTGGTCTAAGGCGAAATAAATGGATAAATTGATTATCACCGGGGGTGGCCCGCTGGATGGCGATGTCCGCATTTCCGGTGCCAAAAATGCAGCCCTGCCAATCCTGGCTGCCACCCTGTTGGCCAGCGAGCCGGTCACAGTACGCAATGTGCCCCATCTGCACGATATCACCACCACCATGGAGCTGCTTGGGCGTCTAGGGGTGGAGTTGATTGTGGACGAGAGGCTTAACGTCGAGATTAACCCAACCACCATCAACAATTTTGTCGCGCCTTATGAGCTGGTTAGAACCATGCGTGCCTCAATTCTGGTGTTAGGGCCGATGTTGGCACGTTATGGTCAGTCGGATGTTTCCCTGCCGGGTGGCTGTGCTATCGGATCACGTCCGGTCAATCTGCATATCAACGGCTTGCGTGCCATGGGGGCGGAAATTGAAGTGGAGGGTGGTTATATTCGCGCCCGGGCTGATCGTCTCAAAGGTACGCGCC
>CALZIO010000114.1 GCA_945787785.1 uncultured Chromatiaceae bacterium
ACTGAAAATTCACCTGATACCGTACCACCGTCCATTGGTGTTGATGCCTCTGGCGCGACCGGTATCGGACGCTGCCCGGGTGCGGTCAATCTCGGTGATACACCAACAAATGGTACCGGTATAAATCTAGGAGATCCGGAAATCACCTTAACTTGGAATAATGAGCACGACTTGGATTTGAGGGTTATTGAACCGGATGCAACGCTGGTTGATTGGAGTGCGCCCGGCCCGGCTGCTGATACTGGGCGTTTGGATGTTGATGAGCGCTGTGAATTACCGTTAACGCCAGTCCCTAATTTGCGTACCGAGATCTCTAATGGCGGCCCTGAGCATATATTCTGGGAGGGTCAATCCAGGCTTCAGGATGGTGTATATGAAGTGTGGGTTGATTTCTTCGACTCGTGTATCGATCCCGACTCGGTCGATCCTCTCGATCCCACGGGGCTGTTAACCAGTATTCCACGTATTCGGTTGGTCATCGGAAACAATGCCGATTTCTTTCCTGGTACCGATTGGAACGTCCAAGAATTAGTGATGAAAGACTTTGTCGGTAGTCGGCGTTGTTTGTTGTTTACTTTCGAGCGTGGCGTTTGGCCACCGCAAAAGTGCGGTCGTGACTTTGCCCAGTGTTGCCTGCCTGGTTTTTAGGAGTCTTTACCCTAACGTTGCATAAATATTTGGATGGATGAGCTTTTAGAGTAGGTATTCCAGGCTCAGCGCAGGATTTTATGGATTGTAGCGTAGTCACTCTACGTGAAATCCAGAAAATTCGAGCACGAGCCTGGAATGCCTGCTATAGAAGCAGCAACAACGATCAGACGCCGAATATTTATGCAACGTTAGGGTTTATCCTCACAGGCCCCTTTTACCCAGCCGGCCACGCTCTCAAATGAGCAAGCAGTGCAGCCTGTAGAAAATGTTTTCCAGCTGCCATCGTTCAGTTGTGCACACACTGGTTTGTATTCACGTGTGCACATTTGCGGCCGTGGCTCGCTACACATCACCATATTATCCGGAGTTGAGCTGCTGATAGTTTGGGTGGTGGTTGAAGAGCAGCCAGAGACAACAGCAAGCACAGCTGTTGCGATAAAACCCGCAGTAACTACTCTGCGCATGATATGGATGAATAATCCTCTGGCCATAGTGTAGGTAGGTCTCAAGTTTGTCTTCATAATACCCTAAAGCACTGGACGCCTTCCGGCGAAGGCCGGGATCACATCGATATATTCAATTTCTGCTATTCCAGAAAGCCCCTAAATCAATCTATCTTTTGACAATCTATTTGCAATCGTTTCCGAGAGTTTCTTGATAGACTTATTTATGTTATCTGGATTGAATGTTTCAGTGGTGATTGACCAGATAAGCTGATTTTTCTTGGTCTCGTATAAGTTGGTTTCCAGGGACACAATTGTGTCAGTTACAACGTTGCCAGGGGTCCTGGTGACCGTATTACTTTCAGTGTAATAATCATTAAAATTGTAGTAGTAGTCCTGTCTGGGCCTGTAATGCCCGCCAGAGTCCACCGTTACCGAGCCAGGTAGATAAGAAGCCTCTTCATCGACACTGATTAATTTAGTAACCATCACTGTGTCTATGGAGTTTTCTTTAGCTACGGCGAGGATTGATTCTTTATCTGTTTCCTTCCCTGCTGGAATTAACTCCGCAGATGAAAATGCTTCAACGCCCCTTTTTTTTAGCTGTGCTACAAGAGTGTCTTCGAACAAACGCCGGCGCGACTCACTCTCGGATATTCCAACGACAATGACTTTGGAGATACGCTCCTTATAATTTTTATCTTTCCAGTGTTCTTTCAGCATCGCACCGCTGCTGTTAGCGGTAACCGGAAGCAGGGTGATTAAAAATATTAGAAAAGCGAATTTTAACGAGTGATACATAGTTTGACTCCTTCAATAATGATGTGGTCTTCCTAAATCTGGCGCGCGTTATGAATGCAGCTCTATATGTTTTATTTATTCAGCTAGCGGTATTTGTAGGGCAAGCCCTGCGTCAACCAAGGCGCTAAGTTTGTTTTCCACTTGAATAAATCGCATGACTCTTTTTGTAGGCAGCACTTTCTGAAGCTTTGTATTGTATTTCTCTTGTATTTTAATTTTCTGCTTCTGTATGGCGAAGTGTTCTTGTATCAGATTTGTTGCAGTTTCATTCGAGAGATTTTCGTTATTATAGCTTTCCGCAAAGCTTGTGATTAGCTTGAGCAGTCTGTCATTGAGTTTAACCATTTCGTCGCTGTATTGATTGTAGATTGGCCAAAATAGTTCGCCTTCCTCTTCGCTGAGTTGCATATTAATCTCCACAAGCTCACGCCAGCGTTCCTGCCCGATTGATCTGGAGGCTTCAATTTGTTCCAGAATAGCCTTTTGATCAACCTGGGCGAGCAATGCTCCTGCCTGAAAAGTGGAAAAACAAAAAATAAGTATCAGCGCTAGCCTTAATTTGTTGGTTTTCATATGAGACTCCTATAATCCTTTAGTTTAGAGTAGCGTATAAATTCGGTTTGTTTGAAAGCGATTGGTCTGATATCTATAGCCATTATACAAATTATCGCTAAATAGGAAATTATTCAGTGCGAGAACTACTTAGAGTTTTTTTTTGCTTATTGAAGGATGGTGTTCACATTTTTGATGTGGCTGGGTTAGTGTCAGCTATATGGCCTCATTTCAATCCGGATTATAGCCACTCGTGATTAGGGGATAATCGAATTTTATGTTGTAATCGTACTGAGTATAGAATATGAATTAATGTCATTATTCAACTTGGATGCGCTGCTTACTTGGGCTGCACAAGGTAAAATGACCAAGAATTACTGCTTTGAGGTTATTTTTATGCAGAAAATTATTTACAGTTTCCTCTTTTCCTCAGTGACACTTCTTCTCACCAATGGCGTTGTTCAGGCAGAATCCATGACTGCAGACGAGGTGGTGGCAAATTGCTATGTGAAGGATTGGGGGCAAGACCAAAAATCTGTTATCGATTACACAGTAACAAATAAGAATGCCAGAGAAACCAAGCGCAGGGAATTTGTCCGTTTTTGGAAAGGATATTATGGTGAAGATGATCTTCTGAGTAAGCTAATGTTGTTTACAATTTTTCCAAAGCCCCCTGAAAATCCAAGTTACCTGCGTTGGAATTATACCCATGCCTCAGGGAAACCCGCTTACCAGTGGCTGTATCAACCAAGATTTCATACAACTACCCGTGTTTCTGGCCAGACGCCTGAAGACGTGACCTGGAGAACCATTGCAGAAGATATTCAGTTTGAAGAGCTGGATCGATTTGATCATACCTTGGTAACTAAAGAGCAAAAAGAAGCCGAACAGGTCTTGTATCACGTGGTCAGTGTTCCTAAAGACGCCGATTCGCCTTTTAGCAAGTTGGTTTCACACTATTATATGGGTGAAAGTACCGATTATTGTGTCATTAGTTCTATGGATTACTACGGCAGAAAAGGCAATCGGTTGAAAACGGCCAAATACACATGGGATAAGGTGGATGGCGTGTGGGTTTGGACAGACATAGAAATAGACAATGTCAGACCGGACGTGATTTTTCTCTACAAAAATACACACATAAAAGTCAATATTGGCCAAAAGGATTCGGATTTCAGCAAGCGCACAATACAAAAAATGGTTCGATAAGCAGTAAGCAGACTGTATCCCGAACTCAGTCCTAAAGCAGTTTCATAAACTCCGGCCAGACGTTATCCAAAATTATTGTTTGCGCTTTTGCCGTAGGGTGAAGGCCGTCTTGCTGAAACAGTTCTTTGCTTTCGCCTAAACCTTCCAATAAAAATGGCACCAGTGATATTTCAAATTCTTCAGCCAGTGATGTGAAAGTGTTTTGGAAAAGACGGAGATAGGCGGGGCCATAATTGGGGGGTAATTGCATACCCACTAATAGCACGTTGGCATTATGAGCTTTTGTCGTTTCAATCATTGCGGATAGATTAGACCGCATGGTATTCACGGAAAGCCCACGTAATCCATCATTGGCCCCCAGTGCTAGCACCACGACGTCGGGCTGATGGCGCTGCAGTAACTTAGGCAGGCGCGATAAGCCACCCGCGGTGGTTTCACCACTGATACTGGCATTAATAACCTTGTAGCTACCATTTTCCTGGTTTAAACGTGTTTGTAGCAGCGATACCCAGCCTTGTTTTTCCTCTATGCCAAAAGCGGCGCTGAGACTATCGCCCATGACAAGCGCGGTAGACTCTGCTGCAGCCACGGAACTAAACAACAGCACAATTACCAAAGATAAATAAGCTTTCATTCATACCTCCAAAACAGTTACATTGTAACGCGTTAGTCAGTTTTAAAAAGTAGCTGACGCAGCATTTGTTGGACAAGATAGAAGAACAAAATGAATACCGTGCTAAAAGTCGAAAATTTATCTAAACGAGTTGTCAGCCCTGAAGGCGGGTTGGTACTGCTGCACGATATCAGTCTGGAGATATTTGCTGCTGAATCGGTTGCCATCGTTGGTGCGTCGGGCGCAGGGAAATCGACAATGCTTGGTTTATTGGCTGGGCTGGACACACCGAGCGAGGGTAAGGTTTTCATCGAGAATGATGATCTGTTTGCTCTGGATGAAGATGGCCGGGCACGGCTTAGGTCAGAAAAGGTCGGTTTTGTTTTTCAGACATTTCAATTGTTACCCAATCTGACGGCCCTGGAAAATGTCATGTTGCCGATTGAGCTGAGTGGGCGGCAGGATGCTTCTGAAGTGGCGAAACATGTGCTTGATCGTGTCGGGCTGGGTGTGCGCATGAGTCACTATCCGAAACAGCTCTCGGGTGGCGAGCAGCAGCGCGTTGCGATTGCCCGGGCCTTTGCGCCACATCCGAAACTGTTGTTTGCCGATGAACCGACTGGCAATCTTGATCACAAGACCGGCGGTAAAATAATTGATTTGTTGTTTGAATTGAATTCAGAGCAGGGCGCGACACTCATTCTAGTGACGCATGATCAGAGTCTGGCGCAGCGCTGTCAGCGTCAACTTGAACTTGAAGACGGGCGCTTGAGGCATTCGTCATGACAGCCTTGCAGCTGGCAATACGGCAGCTGCGGCGTGACTGGCGTGCCGGTGAACTGACTATCTTGGTGCTGGCATTGGTGATTGCCGTGGCCAGTGTCTCTTCGGTCAATTTCTTTACCAGCCGAATTCATCAGGCGCTGGAAAGTCAGGCTAATGATCTGCTTGGCGGTGATCTGGTATTGGTGTCCAGCAACCCGATTGAAGAATTCAGAAAACTGGATGTTTCTCGTTACCAATTGCAAAGCGCGGAAACGGTGCAATTTCCCACCATGGTATTGGTGGGAGATCAGAGCCAATTAGTCGCGCTGAAGGCGGTAAGCAATACATATCCACTGCGCGGCCGCAATCGAATTGCGCCCATACTGTTTGCACCGGATGCGGAGGTGCAAACTGGACCGGATGCCGGGACCGTCTGGGCCGACAGTCGTTTGTTGTCAGCGCTCAATATCGATGTAGGTGATTCCATTCTGGTTGGCTCAAGTGAATTGACTGTCGCTGCGGTGCTGACCAGCGAGCCAGACCAATCAGGAGGCATGTTATTTGGCTTTGCCCCGAGGCTATTGATGCATCTTGATGACCTGGCGGCAACTGAACTGCTGCAGCCAGCGAGTCGTGTGCGTTACCGTTTGTTAGTGGCCGGGGAACAACAGAATGTAAATGCATTGCAGCAGGACTGGCAAAACAATCTGCAAGCAGGTGAAAAGCTGAACGATGTGAAAGATGCGCGACCCCAGGTGCGCACCGCATTGGAGCGGGGAGAAAGTTTTCTCGGTCTTGCTGCCTTGGTCAGTGTGTTGCTGGCGGGTACGGCCGTGGCGATGGCGGCACGCCGCTATGTCAGTCGTCATCTGGATAATTGCGCGGTAATGCGTTGCCTCGGGGCAGAACAGCGTTT
>CALZIO010000115.1 GCA_945787785.1 uncultured Chromatiaceae bacterium
GGCATTGCCGGGCCTGCCTGTGCTAAAAAACACGCCCCTTTGTTTTTGTCGATAAGGAATTCATCATGCTGTGGGTAAAGGCGTTTCATATCATTTTCATGGTCACCTGGTTTGCCGGCCTGTTTTATCTGCCGCGCCTGTATGTCTACCACGCCATGAGTGATGACGAGATCAGCAATGACCGTTTCAAGGTGATGGAGCGCAAATTGTTCTACGGCATCATGACCCCGAGCGCCGTGCTCACAGCCGTGTTCGGACTGTGGCTAATATTCGCCTATGGCTTGGGTATCGACAGCGGCGGTTGGTTTCATGCCAAGATGCTGCTAGTGCTACTTTTGATTGGCTACCACGTTTTCTGCGGCAAGCTGATGCTGGATTTCAAATACGACCGCAACCAGCGTAGCCATGTCTATTTCCGCTGGTTTAATGAGTTCCCCGTGCTGATCCTGATTGGCGCCATCATTTTGGCGGTAGTACAGCCCTTTTAGGCGAATAATATTACTTTATGAATGGTTGGATAGGCCCGCTTATACACACTCCTGAGTGCGATACAAGCCCTGAAGTATATTTGCAACAAAATATCTATAAGTGCGCCATTAAATACATAACACATTGATTTTTATAAACTAAAATAGTCGATCATTTTGACGCCACATTAACAAATTTGTAACACTAACGGGCAGTTGCATCATCTACCCCTGTTTCTTCCACAAAGTTATCCACAGGTTTTGTGCATAAAGAGAGACTGAACACAAAAACAAGAATTTAGCCGTCGATGTTACAAAATAATTTGCCAAAGCAGCCCAAATTACCCTTAGATAAAGCAGCCGTATTTGGAAAATGTTAGGCTTTGGCCATGTCGAAATCTGAATCCGTTTTACGCATTGCCATACCCTCCCCCCTGTACAGCAGTTTTGATTATCTGCCACCAGCAGATGTCGATGTCAGCAAGTTGAAACCCGGCGTACGTCTACGCCTGCCCTTTGGCCGCAGCCAGACCATTGGCATTCTGCTGGAAACCAGCCGCACACCCCAAGTAGAACGCCACAAACTCAAGCCAGCACTGGAACTGCTGGATCATGAGCCATTACTACCAAAAGAACTGCTGAAATTATTACACTGGGTCAGTGACTATTATCACCATCCCATTGGCGAAACGTTTGCCACCGCGCTACCAGTGGCCTTGCGCCAGGGTGAAGCGGCCAGTGCCAAACACCGTTCATTGTGGCGCATCACTCCGGCTGGCAGAGAAGTTGATACCGGCCCACTGGCCAAACGAGCCAAACGCCAGGCAGACCTGCTTGATCGTCTTCGTGCCAGCCAGAATGGCCTCACCGCTGACAAACTAAAGGAACTGCCGCGTAACTGGATTGATGCCATGGCCAGCCTGGTGAAAAAAGGCTGGGTCGAGATGGAGCAAATCCCTGCCCTGGAATATGGCCATGAACAACCTGAACAAGGCCCTGAACTCAACGAAGCTCAGCACAATGCGGTGGAGCGTATTCAGAATTGTATTGGACTCTTTAGTCCATTTCTGCTCGACGGTGTTACCGGCAGCGGCAAAACCGAAATCTATCTGCGCAGTATCGATACTGTGCTCAATGCTGGTCAACAAGCGCTGGTACTGGTACCGGAAATCACACTAACCCCGCAACTGGTAGAGCGCTTTAAACGCCGATTCAACACACCGATGGCCGTGCTGCACTCCGGCCTCAATGACCGCGAACGACTCAACGCCTGGCTGCTGGCCCGCAATGGTGAAGCAAGCATTATCATCGGCACCCGTTCGGCCGTATTCACGCCACTGCAAAACCCCGGAATTATCATTATTGATGAAGAACACGACCCCTCGTTTAAACAGCAGTCGGGCCTGCGTTATTCGGCCCGTGACCTAGCGGTGGTGCGAGCACAACGTCTGGATATTCCGGTAATACTCGGCTCTGCTACGCCCTCACTGGAGAGCTTGCTGAATGTCGAGCAAGGCCGCTATCAACACTTACATCTACCCCAGCGGGCCGGCAACGCCAAGCCACCCAAAGTCGAACTGCTCGATGTACGCAATCAACACATGGAAGAGCAGCTGTCAGCACCGATGTTACAACTGATACAAACTCACCTCGATAAAGGCAATCAGGTGTTGTTGTTTCTAAACCGGCGCGGCTTTTCACCCACCTTGATCTGTCACGAATGTGGCTGGGTGGCGCATTGCCGCCGCTGCGACACCCACATGACTCTGCACATGCATAAACGCCAGCTACGCTGCCATCACTGCGGCAGTCAACGCCCAGTACCACAGCAATGTCCCGACTGCGGTAGTGCCGACCTGCGCCCACTGGGCAGCGGCACAGAACGTATCGAAACCGCGCTGGCACAACACTTCCCCGACTCTGCGATCAGTCGCATCGACCGCGACTCCACCCGCAACAAAGGCAGCCTGGAAGCCATACTTGCAGACATCAATCGCGGCGACAGCCGTCTATTGATTGGCACCCAGATGCTGGCCAAGGGTCATCACTTCCCTAACGTCACGCTGGTGGGCATCCTCGATGGTGACCAAGGACTGTTCGGTGTCGATTTTCGTGCCGGTGAACGCATGGCCCAACTGATCATTCAGGTCGCGGGGCGGGCCGGGCGGGCAGATAAGCCCGGCCGCGTGGTGATCCAGACCCATCATCCGGACAATCCCATGCTGCAACTTTTATGTCAGCAGGGCTATCATGCCTATGCCAAGGCGGCACAATCAGAACGCCAACTGGCCGCCCTGCCACCCTACGCCCACATGGCGCTGCTGCGGGCCGAGGCCAGCCAGTCTTTGCCACCGGAAAGCTTTCTTGAGCAGGCAAAGCAACTGGCGCAGCAACTTGGCGCCACGGGAATCGATCTCTATGGCCCCATGCCAGCGGTGATGGAAAAACGTGCCGGCAAGTATCGCTATCAATTGTTACTCCAGGCCGAAAAACGCAGCGACCTGCATCGCTTATTAAAGCAATGGACACCTAAACTACAAACCCTACCCGAGGTGCGCAAGGTACGCTGGTCGCTGGATGTAGATCCTGTCGATCTAATTTGATTTGGATTGGATTTAACACAAAGGTCGTAGTGCGCTATGCGCACCAGCGATTTTACCCCCAGCCATGCCTGGTGCGCACAGCGCACCCTACATAATTCCCACCACAGTTGCATGATCAAACCCTAACAAGGGATAATTAGCGCCCTGTATTTGTCCCCCGGAATTATCCAAGCCATGAAGCATCATCTTGAACAACTGGTCGCCAGCGCAATTGCATCCCTGCAAGCATCTGGCGAATTACCCAACGATCTGAAAATCAACATCCAGATCGATCGCACCAAGGATCGCCAGCATGGTGATTTCGCTTGCAGCGTCGCACTGATGCTGGCCAAACCAGCCAAGCGCAAACCTCGCGACATTGCTGATGCGATAGTCGGCGCACTAGGTTCATCTGATCAAGTGGACAAGGTGGAGATTGCCGGCCCCGGTTTCATCAATTTCTTTCTCACACCATCTGCCTATCACGCAGTGGTCGGTGATGTTATGGAAAAAGGTGACCGCTTTGGCCGCAGTGATGTTGGCGCAGGCAAACCGGTGCAGGTGGAGTTTGTGTCGGCTAATCCCACAGGACCGCTACATGTCGGCCATGGCCGTGGCGCTGCCTATGGCGCAACCGTGGCCAACCTGCTTGAGGCAATCGGCTACAACATTCACCGCGAGTACTACGTCAATGATGCCGGCCGTCAGATGGACATCCTGGCCGCTAGTGTCTGGCTGCGTTATCTGAGCCAGTGCGGTGAAAGCTTTATCTTCCCCTCGAATGGTTACAAAGGCGACTATGTCATCGACATTGCCGAAGCCCTGCACAAAATTCATGGCGACAAACTGCACCATGCCGCCGCTGAAGTCTTTGATGGCGTTCCTGCTGACGAACCCGAAGGTGGTGACAAGGAGCTGCATATCGACGGCCTGGTTAACAAGGCAAAACAACTGCTCGGTGACGAGGGTTATCGTGCCGTGTTCAACCTTGGCCTTAACACGGTACTGTCTGATATTCGTGAAGACCTGGAAGAATTTAATGTCGTCTACGACGAATGGTATTCAGAGCGTTCGCTCACTGATAGCGGTGCAGTGGAAAAAGCGATCGAACGTTTAAAATCAAGCAATCATCTTTACCAGAAAGAAGGCGCCTGGTGGTTTAAGTCTACCGACTTCGGTGATGAGAAAGACCGCGTGGTGGTGCGTGAAAACGGTCAGATCACTTATTTTGCCTCTGACATCGCCTATCACATGGACAAACTGGAGCGCGGTTATGACCGCGTCATCGATGTCTGGGGGGCAGACCATCATGGTTATGTACCACGCGTAAAAGCAGCGCTGGAAGCGCTGGGTGATGATCCATCCAAACTCGATGTGTTACTAGTCCAGTTTGCCATTCTTTATCGCGGCGGTGAGCGCATACAGATGTCGACTCGCTCCGGCTCGTTTGTCACCCTGCGTGAGCTGCGCGAAGAAGTGGGCAACGATGCGGCGCGTTTCTTTTACGTGCTACGCAGATGTGAACAACACATGGATTTTGATCTTGACCTAGCCAAGTCTCAGTCAAGTGACAACCCGGTCTATTACATCCAGTATGCCCATGCCCGTGTCTGCAGTGTGTTTCGCCAAATGGCGGAAAAAGGTTTCAGTCATGATGCCGCCCACGGCCTGGCCAATCTGCACTTGCTCCATGAACAACATGAGCAGTCACTGTTGGTGAGCCTGTCGCGTTATCCGGAAATACTGGAAACCGCTGCACTCAATCATGAGCCACATCAGCTGGCTCACTACTTACGTGATCTGGCCAATGAGTTTCATACCTATTACAACGCGCATCAGTTTCTGGTTGACGAGACCAAACTGCGTGATGCTCGCCTGACGCTAATCCTGGCAGTGAAGCAGGTCATCAAGAATGGTCTGCAATTATTAGGTGTGTCTGCACCGGAGGCGATGTAGCCCAATGACCAAGGACTATAAAAACGTCCCCAAGAGCAGTAGCCAAAGAAGCAAAAAGCGAGCCCCAAAAAAAACCACTGCCAAAAAGAAGAGCGCTAAAAAGCCAACACCGGGCTGGGTCTGGATGCTCGGCGGTCTGGCGATTGGATTGGGTGTTGCTGTGATTGTTTACTTTTACGATCGTGGTGATGAAACTGTAAACAAGGCTACTGAAGCTGTTGCAGATGCCATCAAGGCAGCCCCAAAGCCCAAACAAACTGAAACCGCTGAAGAAGATGACGAACCGCGATTTGATTTCTATACCTTGCTACCTGAACTGGAAGTAATTATTCCTGAAAGTGAAATCAAGGAAGAGCGCGCACGCATTAAAGAAAAAGATGACGTCGCTTATATGATCCAGGTTGGCTCATTTCGTTCTTATGGTGAAGCGGACAGCCTCAAGGCACAGATGGCGCTACTCGGCATCGAAGCCGATATCGATCCTGTCTCAAGCAAGGGAGAACAGTGGCTGCGAGTACGCGTGGGGCCATTTACCAGCAAGCGCGAATTGAACAAGATTCGAAATCGCTTGCATAGTAACAATATCAACACCATGCTGGTGCAGATAAAAAAATAACTCGCTTAACAGATGTTTTCAATCGGGAGAGAGAGATGAAAACTATTAAAACAGTTGTATTGACGACATTATTGCTCAGCACACCCTTGGCACAGGCACAAGTATCAGCAGGCTCCAGCCAGTCAAAGAGTCAGTGGTTTTACGGCGGCGGTATTGGCCTTGGCCTGGGTGATGTACGTTATCTCGAAAT
>CALZIO010000116.1 GCA_945787785.1 uncultured Chromatiaceae bacterium
CTCATTGTTTTCAATGTTTTAGATAACAAGGATAGCAAACATCACCGGAACTTTTTACTCGCATATGCCGATTTTTGTATTTAATTTCATGGTGTTAGTGTTTATGGACGGACACTAGTTAAGGATGTCCACTGGGTCCTGGTTGGGCGCGATCATGCCCGGCCACCAGGCCATCGCCGGCACGCGCACACCGCCTTCCGTGATATCACCCTTGCCGCCTTTCAGCCAGGAGTAACCGGAATTCGGGTAGAAGGCATACATGGGACCGTTATCGCTTATCCACACGACCAGCGTGTTCTCGGCGATGCCTTCGCTTTTCAATGTGTCAAGCATTTGCTTCATGTGCGCATTGTGGGCCGCCATCTCGGAAGCCTGGGCATTGACCTTATCGACATACTTGTCGTTGTGATGGGCCTTCGATCCTTGCAGCTGCTGCGTGTATGTTGCCCAATAGATGAAAAAAGGCTTGTCGCCCTTGGCGTTGTCTTTGATATAAGCCGTGATTTGCTTGATCGACTCGGCCTCAAAGGCTTCCTGTCGGTCGGGACCCAGTTTGCCCGCAACTCCCTCAATAGGCTTGCGTCCCTTGCCTTTGCGCCCAACGTAACCGGCCACTGACAGATCAATCCCTGTTCGGTTCAAATATTCCTCTTCCCCTGGGAAGTCGTAAAACATCGCTTTGTGGGGATTCGGCGCGTCCTTATATTGGTCGAATGAACCGGGCCAGTTGTCAGGTGCACCATTCCACAGGCCATAGAAGGCGTAGTCATAGCCCTGGCTTTCAGGTAAATGCTCGGGCTCTTCGCCAAGGTGCCATTTACCCCACATAGCGGTGTTGTAACCTGCCTTGGATAGCACCTCGGCCACCGTTACCTCCTTGCCCGAAAGCCCGTCGGATTGACCGGGCCAGAGGACACTCAGCAGTCCGGTGCGCACCGGATGGCGACCAGTGTTAATGGCAATCCGGGATGGCGTGCAAGACGGTTCCGCGTAAGCGGTCCAGAAACGCATGCCCTCAAGGGCGATTTTGTCCAGCTCGGGTGTTGGCGTGCCGCGGTGTTTACCACCGCCTTGCCAGCCCATCTCACCCCAGCCTACATCATCGGCCAGGATGTAGATGATGTTGGGTTTCTTGCCAAACTTCTTTTCCAGTACCGCAAGCTTCGCGTTGATCTGCTTGTCCTCAGCAGCCCACTTGTCCTTGTTCTTTTTCTGTAAAGCGTTGTACGGAGCGTCGAACTGCGCGGCGAATGAGGTGCCTACAAATCCCGCCGCAATGACCAAAAATAAGGCACATTTACTAAGCCAAGGCTGTCTGAATTTCGATTTTGTTCTCTTCATGGCATTCCTCCTTGTTTTGGTGTGGTGTGACTTGCGATTACCACATATCAGTAGACGTCATTCTGACGTAATCAACTTTGTCATATTGACGCAATTAACTACGCCCATATGAAGGATATCTCCCCATCCACTAATTAAGCTATGTCACTGAGGTTAAATTGTAAAGAGATTGAATTTTAAAGCAGCATTAGCTAGTTCGAATAGAGTGATGGGATTAATTTCAGATTGGTAAGAGGTTGCTTCGTCTTTACATGCCTCGACCGCTAGCTCCTTACGTGGCATCGACTATATATTCCTGATACTGTCTACCTCGTCCGTCCATGGGCTCCTATCACCTATGTCCATATGGGCATCGCTATGACAAAAAATCCGAGATACACGTACTAGGTAATCGTGCTACTGCACCGGATTAGCATCCACTGCATTCTCCAGCCCTTCTTCCAGCGCTTTATTTTCCGCATCTGTACCAAACCGGCGTACCGCCCAATCCGGCACAAAACCTTTATGTGCATGATTAAGAGTTTCCGACTCTATAATAGTCAGCGCCAGGATCAACACCATCATCGGTAGCAAGCCCAGCCCACCCACCAAGGCAAACATTAGCTCCTTCATGGCTCCACCATAAGTGTATAGCAACCAGGCCAGTGTTGCGGCCGTTGCTAGCAAGGCGTATCCAATCAGGAATATTTTAGTTCGGCGCACAACGATGCCCCAGTGAGCCCGAACTAACAATGACTCTTGTTTGGCCATAGCTTTGCCTTTGATAAGGGTGTAGCTAATGATTAAGGCAGAAATGATTGGGATTATTAAGGTGAGCAGTGGATTTGATACCGCAACACTGATGGTGATAACCGTTAACAAGACATGATTGCCGATGCTGTTGAATAGAAACAATTGGTGAGGCAGTTGGGCTAAACGAATCTCTTGGTGGCTGTAGGGGGTGTCGTTGGTCATGTCTACCTCTAGTGCAATTATTTATTTATGCTTTGATTAATTCTTTTATCGTCATTCCGGCGAATACCCACGGGGCACAAGTGCCGGAATCTATTTTAAGTACTGGATTGGAAGCTCTGGACTCCGGCCTACGCCGGAGTGACGAAGCATTTAATTATTCAGAACTTAGCGAATTATGGTTTGACCTGCTCATCAGGCTTGCTCTCAAACGTTTCTTCTTCTTTGGGATTGTTGTTTGGCAACAACGGATCATCATCGTCATCCAGAATGCGGTGGGCGGGTCCTTCCATGTCATCATATTGGCCGCTACGTGCAGCCCAGAAGAAGATACCCACACTTACGAGGGCAAGCAGGATCATTGCGGGAACAAGGCCGTAAATAGTATCCACTATTACATCCTCCTATGAATCAGGGCGGCGTACGCGCCGAATACGCAAGGCGTTGCCGATTACAGCCAGTGAACTTAAGGGCATGGCAATCGCCGCAAACACCGGTGTCACCATGGCTGCCATCGCCATTGGCACTAATACTATATTGTAACCTAAGGAGAGCTTAATATTCTGTCGAATAATGGCCAATGTTTGATGTGAGAGTTCAATGCCGAACAGTACACGTTGCAGGGAATTATCCATCAACACAAAGTCAGCACATTCCATAGAAACATCGGTGCCGCTGCCCATTGCAATACCTACATCTGCCCGAGCTAATGCCGGCGCATCATTAACACCATCGCCAATCATCACTACCCGCTCACCTTTAGATTGTAGATCAGCTATTACTTGATTTTTATGCTGCGGTAATACCTCGGCGATGACTTCCATACCACCCAATTCGTTGGCAACTTTGCTGGCGGCCGCATGACTATCGCCTGTTAGCAGGGTCATTCCAATCCCTCGTTGGCGTAATGCATTTACCAAGGCAGGTGCCTCCTCTCGGATGCGATCCTGCACCGCTGCGATTGCTGCTATCTTCTGATCAATCACAACAAACACAGCAACGCCCGCTTCTGCCTGGATGCTTGCTTGAATCTCAGCCAATGTGGCTGGCATGACTAACGCTTGTTGCTGCATTAATGAAGCATTACCTACCAGGACTTGACGACCAGAGATGGTTGCCTCAAGCCCTCGCCCCGGGATGCTTTGAAATTTTTCGATTTGCAGTTGTTCAAATTCACTGCCCTGTTGTTTGGCATAAGTGACAATGGCCTTGGCGATGTGATGTTCGGAGCGCGATTCAGCCGCCGCAACCAGGCTGACTATCTCTGCTTCATCCAAGCCACAGTCAGGATTGGGATGAACAGCCGAGACAGAGAGCTTGCCTTCTGTCAGGGTGCCGGTTTTATCAAACACTACATGGGTAATACGTGCCAGGGCTTCTATGGCTGCGCCGTTTTTGATTAATAATCCATTGCGCGAGCCATGCCCAACGCTAACGGCAATACCCATGGGGGTTGCCAGACCAAAGGCACAGGGACAAGTGATGATTAACACAGATGTCGCTGCCAGCAAGGCCAGATCGAAATCCTGTCGCAACCAAAAGAAGAAGGTAATGAGTGCCAGCCCAATCGTGGTTGCCACAAACCAGGGCACGATTCTGTCGGCCAAACACTGGATTGGCGCCTTGGAACCTTGTGCAGATTCAACCATGTGAATGATCTTGGCTAACGCGGTGTCATTGCCCAGCTGTTCCACCTGCACTACCAAGGCACCTTGACCATTGACTGTGCCTGCCACGACTCTGTCATCCACATCCTTCGTCACCGGTTGTGCTTCACCGGTCAACATCGCTTCACTGATTTCAGAATGCCCTTCGACGACGCGACCATCCACAGCGATTTTGTCACCGGGCCGTACCAGTACCTGATTGCCTACCCGTAAGGCACGCACGCTGACCAGTTCAGTTTCGCCATCCACGAATCGTAATGCGCTACGCGGTTGTAATTCCATTAAGCGACTGGTGGCAGAGGTGGCGTTGCGGCGAGAGATGCCTTCGAGGTAACGGCCCACCAGGATAATAAACAGGAATGTCACCACCGTATCGAAATAGACATTTCCTGAGCCACGCAAGGTAATCCATAAGGAATAGAAATAAGTGGCCAGTGCGCCGATGGTCACGGGAAGGTCCATGGTCAGTTGGCCATGTAACAGGCCGCGTATGCCGGAACGGATGATGGGCCAGCCGGAATAGGCCAACACGGGGGTGGCGATCAATAGACTGATCCAATGAAAAAAGTTCTTGTGCTCCGGATCGATGCCCGAGGCCGATAAATCACCGGCGAAGAGTGCAATTGATATCCACATGATGTTCATCACACCAAAACCGGCAAAGGCCATGCGATAGAGCAATGCTTTCTGCCGCTTGGCCGCCGCCCCTTCTGCAGCTTCGGCATTGTACGGCACGGCCTTGTAACCAATCTGCGCCAAGCGCCGAAGTACGGCAGATAACATCACCTGATTGCGATCCCAGCGCAGTTGCAGCCGATGGTGAGCCATGTTTACTTCTGCTTTTAAAATACCTTCCAAGTCAGACAAGGCATGTTCTATCAACCAAACACAGGCGGCGCAGTGAATGCCTTCAACCAGTAGTGTTGCTTCGCTGATGTTGTCTTGGGTGCTGACAAATTCTGCCTGAACATCTTCGAGATCAAATTGTTCGAGATCTTTCTCGGCGACAGGTGGTGGGGCTAAGGCGTCGTTGGACTTGAGCTTGTCATAGAAACCGGACAGGCCGGATTCGTGGATGGTTTGGCACACCAGCATACAACCGGAACAGCAGAAGCTGCGTTGTTCACCTTTGATGCTTGCTTGCTGACGTGCGGCGGGCTCAACAGGCAAGCCGCAATGAAAACATGACTCGGAGTTGTCAGACATACAACTATCTACAACTCGAGTGTTTAATCTTTAACGAAAATCCGCTTGGCAATATCGAGTTTATCTTCGCCTTGCTGTACGGTGACAATCAAATCCCAGTTACCTGGCAAACTGAAATTCACATCCGTCGCGTAATAGCCTGCCCCTACATCACGCATCGCCAAAACAAAATCATTGCCATACTCAGCGGGACGAAAGGCTGCGAATTCAGCCTGAGCGCCCTCAATCGCCTGGCCAGCATTATCAACTACACGAACCAGGTAGGGTTCACTAGAATTAAGCAGCGGGGTTTTTGGCATATCGAGTTGCAGATCCCAACCCAGGCGGGCTTCATCTTTTTGAGTCTGGGCTTGGTCGTAGAGATAGGTTTTACCCTTCTTATAATAATCGTCAACAACCAGTCCAGGTGGTGAGAGAAAGGCAATCGTGATCAGTGCGCCATTAACAAGTAATGTCACACCCATGATCCCAATCAGCAGCCAAACCCAGGGGTTATGCAATGCAGATTCACGTTTTAAGACTTTAGCCATCGTAATCACCTACAAAATGTAAGAGCTTTCGCGCATATTATCATTGGATAAGT
>CALZIO010000117.1 GCA_945787785.1 uncultured Chromatiaceae bacterium
CAGCGCGACCTGTGACAACAGCTTCTGCAACACCACGAGCATACAGAGCAATTGCACGGGCAGAGTCATCGTTACCTGGAATCAGGTAATCTACTGTGCGGGGATCGTTGTTAGTATCTATTACGCCCAAAACTGGTATCCCCAGTGTTTTAGCTTCGCGGATAGCAATTTTTTCATGACCAGAATCGATGACAAAAATTGCATCAGGCAGTGTAGCCATATTTTTAATTCCACCCAGACTACGGTCAAGCTTTTCTTTTTCACGCTTAAGACCGAGTGCCTCCTTTTTGTTGAAACGTTCCATGCGGCCATCCTGCTCCATCGCCTCCAGGTCTTTCAGGCGCTTGACGGATTGCTTGATAGTCTTAAAGTTAGTCAACATACCACCCAACCAACGGTGGTTAACGTAAGGCATATCGCAACTCTCGGCTTCTTTACGAACAACATCCTGTGCGGCACGTTTGGTGCCAACAAACAGGATCTTGCCCTTTTTGGCCGCCAGGCTGCCGACAAAGTTCATCGCATCGTTGAACAGCGGCAGAGTCTTTTCCAGGTTGATGATGTGGATCTTGTTGCGATCGCCGAAAATATAAGGTCCCATTTTCGGGTTCCAGTAGCGGGTTTGGTGGCCAAAGTGAACACCGGCCTCCAGCATTTGACGCATAGAAACATTTGACATTTAAATCTCCAAATTTATCGGGTTATGCCTCCGCACATTCCAAATACCTAACCCCGCAAGCTCAAAACTTGGAGGCACCCAGGCACTGGTGACAATGTACGTGTGAATTTACCGGCCGAAACCGGCTACCTAATCAATACTGGACGATTTTCATCCAGTTGGCGCGCTTTATACCATAAACCAAGCCCACACTCAATATTTAGACTTAGTATAAACCCCATAACGAAACCGAAATTGTGTGGGCTGACAAGGAGATGCAAAACACGCTACTATTCTTCCGATATCATTTTTAATTGTGGTTTGTTCTAATTTTCAGCATGGCAATCAAGATAAAAAACGGCGAAGAAATCGAAAAGATGCGTTCTGCGGGCCAACTGGCGGCAGAAGTACTGCATATGATCCGCCCACATGTCCAAATCGGCGTAACAACCGAAGAGCTGAACCAGATTTGCCATGATTATATTGTGAACGAACAGAAAGCCATCCCCGCCCCATTGAATTACCATGGTTTTCCCAAATCCATCTGCACGTCGGTCAATCATCAAGTCTGCCATGGCATTCCCGGTAAAAAAGTATTGAAAAATGGCGATATCGTCAATATCGATATCACTGTCATAAAAGATGGTTACCACGGCGATACCAGTAAAATGTTTTATATCGGTGAACCCAGCATCATCGCACGCAGGGTTAGCGAAACCAGCCATGAATGCATGAAGCTGGGCATTGAGATGGTCAAACCAGGCGTCTCACTCGGTGATATTGGCCATGCTATTCAACAGCATGCTGAAAGTAATAACTTTTCTGTTGTGCGTGAATATTGCGGCCATGGGATAGGCGCCGATTTCCATGAAGAACCCCAGGTTTTACATTACGGCACCCCCGGCAGTGGGATCAGCCTAAGGCCCGGCATGACTTTCACCATCGAACCCATGATCAATGCAGGTAAGCGTGATGTAAAACTGCTGCCTGACAAATGGACCGTCGTCACTAAGGACCGCAGCCTGTCTGCACAGTGGGAGCACACCCTTCTCGTGACAGAAGACGGGTTTGAAGTACTAACCAAACTACCTGAAGACGAGATCTAATCAGGCCTCTCATTTGATGTCACCCCAGCAGTCAGTTTTCTATAAATCCCACTTCGAGAAAGAAATTGAAGAAGGCAAGGCGTCTGTTCAGGTCTATCGAGATGCCTTACTCAATGCGCATCAAGAAATAGAGCAGCGCTTCATGCAAGGCCAACAAGCTGCTGATCTGGTACATGTCCGTGCCGAACTGATTGACCAGATCCTAACACTCTCCTGGACTGACTATTTTTCCCCGGATGATCCTAATATCGCCCTGATCGCTGTCGGCGGCTACGGCCGTGGTGAACTTCATCCCGGTTCTGATATAGATCTGCTGATATTACTCAGAGACCAGGAGCAGGAACACTACCGCGAAGCACTGGAATTTTTTGTCATGTTTCTTTGGGATATTGGCCTGGAAATTGGTCAGAGCGTGCGCTCCATCGATGAGTGCATTGATGCAGCCAAACAGGACATCACTATCGCCACCAACCTGATGGAAGCACGCCTCCTTGCTGGGCCTATAGAACTATTTAACACCATGCGCGAAGAAACCGGGCCGGACAAAATCTGGCCCAGCCGCGACTTCTTTGAAGCAAAATGGCAGGAACAGATCAAACGTCATTTCAAATATGATGATAGTGGTTACAACCTCGAACCGAATATCAAAGAAGGCCCTGGCGGCTTACGTGATATTCAGATGATCGGCTGGGTCGCCAAACGCCATTTTAACGCCGACACTTTGCACGATCTCGTCAAACATAAATTTCTGACAGAAGAAGAATACTTTCATCTGGTTGAAGGACAAAACTTTCTTTGGCAGGTGCGTTTTGGTTTGCACATCGTCACCAAACGTCGCGGGGACCGACTGCTATTCGACTATCAGCGCACACTGGCGGAGATATTTGGTTATCGAGATGCCAGCAGTAATCTGGCGGTTGAGCAGTTCATGAAAAAGTATTATCGCACCATCATGGAATTGAGCTTGCTTAACGAAATGCTGCTACAGCTGTTTCAGGAAGCCATTCTTTACTCAGACGAACACGGCAAACCCACATCGATTAACAAACGTTTCCAGATTCGCAAAGGCTTTATTGAAGTCACCAATGAGCGGATCTTTGACCGCTACCCGTTTGCCCTGCTGGAAATATTTCTACTCATTGAGCAACATCCAGAAATTAAAGGCGTCAGGGCATCAACCATTCGGCTGATTCGCAGTCATCGCCATTTGATCGACACCAAGTTTCGGGTTGATCTTCGTAACCGTAGCCTATTTATGGAGATTTTGCGTCAACCTCAAGGCCTGACGCATGAACTCAGGCGTATGAACCGCTATGGCATTCTGGCCAAATACATTCCAGTGTTTGGCAACATTGTCGGTCTGATGCAGTATGACCTGTTTCATATCTACACTGTCGATGAACATACGCTGATGGTGGTCCGCAACATGCGCCGCCTTATGGTCGAAAAACATAATCATGAATTGCCAAATTGCAGCAAGCTCATGCAGCAGATCCCAAAACCCGAATTGCTCTACCTGGCGGGAGTATTCCATGACATCGCTAAAGGCAGGGGTGGTGATCACTCTGATCTGGGGGCAATCGATGCCACAGAATTTTGTATCCATCATGGTTTAAACAACCACGATGCCAACATCGTTGCCTGGCTCGTCAAAAATCATTTAATTATGTCCAGTACCGCACAACGTAAAGACATCAGTGATCCGGATGTAATTAATGAATTTGCCAAAAATGTTGGCGACACCAACCGGCTGGATTATCTGTACCTGCTGACTGTTTCGGACATGCGGGGTACAAATCATAAAATATGGAATGACTGGAAAGCGTCGCTACTACGCGAACTATATGAAGCAACCCGTCGCGCCCTCAGACGCGGCCTGGAAAATCCGCTGGAACAATGCGAACGTTGTGAATACCTTCAAACGCAGGCATTAGAAATCCTCACGCATCAACATATCTCCACCGATGAAATTAATAAACTGTGGAATTCTTTGAGTGAAGAGTATTTTCTCCGCAATACCGTTGATGAAATTGTCTGGCACACTGAAGCAATACTTGCCAATGCCGGCCGGGAGTTCCCTTTGATTCTGGTGCAACAACATGCCCAACGTGGTGGCACCGAAATATTTATCCATATGCCTATAGCAGACCACCTGTTTGTCGCGAGCACCAGCACCTTTGAACAACTGGGTTTGACTGTTGCAGATGCACGCATCATTACCTCAGACAAGGGTTACAGCTTTGATACTTATGTATTACTGGAGGAGAATGGCGAAGCCATAAATAGCAGCCATCGCGTCGAAGACATCATTCAATCACTCAGGCAAGAGTTACTGCAGACAAGTTATAGCAGCAAACAGATCAGCCGGCGCACAGCCCGTCAACTCAAACATTTTGAAACAACGACCAACATCGTATTCAATCATGATGAACGAAATCAACGCACGGTAATGGAACTCATCACTGCAGACCGCCCAGGTCTATTGTCGATCATCGGACAGGCCTTGATGGAATGCGGCATATATTTACAAAATGCAAAAATCACAACCATTGGCGAGCGTGTAGAAGACGTTTTTTTCATAACCGATGGTAATAAACTGCCAATCAGGGATGAAAACCGTCTTCATTGCCTGCGCCAGACAATCATGACCAACCTAGATAGCTGATCATTCAGAACCCCAGGGCGAGTCCTCCACCCACTCTAAAACTTGATCGATCGGCATTGGCTTCCCGATAAAATAGCCTTGAGCTTTATCACAACCAATTTCATGTAATTTTTCCAGCGTCTCATTATCCTCAACGCCTTCTGCTACGACAGACAAACCCAGGTTATGTGCCAAGTTCGTTGTCGATTTAACGATAACAGCATCCTGCTCACTCTCGAGCATTTGACGCACAAACGACATATCTATCTTGAGCGAATGAATTGGCATACGTTTCAAATATGACATAGAAGAATAGCCAGTACCAAAGTCATCGATAGATAGTTGCACCCCCGTTGACTGAATCAAACGAAGATTTTCAACCGCCCTATCTGGATCATTAATTAATGCGCTTTCAGTTATTTCAAGCTCGAGAAAACTTGGTTCGAATTTATATCTATTCAATAATCGCTCAAGCCAGTCTTTGCAACCTGTATCAAGTAGGTTACGAGTAGACAAATTGACCGCCATATTGGTTTTGATCCCCCGCGCATGCAAACCCGCACATTGCTTTATCGCCTCCTCAATCACCCAATAGGTCAAGGGACGGATTGATTCACCCATTTCGGCAAACGGAACAAACTGTACTGGGGGGATTAGACCATGAACCGGGTGTTGCCATCGCACCAACGCCTCGAACCCATTCAAACTTTGTTTATGCAAATCTATTTTAGGCTGGTAATGCAAGCACAATTGATTGTCTGTAATAGCGGAACGCAACTCAGACATTAACGCCAATCGGCGTGGTGAATGTCGATCTTTTTCAGCTTGGTAAAATGCAAAACCACCAGTGTTTTCTTTAGCCTGGTACATGGCAACATCAGCACAGCGCAACAATGATTCAGATGTTTTACCATTTTCAGGATAAATTGAGATGCCCAGGCTTGCGCTAAACTCCAGCCGCATGCCCTCAATATAAAACGGTTGTTCAAGCGCCTTTAACACGTCAGTGGCTATGGCACTAACATCCTCCCGGTCACCCACACCATTCAATAGTATTAGAAATTCATCACCACCCAGCCGCATCAATTCACCGTTAACATATTCCATTAGCGGCTGCAGCCGTGGGCCAATTTGTTTTAGTAGCTTATCCCCTGTGTAGTGACCAAGCGTATTGTTAGTTTCCTTGAATCTATCAAGATCCAGCAGAATTAGTGCAAATCCACCTGAA
>CALZIO010000118.1 GCA_945787785.1 uncultured Chromatiaceae bacterium
CAAGCCGCGCTTGACAAAGATTTTGTTAGCGTTTGCCCTAAACCGGGCAAACCTACACATAATTCATTTATTGCCGCATTGCTACGTATGGTCGCATAGGTGAATGCGGGAAACTTTAGCTGTTTAATCTTCAGGGCAGGAAGTTCAGATTGAAACTCCTCGGCTTGCTTGATCACAAGCCCATGTATTGCAGCACGTCCTTCCAAAACAGAAAACTCAACTGTGTCCAGCTCGACTTCCGCAAGGAGCTGATCCGACATTTCTTCTAAAGTCTTAATCAGAGTGTCCCTAATCTTTAGCTGAAAGCCAACGATATACGAAACCTGCAATTAAGGCACCAATGATTGGCGCAACCCAGAACAACCATAATTGTGATAATGCCCAGTCACCGACAAATAAGGCTGGCCCTGTGCTCCGTGCCGGATTAACTGATGTATTGGTTACAGGAATACTTATCAGGTGAATTAAGGTCAGCGCTAATCCGATGGCAATGCCAGCGAAACCGGCTGGGGCAAGCTTGTCAGTGGCACCCAAGATCACAATAAGAAAACCAAATGTCATAACGATTTCGGTAATTAAACCAGCCGTCAATGAATAACCACCGGGTGAATGCTCACCATAACCATTGGATGCTAAGCCACTGCTCAACTCAAATCCGGCTTTTCCGCTGGCAATCATATATAAAACGCCAGCTGCAACCGTCGCGCCAATGACCTGGGTGACAATATATGGAATCAACTCTTTAGCATCAAAGCGTCCGCCCGCCCAAAGTCCGATAGACACGGCAGGATTCAAGTGACAGCCGGAAATATGCCCAATCGCATAGGCCATCGTCAAAACAGTTAAACCAAACGCAAATGAAACGCCAACCAGGCCAATGCCTACTTCAGGGAAGGCAGCTGCGAGTACCGCACTTCCACAGCCCCCAAGCACTAGCCAAAATGTACCAATAAATTCTGCTGCCAGTTTTTTAGTAAGTGTCATAATCCATTCCTCCCTCCATGGGTTCAAAGTTATCTACTGTAAATTCAAAAACCCCGCATGAATTTCCTAACCCGTATAGTATACCGTGCAATTACACAATAAAACTTAAGGAGGAGTAGTTCCATGAAAAGAATAATATCTCTACTTGTTCCGGCTCTGGGGATGCTTTCTTCACTAACATATGCGGCTGACGATTATGGTGCGGCTATAGAAGCATTTAAGCGGGCCGAGCAAACGCAACCATTTTTTAATAATGCTTATGGCTATGCGATTTTTCCAACAATCGGCAAAGGTGGCTTGGGAATTGGTGGCGCCCATGGCAAAGGTCAGGTTTATAAAGGTGGTAATGTAACCGGTAAGACAAGCATGTCCCAGGTCACTATCGGGTTTCAGGCTGGCGGTCAGGCATTCAACCAGATAATTTTTTTCGAGGATGATCGCGCATACAACGACTTTACCAGTGGTAATTTTGAGTTTGGCGCACAGGCCACGGCCGTGGCGATTACGGCGAGCGCCCAAGCGGGTGCCGGATCGACGGGTACAAGCGCAGGTGCTTCTGGAGGCAGTAGTGCTGGCAAACAGGCAGAATCAACCTACCATAAAGGTATGGCAGTATTCACATACGCAAAAGGTGGCCTGATGTATGAAGCCTCTGTTGGGGGACAGAAGTTTTCTTTTGATCCTATAAAATAAGTTAATAAGAATATAAGGGTGATGATAATGATTTATCATCACCCTTTACTAACACCAAGGCAATTTACAGCGCCAAACGCAAGCGAAGACCCAACACCCATAGCTCGTCATGAGTTGGATTCAATGCCGGATCAAGAATGAACTGAATGTCTGGTGTGATTGCTAGTTGTTGTGTTATCTGATATCGATAATAGACTTCATAGACTTTCTGGTCTTTGAGACCAGTTCCAAAACTGTTTTCATTGGGCTCTCCCCAGTTAAAGGCCATGCCGAGCTGATCTCGCCCACCAAAGGTGTTGTAACCAAACCCCAGGCTTAATGACTTTTGCAACAGGGTGCCGCCATCATCAGCGTAGCCGCCGCGAATAAAAGGCAGATATTTATCGTTAAAGAACATTGAATAGTTAAACGCTGCACCCCATCCGCCAGGCGTTCCGGCAGGGTCACTCTCATCTACATGCCACAATGTTAAGTGAGCATTATCGAGATAGATTCGTCCTTGTGATTTTGTCCAGCCCAGCTCAATGCTTGAAAAATATTCATTGTCACTAAAAAAGTTATCAACGGTGTCAAACGGCTTGGTTGAATCAGTATAGGCGTTAACAAGGCTACCAATGATGAAGATATTTTCTGAAAGCATGGCGCCGCCTGCCGCTCCCATTGCAGCATCATTGGGGATAAAGATTGTCGCGCTGCCGGTGCTGAATACAAAATTGAAAAACCCGGTCCATGGACTGGCGAGTGCATACACATTGACAAAGTCGGTGACATCAAGCATGCCGGCGAGTATGGTGGTCTTGCCGTCATTCAAACGTTGGCGCCAGTGCAGATTGGTCCAGCGCTCACCCTGATCACTAAAAGGCGGCTCAATTAGCCCAACGAAACCTTGATCAAAAGCAAACGCCTGCGGACTGATATCAGCATACTTATGGCGATGTTCGACTTTCCAAACCAGGGAGCCCGTATTCTTGCTACCAAGACCAACAAGATCCCAGGAGCCAAAGAAACGCAACATGCCTGACGATGCCGTGTTCTCGCCACTGTTGCCGTTTTGGCTGGATCTTAGAAATAGAGGTGTATAGTCAACGCTTAACGATATGCCCCTGTTTTCCTGTAAGCTATCCTTCCATTCATACCAGGACTGCAAAAGTTTTTTGCCAAATTCGCCAGACTGTGTCCGGTCATCCTCAATGGTATTACCAACTGCACCCGGCCCGCCGAAGTTTGATGCTTGTGCTAAACCCACTGACATGGCAATAATAAGAATCAAACATGCAGTGTGAGTAACAACAAGCCTTAACATTAGTGTCCCTGGTTTTATTGCACGGCCAATAGTTGATTAAATATAAGATGTTAATACGGCCCTTAATTCAAAACCCGAGTTACAAGGTATTTTTATAGATCGCTCCGTTTAGCATAATGAGATCGATGGTGTCGATAGGCTTCCATTCGGGGTTGGCATCAAACCATTTATCCGTTCCACCAATGACAGTAATGTCTTTGAGCGGATTACCCTCAACAAGTAATAAGTCTGCATATGCCCCTTCCTCAATGACGCCAAGTTTCCCTTCCTGATAGGGATTGCGAGGTCCAGACATGGCCAGCATCTCACCAGCGACAGAGGTAAGCTGTTTTAATACCTCAAAGTTACTGTCAAATGTCTGGGTACGCCACCAAAGTTCATAACGCCGCGCCCGTTCTGCATCTTCGAATTTACCGACATAGTCAGAGGCAAATACTACTTTCACCTTGTTTTTGACCAGATTACGGCCGAAATCTGCAAATTTTTTACCCAACGCCTGCACCATAGGTATTTTGTCTGCTGGCATCAATGGGTTCTTGGCCAGGTCAGGCGAAATCCCCCACATTTGTGGCACGACGTAGCCCCCTTCCTTGGCAATACGCTTCATGGTCTTTTCAGAAATAAAGAAGCCATGTTCGAATGTTTTTACACCGCAATCAAGCAGACGATTGACTGCACGATCTGTGAAGGTGTGAGCAGCAACATAGGTACCCCAGTCCTTGGTTGCTTCTACGATGGCACAGATTTCATCCTCAGAAAATTGGGTTGTATCAATCGGATCGAAGCGAGATGATCCACCTCCACCACCCATTATTTTAATCTGAGTTGCGCCATTGCGAAGATTGAGACGCGTTGCTTTAAGTGCTTCAGGGACGCCATCTACCACGTTACCAATCCCCATGCGTTCAAAATTAGACAGGTCACCATCATCATGAATGCTAAATCCGGGATCGGCTCGATCTCGGAAGTCCCCATGACCTGAGGTTTGGGAAATGAATCCACCGGATGGGTAGAGACGTGGCCCCACGATTTTTCCAGAATCAATTGCTCGCTTCAAGCCAAAAGCAGGGCCACCCATATCGCGCACCGCAGTGAATCCATCCATGAGAAAACGCTCTGCCACAATCACTGCATTGTAAGAGATGTCGGTGATATCCATGTCTCGCTCAACCGGCCCGAAGTCAGCGTTTATCATTACATGCGCATGGCCATCGATCATCCCGGGCATTAGTGTGCGGCCGCCGCCGTCGATGATATTAGCGCCATCTGCAACAATAGGGTCTTGAGATACATGTTTAATTGTATTGCCTTCGATTAACACGTTGGCATTCATAATCCGTTCTTCATTCTTGCCATCAAAAATATGAACATTATTTATTAGAGTTTGTGTTGGTTTGCCAGAATGGATTGACTTTGCTGTGAACATGCCGGGAGCAAAAACACTTGCGTTATCGTATGCGGCGGCATGATTTATAATTAGCCCTATTGATACAAAAATACTTATAAAAATTATGTTTAAAATTCTCATATTTTTTTCATACCTCTATCGATAGTGTTCGTTATATTTTGTGCATGGCTGGATAGTATTAACTAAACAGACAATGAGTGTAATTGTTTTAGAAATCATCCCCCGCTTCGCCAACATAGCACTGACAACTCGGATTAACTAGACAGATTTTGTTAAAAGATTGTTACTTCTTTAAGTGAGAAGGCGGCAGCTTTCTTATGTGGCCGTCTCGTTATATAAATGCACATCCCGCTGCGGGAAAGGAATCGAGATGCCTTCTTTATCAAAGCGCATTTTGACTTCCCGTGTGATATCCCAATAGACATCCCAGTAGTCGTCTGTTTTCACCCAAGGGCGAACAACAAAGTTCACTGAAGAATCCGCAAGTTCATGTAATTTAATGACTAGCTCAGGATCAGTCAGAACTTTGTCATGTGTCTCGACGATCTCCTGCAAAACTTGTTCAGTTTTAGGAATATCATCGCTGTACGAGATGCCAAAGACCAGATCGACACGACGGATGTTTTGTGTTGTAACATTCTTAATTACATCGCCCCAGATTTTATTATTTGGTACAACAATTGTCTGATTGTCAAAAGTCATGATCGTGGTATTGACCAAACTCATATGGCTGACATTTCCAAATACACCACCGGCTTCAATAACATCACCGACGTCGAATGGTCGATAGATTAATATCATCAAGCCAGAAGCGAAATTAGATAGTGTATCTTGCAATGCAAAACCGACAACGAAACCAACCACACCTAATCCAGCAAGCAACGGCCCAAGTGAAATACCAACTTGAGAAAGCGCGATTAGTATGCCAAGCACAATCACGATATTTCTTGCGATGGACACAATCATGCGACGCAGTAACTGGGAGAGTCGCAAATTTGCCTTGTTTAATCCACGTTCAATTATTTTTTGAACAAGGTTTGCAAGTTTACGGAAGACAAATATGATAAGGAAAAAAAGCAGTGTTTTGAAAAAGAGATCTGGTCCATCTTCCAATATCACAGTGAGAATTTGTTCACCCCAACCCTGCAATAGTTTAGTTACCACACCAATTTCAAAAACATCTGTTGTAAT
>CALZIO010000119.1 GCA_945787785.1 uncultured Chromatiaceae bacterium
TTAAAGATGTATTCGATTAGCCCTCCTCCACAAAGGTCTGCAATATAGAATTAGCAGCCTTTTACGCATTAATGAATACTCCCCTCTCTTTCACGAATGCGGGTGTTTAGCCAAATCTATCGTGGTCTGTCCCCATATACTCTGAGCAATGCAGTTAATTATCCGTTTATTGAGTATTTTGCGATTTTACAACTAACTGCAACACCTTCCCTGCAAAATAATCCAAAACGAAAACCTCGCCATCTTGGTCTTCCGCAAAGGATGAGATGCTAAATCCACTGTCCCTAATTAATGTGCGCCTTCGCCCATCTGGGGTAATCCCCCATATTCTGCCGTTACCATAATCACCGAAAACATACTCCCCCTGTAAAGCATTTATCAGCGCGCCGCGGTACACATAGCCACCAGTGATGGAGTTGCCTTCCAAATGTGAATATTCGGCAATGGGGTCGATTAAGCCAGTGGTATTACATTCCACTGCGCTGTAGCAATGTTTTCCTTCACGAATATTCCAGCCGTAGTTACCACCTGGTTTTATAATGTTAACTTCCTCCCATGAATGCTGGCCCACATCTGCAAGCCAAAGCTCTAGGGTGTTTCGATCAAAACTCCATCTCCACGGGTTCCGAAGCCCGTAAGCGTAAATTTCAGGTCGACCAGCTTTGCCATCGCTGAAGGGGTTATCTTCTGGTATTCCATACGGAGTATTACCATCCACATCAATTCGTAACAAAGCCCCAAGCAAGGTATTAGTATTCTGACCGTGATTCAGTGGATCGCCTCCGGACCCACCATCGCCAAATCCGATATAAAGCATACCATCAGGTCCAAAGGTAATCTGCCCACCATTGTGATTATTAAAAGGTTGTTCGAGACGTATCAATTCACGTTCAGTATTTGGGTCTAACGCGTGTTGCCCAGACATGAGCAAAAATTCTGATATATACGAACATACCCCGCCGCTTGGGCATGTGCCCGTGTAAGAGAGATAGACTTTTCCGTTTTCAGAAAAGAGAGGATGAAACGCCATGCCCAACAGACCTTTCTCCCGATTCATGTCGACTCTATCCTCTATATCGATAAACTCGCCTTTAGTCACCACGGCATTGTTTCGATCAAAAAGAATGACCTTACCTGTCTGCTCAACCACATAAAATATCGAATTGTTTCCTGGGGCCTGCACCATTGCCACGGGCCTTTGGAACGTTATCGGTGAGAAAACATCTTCGAGTAAAAGGGTTGAGCAATCGATTCTGCCGAAACTCTCTGAAATGATTGATAGATCGACCCCATCAACATCGCCATCGTTATCGAAATCACCGTTGCATTGGGAGCCAAGCAGGCAATTTGTCCTACCAAAATGTTGAGAGAACGAGGTTAAGTCTGTGCCATCGACATCTTCATCTCCGTCGAAGTCTCCTTCACACAATTCGTTCTGAATATGATTGGCATCAGCATCGGGCCTTTCTATCTGAGCGGCTACATTTGAAGTCGGTAGAAATACGACGCACGAAAGCGTGACAAGTAGGTTAAAAATAAACAACGTCCATTTTTGTTTTATCAGCATAGCTCCCCCAAACAAATACATTCCCCATTGAACATTCGCTTCATGAGGAATTAAAAATAAATTATAAACCCTAACAACCACATTAAATATCGTGGAATTCTGCGAGTTTAACCTAACTTAAACTCGAAACAATTAAAGATCATTTTCTTACATTTTGATAGCCTGGTTGCGAACAGAATCTTCTCGGACTGATGAACTATTTGCGGCAGAACCACCTGCTAGACATACTTAGGGGGGCGGTATATCGGATTTAGACCTAAGATTCATACTGGCGCTAAAAGGGTGCCGCTGCGCTCACCTCAATTCGTTCACCTGTGTTTGGATGGGTAAAGCGTAAACGCTCCGCATGTAGCAATAATCGCTGCCCTGCTTCGCCGTAAAGCTCATCCCCCACGATCGGTGCATTGAGCCCATCTTTGTGCGAGGCATGCATACGCAGCTGGTGCGTGCGCCCGGTCACTGGATAGAAATAAACCTTCGTCGTCGCCTGTTGTCTTGCAATCACCTGCCAGTGGGTTTTGGCTGTTTTGCCATGGGCAAAACAGACGACTTGGCGCGGCCTATCATCCAGGTCTACACGCAACGGCAGTTCAATGCTGCCCTTGTCCTGATGTTCCGGTAGCCTTTTTGACAACAATGCCATGTAGCGTTTTTCAACGCTACGTTGCTCGAACTGCTGTTGTAAGGCTTTGTGTGTCTCGGCGTTTTGGGCCGCGAGTAACAGGCCCGAGGTTGACATATCGAGCCGATGCACTAACAAAGGGCCAGTCGCGTCTGGATAGCGTTCCTGCAAGCGTGTCAGCACAGAGTCCTGTACCTCTTTTCCCGGTACCGATAGCAAACCACTCGGTTTGTTAACCACCACCAGGTCATTATCTTCATAAACCGTCGCCGGGGCATTAGGGTCATGAAAGTTTCCGCCCAGCAATGTGTGTGATTTCAATTCAAGACCTTTAAGCATAAATGGGAGTATCGGATGGCACTTGCCACGACAGGCGGGATAATAGTGGCCATGATGACGAACCCCCTGTTTCGGCGCCGCGCCCCACCAAAACTCGGCCAAGGCCAGCGGCGTTAATTCGTGTTGATGGGCATAGTGAAGCAGCTTCGGTGCCGCGCAATCTCCCGCACCACTCGGTAGATGGCGGTCTTCAAAAAAGTGGCTAATCGTTTTTTGTTCGCCCAGGCGATTGCTAAGTGTATAGGTGGCAAAAACCTTTTTGTGCAGGCTGTTTGAAAGTGTAGAACGGGCCTTTTTTAAGGCGGCTATCTGGCCTTCAATGATATCCAACCTTTCTTGAACGACCGCCAACCTGGCATTCCACTGCACATTGATCTCTTTGAGGTCACGTTTATCTTGCTGACTTTCGAAAGAGAGCTGGGCAAGCAGTTTATCCTGCTCGTCGGTGGCGTCAGCCTTGGCCAAATTTCTTTGTTCACGACGCTGTGCTTTGCGGGCCTTATGAACCTGCTTCAGCGCCTTGATGTCAACATCCCGCTGCTGTCTTAGCTGATTTAACTGTGTACGCAGATCACAACGTTCGGCGCTGTTATGTAACGCATCTATCTGTTTGGCATAATCGGCAAGTTTGGCTTCACCCGCCGGCAGAAAGGCTTGGCGCTGCCTCTGATCAAATACAGGGGGAACAAAGCCCGGCAATTGCCACTGCCCAGCAAGCATGCCGGAAAAGGCGGAGACAAACCCTACCCGATCATTTCGATCCCTAACCACCAACACACCAAACATTTTGCCACCATCAACTGAATCGAAATCGTGCAGCCAGCTTGACTGGGTAGACAGCCATGCCTGCAATTGCACAGCGGCTTGCCTAGCAATCGCATGCGGTGTCGCACCAAACGGACTTGGGAACGCAGTTGGCAGCTCGCTTTCTTGGGGCTTGGTTGAAAAACGGGTAATGATGGTCATTTCATCGACAAATGAGAATAGCGCCACTCATTTTATCAATAGAAGGGACCGTTCAGATAGTCGTTTTAGACAGCGGCTATGAAAGACAATTTTTTGTTGCCCAAAGATCGACGCCTTATGCTAAAGTCCCGCCCCGTGTTTATGGTGCTAAACCATGTTTTCAGCCGTGTTTGGAGTAAAAGATTGAAGTCTGATGTAAATATCGGGGGAGCCAAGCTGCCTGTCAAAGAAAACCTCGATCTGGAGTTTAATATCACTTCCGCGCACCGTTCAGAGGTATCTGATTCGGCGCTACCAGAATCCGCATCTCCAGTGATTGAGATTAAAGGCTCGATGTTTACCCTGCCGGTGCTGCGACTGCGAAGCACCGACATGGAGCTGATCACCAAGGATCTGTCTCAGCGTTTGGCCCAACACCTGCGCTTTTTCGAACACGCACCTGTGGTCATTGAATTGGATTATCTTGATGATAAGGCCGAGGTGCTGGATTTTTCCGCCCTCAACGCTTTGCTGCGACAGGCTCACTTGGTCCCTGTGGGTGTCAAGCACGCCAACCCTGAACAGGCCAACGCAGCAATCGAGGCGGGTCTTGCAGTCTTGAAGGGGGAAAGTGCCACCACATCAATCCGCGAACGCACTCCCCCTTCAAATCAAGTGCCCGCGACATCCAGGCCGGGTAATAAGCACGTTGATTCGGCCAGCAACAACCTTGCTAAGGTGGTGCGGCAACCGGTGCGTTCGGGCCAGCAAATCTATGCCCAAGGCGGCGACCTGATCGTGTTGGCCGCGGTCAACGCGGGTGCTGAGGTCATTGCCGACGGCAATATCCATGTCTATGCACCTTTGCGCGGTCGTGCCCTGGCTGGGGTTCAGGGCGATCGCAACGCCAGCATCTTTACCCAATCGATGGAGGCCGAGCTGGTCGCCATTGCAGGAAACTATCAGGTATTTGAAGACGGGCCGGCAAAAGAAATCTACACCAAGGCGGTTCGCATTTTTCTGGATGATACACATATTAAGGTTTCGCCCCTGACTCAATGATGGGTATGCCCGCACGATGCTGCGGACAACAAGGGGCTTGGTTTTGTATAACTTTAAAGGAGACATAACTTGTCTAAGGTTGTAGTTGTTACATCTGGCAAAGGTGGGGTTGGTAAGACCACCACCAGCGCAAGCTTTGCCACTGGCCTCGCTATGCGAGGCCACAAAACTGCGGTGATCGATTTCGACGTGGGCCTGCGTAATCTGGACCTGATCATGGGCTGCGAACGCCGCGTGGTTTATGACTTTGTCAACGTCATCAACGGCGAAGCGAGTCTGAAACAAGCCCTGATCCGTGACAAGGCTCATGACAACCTCTTCATCTTGCCAGCCTCACAGACACGCGACAAAGATGCGTTCACAAAAGAAGGTGTCGGCAAGGTGATGGATGAACTACGCAAGAGCTTTGATTTCATCATTTGTGATTCCCCTGCCGGTATCGAAAAAGGTGCCTTGATGGCGCTCTATTATGCCGATGAGGCCTTGGTTGTCACAAACCCGGAGGTGTCATCGGTACGCGATTCGGACCGCATCCTGGGTATCCTCGCTGCCAAGTCCAAACGGGCAGAAGAAGGCTTGGAGCCGATCAAGGAACACCTGGTCGTTACCCGTTATTCACCTTCACGTGTGGCAAGTGGAGAAATGCTTAGCATCGAAGATATACAGGATTTGTTGGGCATCGATCTGCTCGGTGTTATCCCTGAGTCCGAGGCCGTATTGCAGGCCTCCAACTCCGGTGTGCCGGTAGTGCGCAATGAGGTCTGTAACAGTGGACAGGCCTATCAGGATGTCATCAGTCGCTTTCTCGGCGATGACCGCCCCATGCGCTTTCTCGATACTGAGAAAAAGGGCTTTCTGAAACGTTTATTTGGAACCTAAACCATGT
>CALZIO010000120.1 GCA_945787785.1 uncultured Chromatiaceae bacterium
CGTCCGCCAGATCATCATTATCATTGTCGTTGCTGTTAGATTCGAGTGCGTCAATGACACCATCAATGTCAGAATCTTTAGGAGTAGTTAGATTACCGATTTCGATATCATCATTGATCCCATCATCATCGGTATCCTTTGAATCCGGGTCAGTACCCAACGCCGCCTCCTGGCGGTTATTCAAGCCATCACCATCATTGTCCAGCACCAAACAAGCGGCATGATTTGGATTCGGCACACAAGGATCTAAGGCATCGATTACCCCGTCGTCGTCCTCATCTTTTGGATTGCTGGCATCCTTTCCTATTTCAATGCCATCCAGTATCTCATCGCCATCGGTATCGATTGAATCCGGATCGGTCCCCAATTCCGTCTCCTGGCCGTTATTCAGACCATCACCGTCGTTGTCCAGCACCAAACAAGCAGCATGATTTGGATTTGGCGCACAAGGATCTAAGGCATCAATTATCCCGTCGTTGTCCTCGTCTTTCGGATTGCTGGCATCCGCTCCTACTTCAGTACCATCCACCACCCCATCGCCATCGGAATCGGGATTAAATTGATCTGTACCTATACTCTTTTCCTTGGCATTGGTAAGACCATCGTTATCAACGTCAATTGGTCCACTATCTTTTTCATGATAGAACTTAAACGTTTCAATGTTCTGTTGTTCAAGCACTCCGTTATTGTCATAAAAAAGATGAGCCTGGATTGTGAAAAATCCACTTTCAATCCCCAGAGCATAAGTAACAGAATGATTGACTTGAACCGATTCATTTGGCAATACAGTCAACTGTTTTGAAGTTATACCGCTGGCACTGCCATCAGGATGTATCAGACTGATTTCAAGTTCATAATTGCCACCGCTAATAGACTGCATAGTAGCGGTGGTATTGATTGTCACAGAGTCACTATCAATACTGTAATTGGTAACGTCAACATCGCTGGCATAGCCTTTGTCCGCGGCTCCGCCGTCCAATAGCAACTGGCCCCAGTCAACTTTAGTACTCCAATTTTTGGTACTCGTTCCATTACCACCAGCACTTTTATCGATCTTGACCAGATTTTTACCCGAAACAACCCACTCAGGTCTCAATTCAAAGGCGCTGGTACTCCATTTTCTTTTTTCACCACGCAGATAACCACTGAGCGGATTATCATTGAAGTAAATTTCATCGATCTCGCCTTGCTCTTCATCGACATCCCAGGCATAAATGGTTAAGGTGGCGGAAGCATCAGGTAAGGAACCGTTAACGTGAATATTGAACTCAATTGGAGCACGATCATTCCGGCGATCTATAAAATCATCCATATCTCCATCTGCAATTCCAGCACCCTCTTCATTTTCATTATCAGTGGTGGTCAGATAAGTCGCGCCGGCGAATACTGACCCGGATGCCATCGCTGATAACATGAATGCGAGCATTAAACTGCACAGACGCAGGACGGGTGTAGTGTTTTTCATAACAACGAATTCTCTTACCTAAACCACAACCAACAAATATACGTGGGGGTGGATGATTTTAATTTTTAATACCAACAAAAACTCAAGGTCGACAATGGTCGGCCTGACTTAGCAGCCTGATAGAACAATATTCACTTAATTTATTTGATTTTTTTTATAATTATCAAAAAGATGCTGGATGCCATCAAAGTCTAACTACGTGAGTGCGACCTCTGTATATATTTCTAAATTTCAAAAAGAAGGATGTTCTCCAAATGCGAAACGCTTTAACGTAAAGATGCAAAAAACATACCTTCATTAGCTTTTTCTTATGTTATAAATAGTTAGCATCTACCCTCTTACTTATTGATTGTATTATGTAAGTGTTTTCGACACGGTTTCATCCGCTATGGGTAGGGTCGAGATAATAGCAGAAACCTCACTTTAACCTCGTATTCTGCGTAAGCCTCCGATTTATATTAAAATACGTCCTCTTTTTGCACTGGTTTTCAGATTTCATGGCTCAAAACACCCCACAACGTATCATCGTCGGCATGTCAGGTGGGGTTGATTCGTCTGTCACGGCGCTGCTATTGAAACAGCAAGGCCACCAGGTGAGCGGCCTGTTCATGAAAAACTGGGAGGATTACCCAGACGGTGAGTGCCCGGCAGTGCAGGATTCACAGGACGTTATGGATGTCTGCGAGCAGATCGGCATGGAGATGGATGGTGTCAACTTTTCCGCCGAATATTGGGACCGCGTGTTTGCCTACTTTCTCGAAGAATACAAGGCTGGCCGCACACCTAATCCTGATGTGTTATGCAACAAAGAGATCAAGTTCAAGGCCTTTCTTGATTATGCCCTGGCCCATGGTGCTGACAAAATCGCCACCGGCCACTACGCCAAGGTGGAGTACAGCGACGGTTATTATCGTCTTTTAAAGGCAGCCGACCAGAACAAAGATCAGACCTATTTCCTCTACACCCTGGGTCAGGCACAGCTTTCCAATACCCTATTCCCGCTGGGTGACATTACCAAACCCGAGGTTCGCAAAATTGCTGAAGAAAACAACTTCGTCAACGCCTCCAAGAAAGATTCTACCGGCATCTGCTTTATTGGCGAACGCAAGTTCAAGGAATTTCTCAGCCAATACCTGCCAGCGCAACCGGGTGAAATGCGCACGCCGGAAGGCGAATTAATCGGCAATCACGACGGTCTGATGTATTACACCCTGGGTCAGCGCCAGGGACTTGGTATCGGCGGGCGCAAGGATTCCAGCGGGGACCCATGGTTTGTTGTGGGTAAAGATCTGGACAACAATGTTCTGTTGGTCGCCCAAGGTGAACACCCTTTGCTTTATAGTAATAGCCTGGAGGCGAGTAAATTACACTGGACGATTGGCGCAGCCCCTGCTGCACCCCTTCGCTGTGCAGCCAAAACGCGCTATCGCCAACCTGATCAGCCCTGTACTATCACCTGGATTGAAGGGGATCGTTGCCAGGTTGAATTTGATCACCAGCAACGGGCGGTCACACCGGGGCAGTCAGTCGTATTCTATAAAGATAATGAATGTATTGGCGGTGGCGTAATAGAAACTACTGCCAGCCATCAGAATATAAAAGCAAACGTAGGATAATTTGGGGAAGAGATGCAACACAGTTATCGAGAGCAAGTTCTGGCATTTTCCGGCATCTGGCAGGTAGTTAAACAGGTGCAGCAGGTGGCGCGCAGTGGCAATATCGATGTCGCTGACTTTGAAGCCAGTATAAAAACCCTGTTTGTCACTAACCCTGATACAACAGAAGAAGTCTATGGATCGATCCCCGCGATGACCTTAGGGCTGAATACGATCCTCGACCAGTTTGGTGATGCCACCAATCACCGTGATATTGAATTAACCAAATACGTCATTTCCCTGATGCATCTGGAACGCAAGCTCGATAAACATCCAGAAATAATGCAAAAACTTGGCAGTGGCCTGGAGATGGCCAAGTCTCAATCGGAACATTTCGGTTCCGTGACCCATGAAAATGTTATCGCCAGCCTGGCTGAGCTTTATTCCAACACCATCAGCACCCTGCAGCCAAAAATCATTGTTCAAGGCGAACAGGGCTATCTCAGCAATTCCAATAATGCTGCCAAGGTCCGTGCGCTGCTGTTAGCGGGTATTCGCTCTACCGTATTGTGGTACCAATGCGGTGGCCGCCGTCTCGGCTTGTTATTTAGCCGCAAGAAGCTATTAAATCAAACCAAAGAACTCTTAAACGAAACTATCTAATACAGGAATGACCATGGAATTATCAGAACTGACTGCCATCTCTCCTATCGACGGACGGTATGGTAATAAAACGGCTGACCTGCGTCCCATCTTCAGTGAATATGGTCTAATTCGCCACCGCGTGTTGGTAGAAGTGCGTTGGTTGCAAATGCTGGCAGCCGAGCCTGCTATCGAAGAAGTACCCGCCCTGAGTGAACATGCCAACAATCTGCTCAATGACATTGCAGAAAAATTCACGGTTGAAGATGCCCAACGAGTTAAAAATATCGAACGCACCACCAATCATGACGTAAAGGCAGTGGAGTATTTTCTCAAAGAGAAGATCACCGGCAATAAGGAGCTCGAGGCGGTCAGTGAGTTCATCCACTTTGCCTGTACTTCAGAAGATATAAACAATCTGGCCTACGGTCTGATGTTACGTGAAGCACGCACTCAAGCCGTGCTACCGATGATGGATGATATGATCAAGGCAATCTCGGACCTGGCCCATAAATACGCCGAAATGCCGATGTTATCGCGCACTCATGGCCAACCCGCCTCTCCCACGACACTGGGTAAAGAGATGGCCAATGTAGCGTTTCGCTTGAAACGTCAACGAGAACAAGTGTTGATGGTGCCAATGTTGGGCAAGATCAATGGCGCGGTGGGCAACTACAACGCCCACCTGTCTGCCTACCCTGATCTTGATTGGCAAAGCATAGCAAGCAAATTTGTGACTAACCTGGGCCTTGACTGGAATCCCTATACCACCCAGATCGAACCGCATGACTATGTCGCCGAATTCTTCGACGCAGTGGCACGTTTTAATACTGTCGTCATCGACTTCAGCCGCGACGTGTGGGGTTATATCTCGGTTGGCTATTTCAAGCAAAGAACCATTGCTGGTGAAATTGGGTCATCTACCATGCCGCACAAAGTTAATCCTATTGACTTTGAAAACGCAGAGGGCAACCTGGGCATGGCGAACGCCATCTTTACCCATCTGGCGGCCAAGTTGCCGATCTCACGCTGGCAGCGCGATCTAACTGACTCTACTGTGCTGCGTAACCTCGGTGTTGGCCTGGCCCACGGCAGTATCGCCTATCAATCTTGCCTGAAAGGTATTTCAAAACTGGAAGCCAATCCGGATCGCCTGGGTGAAGACCTGAATCAATGCTGGGAAGTTCTGGCCGAACCCATCCAGACCGTGATGCGCCGTTATGGCATTGATAAACCCTATGAGAAGTTGAAAGAACTCACTCGCGGCAAGGGCATCGATCAGGATAGTCTCAAGGCCTTTATTAATAATCTGGATATTCCAGAACAGGAAAAAGAGCGTCTGTTGAGCCTGACACCCGCCGCTTATATCGGTAACGCAATTTCTCAGACCTATAATCTGTAAAGAAAAGACAGGCACCGGAGTAATTATTCCAG
>CALZIO010000121.1 GCA_945787785.1 uncultured Chromatiaceae bacterium
TCTAAATATACAAAAGCGATATTTCATAGTGTAAACAGCGCGCGATCAATAAGGTATAAAACTACATTACTTTATTATTATTAACTATTGTTTTTTATGCATTTTCACAATTTGCCATAACATTAATATCACAATCATTTGTTATGGATACATCAATCAATATTGGCTGACAGCAGACACCGCAGTCTTCAACATATGATTGTTGTGAAATCGCACACTCAATAAGTAAAGTGGCACACTCACCACAATAAGGGCACTGGATAGAATATTCTTCTATTGCATTCATAGCTGTTATTAACCGTAAAATGTAAATTGGTTGATTCAGTTAAAAAGTGACCCCACATCAATCAATAATAGTAAAGATTTTCAAAAAACCACCCAACTTTTCCTAATTCAGGTAATTATTTTTATCGCCAGTTCTGGCAGCGCGTGTAAGGCCCGTTTCGATGCTGCTATCAATCAAATTGACATAACCCCGTTCCGAAGCCCTTCCATCGGTGCTGTTTAAGAACACCTTGGAAAGTTCTTTCAAATTGGGAACGGGGAAGTGTAAAGATTGCGATGGCCCGGACTAGAAAAACGATCACATAATGAACTGCACTTTCATCGATCCATTTCAATAAACCGAGTTTTTTTAGGTAAAAAGAGCGGCCAGAAAACCGCTCATTCACTATTCATTCATGGGCACATTGCCTGAGAACATTAATCCAACAGTGTTGCGTTCAGTATGAATAACCATAGCGCGTGCATAGAGCCTGGTACCGCGTGGGTGACCAGGTTTGGACAAATTGACATTCAGGATTTGTCCTTTATTCAGATGTACTTCCGGATTTTCAATACACACTCCACCTTTACTCATATTAACTGCTTTGGCTGAAGCAAACACATGACCTTGTTGAATCAACATGACACTCATATCAACGTGTTCACGAGGATGTAATCGAGTTTCCATCGCTTAACTCACATTCTACTTTTCGTTTACGCAGCGTGAATCACCGCTCCGCTGCGACCAATAATTTTGATATATAGTGTGGATGAAAGTTGCTAAGGCACAGCTACTCACGATCCCCCTCCTGATAAATCACCTACACTAATTACTCTAGCTCTTAGGTTTTAAAACGCAAGGTATCGTGATAATTATTTAATTTAGTAATACTGATTTGCGCAGCAAGAGCTAGTAATCACGTCTTTGCTCATTCTTAAGCGCTTGCTCAGTGATGCCATGATAGAAGTGGATTAATCGCCTAACCAGGTTTTGACATTCAGGGTGTCTGCCTACCAATTGTCTGGTATTGTTAGCATCATTGAATACACGTTTCAAAAAGACGATGTCGTCTTCTGCCAACTTTTCACCTTTGTCTACCCGCTGCTTCAATCCGATTGCTCTTGGCAATCTAAATTTTTCTAATCGATCTAACAGCGCGGTGATGACTCCTTCATCTTTATTAAAATCCACCATAGAATTTCCTGCTTTATTCTGTCTATTCCGGATTTATATCGTCCACAACAATCAAGATTTAAGTGCCGTCAAATCCAGCTTGCCATCCTTCATTGGTGGACACCAGTAATAGCCGCCTGAGATAGGTCGAGTAAACTTGAATAAAGCATCAGGAATACCGTCTTCGAGCCCAGCCATACGCTCCATCATCATTTCAAATGCATCCAGGGATTTACCAAACGCTACAAAATTTAGCCCTGCCTCATTTCCCTCCGCCCATGGCATGGAACGTCTCACCATGAAGGCCTCAGGATCGTAATTCTCTTGTGCGGCGCGTTTGACATGGGCCGATTTGGGGGCATCGCCAAGCTCTTCGTTATCGCTGATACGACGACCGATAGTATTATCTTGTTCCTCTTGAGTCATGGCATCGAAAAGGTCGAAGTCATGCGTCCATTGCTGAACTGCAACGAAACTGGCCCCATCAAGTCCCGCACCTTGTCCCTGCACTATTCCCGCTTCAAATGCCTTTTCACCTTCAGGGTTTTCAGTGCCATCCACATAACCCGTCAAATCCCGGCTATCAAGATACATAAAAGTGTCCAGCACTTCCTGTATCTGAAAATCCATCTCAAGAATTTGTTCGATTTCACGTGCACGATGAAGCAGCTCGCCACGATCATCTCCACGCAGCCAGAACCACAATGCATGTTGAGTCGCAGGCACATCGAATCCCGGTCCAACCATACTGGCGAATGGACGTAAACCGGGGATCTCCTTGTTTAAGGCGGAGATCATAGAGGGTCCTATACCCACTACAGTATTTTCACCATCGACGATATCGGTGAGTGAGGCAATGGCTTCGGCTGCATTGGATAAACCAGACTCAAAAGAAAATACTAAATATCGCGCATGTTTGGGCACTGGGGCAAGGATACCGGACTGGCTACTCACTGAAATCTCCTTCCAAGTTGGTTGTTCAGTCATTGTTACTATAAATTAATAGCCCTCTATGTTTACTGTTTCGGCATCGCGAGTCAACCATAGTTAGCAGTAGATACGGTAGTTAATTGCTATCAATAAAGTAGCACACTATGTTTAATTCAAGCAGGCCCATCATTCACACAGAATCGTAAAACGTAACTGCTTCCTATCTCACTAACTACTAAACACCCTCACCTGAAACGGGGCTAGTGAAAAGCGCGCGCGTTGCTCATGGGGATAAAAATCAGTTACCGTGCCAGTCAGTGGTGCTGCAATTTCCTGAATTTCCTGAACGTCATTTAGGTGACTCCAATACCAGGGCATATAATACTCGGAATAGTATCTATCACTGCAATTCGCTATGACGATGACTTGTTGATTATTGCCAAGGGTTTGGCCTGCCGTGCGGCAAAAGGCGAATACTCGCTCACCATCATTCTCATTTATACTCTGATGGAAATAGTAGAACTCCACTTCATTGCGTTGCAAGGCAACATGCTGTTTCCGTAGTTGCACCAGCGACTGCACCATTGTGCGAACTGATTGATGTCCAGGCTGGTAGGCGCGGCGCCAATCAATCGGATCGGACATCTTGAGACGCCAGTCACCATGATCCAGGTCATGACAATCAGCAAATTCCTCGCCTGCCAACATCATAGGTATGCCCACTGAAGTCATCAACAACGCAAAGGCACTGCGTACCTGATCCAGGGCATCCTGGTGAGCCTGTCGGACCCCTCCATCCTGATGGCTGATATTGTTTACAAAATATCGAATAGCATCCACATTACCGTCAGACAGTCCACGTTGTTGCAGTATGCGTGAGAAAACAGCGTTGAAATAGCGTTGCTCCCCTTCTTTTTCCACATCATGTGAGGTGATGTAATTGACCGCCTGAGCCAAGTCCTCAAATCCCTCCTTGAAGCTGTGGTCCATATCGTTCCAGGTACGCCAGCCACCAATTAGTGTCTCGATTCTTTCTCGCCGACTTGGTTGTCCCCAGGTGGTGTGAATGTTGTTACGCATTAAACGCCTAAGCTCATCGCGGTAGGCAAAATTCCACATGGCATCGACCACCTTGCGGCCATTGGGGTTTGAGGGTGTGTTTTTTGTGATGGTTGCACGACGCCATGAGTCTTCTGCAATGACAATAAATGGCCGTTCCGGAAATAAGCTGCTATGAACTTGCCACGCATGCTCGTTGAATTGTTGAATAAATTCCCAGTGATCAATACCACGAAATTCATCAACCCGGAAACCATCGATATGATATTGCTCAATCCAATACGCTGCCATTTGATAATGAAACTCGCGCGCCCAGTAACGATTGTCTCCACCGGTGGCGCGATAACGAAATAATCGCGCACCATAATCCTCTCCTCTGCCAGGTTCTTCATCGCGGCTATTTAGAAAAAACCAGCTCTCTGCTAAGCGTTCCAGTGGACACTCGCGAGCATGATTCATCACTACATCGAGAAACACCCGAATACCACGCTGATGGCAGCATTTGATTAAAAATTTTAAATCGATGGGCGCGCCCATATCGATATCCGGCGCATAAAAGAAACGTGTGCCATAGCCCCAGTTGAGAGTGTCGGCCGAGTCTTGCACTGGCAATAATTCAATTGTGTTGATGCCCAACTCTGCCAGATTATCCAGGTGTTCAAAAATTACTTTGTCAAAGGTGCCTAGTCCAATCTGACGTAAGCTACCCGTTTCGCCTGGTGGTGTACTCATCCAGCGTAGCGGCATCTCGTAAATGATGATCTGATTATTATTGGGCAAAGGGTGATCATCTGACAATTCATCCTGCCAGGAAAATGGCAAATGCAAACGCTGGCCATTCTTGATTCGAAATATACCTCGATAGCCACCAAACCGGGTGATCTCCTCGGCATAGGGATCAGCCACTGGATAGTCATCATTGTCATCGAGTATAAACTCGTACTCGTAGGCACCATCGGCAAGGTCCATATCTTTCAGGTTGATTTCATAACAACAGCTGGAATCAAGCGACGAAATTAGCGGCACCTTGTACCATTCCTGCGGATAAAATCGATCTCGTGCGGATAAAGATGAAAACCGTATCTCGACTGTTTGCGCACTCTCTACCGGAATACGAATAACATTTTGACTGAGTTGTTCATTCATTAATTCAAACGACTCAGTTGTTTCAGGTGCAGTGATCGGCATGTTGTTAGCCACCCTTGTTAAGTTGTAGCGTCATCTTACTTATTGGTCATGCAAGCTAGTTATAGACAGTTCAGCGGTATTTGCCAATGTGTTAGGCATCTGGATGTGAAACACGTACCACAGACAATAAATGTGAATGATTACTTAGATTGAGTATCAATCATAACTTACTGTTTTATAGTGTTTTCAATGGGTATTTTTTGGTTGTATTTGCACAAATACAACAATCAAGAATTGTAGAATCAGCAAAGAGAGAAATACGGAGTCACATTAAAACATGGTGTTATTATTGGCCGACAATTCCGGCACTGCTTCCACCACTCTGCCATGCTCATCGAAACGAAAGATATCAATACCGGCATAATTTTTCAGCCCAGGCCCTTCCTGAAAACAATGCAGCACAACGTAATCTCCTTCTGCTATCACCCGTTTGAAGTGGACACGCTTGCCAGGATATTGCTTAGCCATACGCAAAAAATAATCAATAAAACCCTGTTTGCCA
>CALZIO010000122.1 GCA_945787785.1 uncultured Chromatiaceae bacterium
AGTGAGCCAACGACTCCCAGCCACGATGAAGATAAAATGCTTGTAGCTGAAGCGCGCCAGTTGATCACAATCGCCAACCATCAGGCCCAACTTAACCACAATCCTGCGGCAGCGGCAGCGGCATTAGAGGCTGCCGACCAGCGTCTCAGCGACACCTCTGACCCGTCACTATTAAAGGCACGTCAAATCATCACCGATGACATTATCGCCCTGCGCAATGTCGCCACCCACGATATCAGTGGCATCGCCCTGACCTTAAGCCAACTGGAAAAATCGGTCACTGGTCTGCCTCTTAAAGATGAAGATCCTGCAACCAGCGCGGAAGCAGAGGGTGGTACCGAGCAAGAACAAGAAGAATCCAGCAGCATATTCAGCAAGATCGAGAGTGATATCAAGAGTCTGGTAACTGTGCGTCGCACAAGTGAAGAAGCTAACGCGGCATTGCTGCCGCCAGGGCAACGTTTCTTCCTGCAACAAAACCTGCGTCTGAAGTTGCAAACTGCACGTCTGGCACTGTTGCAAAGAGACACCCAGACATTCCATGACAGCCTGGCTACCGCCACGCAGTGGATTGAAACCTATTTTGATGGCTCGGCCGCCAGTACGGCCAATTTGCTCAGCACGATCGCGTCTTACCAGGAACTTGAGCTGATGCCCAACCTGCCTGACATCTCCAACTCGCTCAAGGCGCTGGAGGAGTGGAGCAGTAGCCAGCAAAATGCTGCCATCACGACAAAGGTGGAGGTGGCTGAGTCATGAAATTGGTCATCTTAACTATCATCGTACTGATCGCCGCGGCCACCGCGGCAGTGTATGCCATACAGGACCCTGGCTACATCATGATCACCTTCCGCGACTGGACTATAGAAACCAGCTTCACACTGTTCGCAGCCGCCATCCTGCTCGGCTTTGTGCTGCTCTATGTTGCATTTCGTCTGTTAATCGCCACTGGACTACTGCCTAGACGGCTACGCCGCTGGCGTAAGTACCATGGCGCCGATGTCGGCCGCAAGCAGCTAGAAAAAGGCATGATGAAACTCAACCTGGGGCAGTGGCAGGAAGCAGAAAAACAGTTCATCAAGAGTGCGCATCATAAAGAACTTGCACCACTAGCTTATCTGGGCGCTGCACGTGCTGCCCAAGGCCAGGGGATCGAAGCCCGCCGTGATGGCTACATTCAGCTAGCTCAACAAAATGCCCCCAAGGACTCGCTTGCGCTGACTCTGGCTCAAGCCCAGATCCAGTCGGATTTTGGTCATGCCGATCAGGCCATTACTACGCTGAAACGCTTACCCAGCCAAGAGCAAAAGAGTCCTGCCACCCTGAAGTTGCTGGCAAAACTCTATACCGATACCCAGGACTGGCCTGCCTTGAAAGCCTTACTGCCTGATCTGAAACACAACAAGGTCTTACCACAATACATCTATTATCAGACCGAGCATTTAGCCTATTCCGGCATGATCAAACATATCGGCCAACACAAAGATGCCAAGGCCTTATCGGACCTATGGCAGAAAATGCCCAAACAGGTGCGCGAAAAAGAAGACATCGTTGCCGATTTCATCGTCGGCATGATCAACTTTGGCCAGGCCGATGCTGTTGAAGAGATCCTTTATGCCCGGCTCAATAAGCAGTGGAGCGATGCGCTGATCTATATTTATGGCCTGCTTGACGGTGACACCGAGATTCATCTGGCACGGGCACGCAACTGGCTCAAAAAACACCAGGGCAATCCAGTGCTGCTGTTGACCTTGGGCCGCCTGGCGATGCGCTCACATCAATGGGAGCAGGCACGTGAATATCTGCAAGAGAGCCTGCAGATCACTCCCAATGCCGAAACCTATCAGGAGCTGGGCAATCTGCTGGCATTTTTGAATGAACAGCCACAGGCACTGGAATGTTATCGCCGCGGCTTGGCGCTGAGTTCGGACAACTTCGTGCAACCTGAACTAAAAACCGGCATGATTCAACTGGCACGTCCACAGCGTCCCAGCATACCACTGGCTGAATCAACGGCCCATTAATCAATTAGCGACACAGGTAATTCTACCTGTGTCGTATTTATCTATTGCTGGCTATCGCTGGCAAAATCAAAACTATCAAAAAAGAAATGCTGCGTGGCCAGGCCTTTTGAAATCACGCCCTGACGCACCGCCTCGACCATTGCCGGTGGACCGCTGGTATAAACTTCATACTTTGACAGATCATTAAAGTCCTGCATTACCGCCTCGTGCACCAGGCCGGTTTGGCCCGGCCAATTATCTTCCGGCTTTGCCTCGGATAACACCGGGATATAACTGAAATTGTCTCGCTGCGCCCAAGCCTGTGGCAATGCATCCAGATAGAGATCCGCCTTGGCACGCGCGCCCCAATAGAAACTAATTGGCCGTGTTATGCCTTCCTGAAAGAGGTGCTCGATAATGCCCTTGACCGGTCCGAAGCCGGTTCCACCCGCAATAAAGATAATGGGACGTTCAGAATCCTCCTGCAGGGTGAAGGTGCCAAATGGCCCTTCGATACGGAGAATGTCCTTTTCCTGCATGCCAGCAAAAACGTGGCCAGTAAACTCACCGTCTTCAATCAGACGCACATGAATCTCCAGCAACTCATCATCGTGCGGCGCATTGGCGATGGAAAAACTGCGGCGGCGGCCATCCGATAACATGATATCGATATATTGACCCGCCAGGAATTGCATACGCTCGGTATCGGGCAGCTTCAAATAGAGCCGCATTACGTCATCAGCCAGGCGTTCCATTTTAACTACGCGGGATGGCATCTTGCGCACCGGCACTTCATTGGCACTGCCAATCTCATGCACTTCCAGCACAATGTCCGTCACTGCCTTTGCAGAACACAGCAGCACTTGCCCAATGGCATCCTCAGCTTCGCTAATCGCGCCGGGTATCCCATGGTCATATTTAATCTCACCTTCAACCACCTTGCCTTTACAGGCGCCACAAACGCCATTGCGGCAACCATATTGCAGCGACAAGCCATGGCGGATGGCCGCATCCAAGACAACCTCATCTTCTTCCACAGTAAAACTATGGCCACTTGGTTCAAGCGTAACTTTGAAACTCATCATTAATCCCTAGTAAGCTATCCCTACAAACAATAGTCTAGATTCTCCAACATTTAATAGAGGAGCAAAACCCTGAAGAGGATATTAATTATCGGCTATGGTGATATCGGCCAGCGTGTCGCCAAACTTTGGTTAAATGATGGCGCCCATGTTTATGCAATGAGGCGGCACGCCGAGATTTCAATGCCCGCCGAAATCAACTCTATCCAGGCAGATCTGGATAAACCGGAGAGCATGAGTGAGCTCCCCACCGCGGCGGCAATTGTTTATTACTTTGCCCCACCACCGCAACTGGGTGCGAACGACCCACGCATGGAAAACTTTCTTAAATCCATCCCGACTAATGCCCTACCTGAGCGCATTGTGTATATCAGCACCACTGGTGTGTATGGCAATTGCAAAGGGGCATGGGTGACTGAAGAGACACCTATCGCTGCGGATACTGACCGTGCCAAACGACGCCTGGCGGCAGAGCAGGCATTAACAACATGGGCAAAACAACATCACGTTGCCAGCGTCATTCTGCGCGTTAGCGGTATTTATGGCCCCGGACGATTACCTTTGGAGCGTATACGCCAGGGTATGTCCGTACTACGCCGCGATGAAGCGCCTTACAGCAACCGCATCCATGCCGATGATCTGGCCCTGGTATGCCAGGCAGCAGCCACAGCGCCCGTTGATAACACGATTTACAATATCTGCGACAACCAACCCAGCACCATGAGCGACTATTTTATTGCCGTGGCAAAACATGCCGGCTTGCCATTGCCTATGGAAATTGGTTGGCAACAAGCCGAACAAGAATTCTCACCAGCCATGCTCTCCTACTTGCATGAATCACGGCGCATAGACAACAGTAAAATGCTGCGCGAACTAAATATCAAACTGGCCTACCCTACACTTGAAGAGGGCTTGGCCGCCTGTTTTGCATCCAACACATGATTTCCATCCCCATACAACAATTGCCTTGCCCGGGCAGCTACGAAATAGAGAGCAGAGACGCAGCGCAACCAGGCGCCTTTGTCGTCCATCACGCAGCTGGAATCAGCGCATTTCTCAACTGCTGCCCACATACCGGCGCACCACTCAATTGGCTACCCGATCAATTTCTCGATGCCGAACAAGAACACATTATCTGTAGCCTGCATGGCGCCTTGTTCAATTGTGAAGACGGGTTTTGTATAGCCGGGCCGTGCCAGGGGCAGTCGCTCACACCAGTGCCGCTGCGATGTGGAAATAATGAGATTATTGTGGATTTCGATCCTTAAACTGCGCATGTTGTATACTTGCGCGCCCAAATGACACACCCAGGAATTTTCATGCACAACAGTGATACCCTGCAGCGCTTTTTATTCGAAAACAGTCATGTGCGCGGCATTTTTATTCACCTTGGCAACAGTTATCAAACGGCACTAAACCGCTACGACTATCCCGACCCGGTGGCACAACAGTTAGGTCAGGCCCTGGTAGCCAGCGCCCTGTTAAGCGCCACCATCAAGTTCGAAGGCTCGCTGATCATGCAAATCCAATCGAGCGGCCTGATCAACATGCTGGTAGCACAATGCAACAATAACCAACATATCCGCGGCCTGGCCAGGTGGCAGGAAGCGCTTTTATCTGAACAAAAAAACAACCCCTATGGCGAAGGCCACATGACTATTACTATCGATAATCTAAGCGAGGAACGTTATCAGGGCATCGTTTCGCTTAGCCATGGTTCTTTAGCGCGCACGATAGAAAATTACTTCAAACAGTCAGAACAGATTCAGACTCACATCTGGCTGGCATCTGATGAACAACAGGCCGTTGGCATGTTACT
>CALZIO010000123.1 GCA_945787785.1 uncultured Chromatiaceae bacterium
ACATGAATGGATGCGGTCCTATCAGGAGATCAATGATTTTGAAGAAGAGTTGGTCGACAGCGGTATCGTACTGCTCAAGTTCTGGTTGCATATTACGCCTGAAGAACAACTACAGCGCTTCGAAGAACGCAAAGAAATTCCCTGGAAGCAGCATAAACTCACCGAAGATGACTGGCGCAACCGGGATAATTGGGATGCCTATGCTCATGCGGTGAATGATATGGTGCTGCGTACCAGTACCGGTAAAGCGCCGTGGAGTCTGGTGCCCGCCAATGACAAGCCTTATGCGCGTGTCGAAATCCTCAAAACAGTATGTGATCGTTTGGAACAGGCCTTGAAGAAAAAGTAATTCTCGCCAACGCTTGTTCCTCTGCCCGCTTTAGGTTACAACCCAGTAATGAAACATCAAACTGCATCCAATGCGCTGGCCTGGATTGAACGGGCCGGTAACCGCCTGCCGCATCCGGCTACGTTATTCTTCTATGCTGCCATTAGCGTCATGCTGATATCGCAACTGGCAGCAATGCTGGATTGGCGGGTGACCAAAACCGTGACGGGTGTTGATGGTCTACAACGCCAGGAAGAAGTGGTGGCTGTGGGTCTGCTCGACAGTGATGGCCTGTGGTGGGTGTTGAGTCATATGGTCGACAACTTTATGTCATTTCCACCATTGGGATTGGTACTGGTAGCCATGATCGGCATAGGTGTGGCTGAGCGCAGTGGTCTGGTTGCAGCCATTCTGCACAGTAGCGCCAGGAGAACCCCAAATGCTTTGCTGACGCCGATGGTGTTTTTCCTGGGAGTGATGTCATCGCTCACGCTGGATGCCGGTTATGTGGTGTTGCCACCCTTGGCCGCCGCACTCTATATGGCCATGGGGCGCTCACCGCTAGTGGGTATTGCCGTGTCGTTTGCCGGGGTCTCTGCCGGGTTTAGTGCCAATCTTTTAATTACCGCCCTTGATCCGTTGCTGGCTGGATTTTCACAAGCTGGCGCGCAGTTGTTGGATGAAGGCTATCTGGTCAGTGCCACGGCAAACTGGTGGTTTATGATTGTCTCGACCTTTGTGCTGACATTAACAGGTTGGTGGGTCACGGCCCGAATCGTTGAGCCACGCCTGGTGGCCGAGCCGCGTGAATATACCCATATAGAAAGTACAGACCAGGCTGACGTTTCAGCAGCGGACATGAGTCGCGGCTTAAAAGCAGCGTTATTCTCAGTGTTGATATCAATTGGGGTGCTAATGGCCTTGGTGTTTATTCCCGATGCGCCCTTGCATGGCCAGGGCAAACGTTTCGATCGCTGGATTGAAGCCATCGTGCCCTTGATTCTGATCATGTTTCTTGTTCCCGGTCTTGCCTATGGTTTTGCCTCACGCACACTTAAGAGTGATAAAGATGTGGCGCGCTTGATGAGTGAAACCATGTCTGCGCTGGGGCCATATATCATACTGGCCTTTTTTGCCGCCCAGTTCATCGCATTTTTTAAGCATTCGAACCTGGGTGAGATGTTCGCGATTGTGGGAGGGCAGATGTTGGCACAAGCTGAACTGGCCCCCTGGTTTCTGATGACCACGTTTGTAATCGTCGTGATGTTGGCAAATCTGTTTATGGGATCTGCTTCAGCCAAGTTTGCCTTTCTGGCGCCCGTGTTTGTACCCATGTTAATGCAGGCAGGAATCAGCCCCGAGCTAACCCAGGCTGCCTATCGGGTTGGTGACTCTGTCACTAACGTAATTACGCCGCTGAATCCCTACATGGTGATTGTGCTGGCGTTTCTGCAACGGTATCTACCCCAGGCAGGTATTGGTACACTTGCCGCTTTGATGTTGCCTTATGTTATCGTCTTTGCCATGGTTTGGATTGTGTTGTTATTGTTGTGGATGCTGCTTGGTATACCTTTGGGGCCGGCAGGTCCACTGTGGTATCAGGTAGGGTAGGGTGTGCTTTGTCACGAATAAATCAGGCTGAACGCCAACAACTTTTTATTGATATTCTCAAAGGTGTATCGCGTAGTTTTTATTTAACGCTGCGTGTGTTGCCTAACTCGGTGCGCGAACCCATTGGCCTGGCGTATTTGCTGGCGCGTGCTGCGGATACCTTGGCTGACACCACTGTGTTACCAAATGACAAAAGGCTGAATTATCTACACTGTTTCAAAAGTTATATCTCCAATCCCAATGCAGCAGGAGGGTGTGACGTTATCCAGACGGCATTACAAGGTACCTTGGAGAATCAGGATGAAAGCCGATTGCTTGAACTACTGCCGCAACTGTTCGCACTGTTTGCCTCCCAGCCAGAAGCGGATAAAAACCTGATCCGCCAGGTGGTGAACACACTGACAGACGGTATGGTGTTTGATCTGCAAACGTTCCCGCCGGAAGAGAGTGGTGAAATCAAGGCGCTGCAACAAGCAACAGAGCTGGATCACTATACTTACATGGTGGCTGGTTGTGTTGGTGAATTCTGGACTGAAATCAGTATCGCCCACAATAAAGCCCTGTCACATTGGGATGCTGAAAAACAGACCGGGCTGGGAGTTCAATTCGGTAAAGGCCTGCAGATGACCAACATTCTGCGTGACCTGCCGCGCGATTTGCGCATAGGCCGTTGTTACCTGCCACAAGCATGGTTGAATCAACATCAACTCAGTGTCGAACAATTGCTGGATAAATCAAACAGCAGTAAGGCAATGCCGTTGCTGCAACAAGGTGTGGTAGTGGCAGAACAGCACTTTGCAGCGGCCGAACAATACGTGTTGGCAATTCCTCGCCGCTGCATTCGTTTGCGTTTGGCGGCCCTGTGGCCGTTATTGATTGGCCTGGCTACTTTGGAAAAATTGTCCGCAAGCGAAGACTGGCTCGATACAGAAACTACAATTAAAGTAGAACGGCGCTGGGTTTATCGCATGATGCTGAAGTCAATTTTGTTAGTGTGCTCAAATAGCGCATTGAGCCGCTGGATAAAAACGACAAAAGGACATTGAGTAAGTCACCAAGTTATTACAGACTCAACTCTTTAATCGATAGCCAGTCTTAAATATCCACCATACCGCCGTTAGGCACAGCAACATAAACAAGCCGATCATGCCCAGGCTAACGGCGACATTCACATCTGAGATGCCATAAAAGCTCCAACGAAAACCGCTGACGAGATAGACCACCGGGTTAAATAAGGCAATGGTTTGCCATGGCTGAGGCAGCATACTGATTGAATAGAAAGCTCCGCCGAGAAAGGTCAGCGGCATGATTACCATCAACGGAATGACCTGAAGCTTCTGAAAGTCGTCGGCCCAGAGCCCAATAATGAAACCAAACAAACTGAACGTAACGGCGGTGAGTATCAAAAAGCAGATCATCCATACAGGATGGGCGATGTCGTAGTCGACAAACAGCCGTGCGGTAGCGAGGATTAAAAGGCCAAGTACGATTGACTTGGACGCCGCTGCACCAACGTAGCCGACAACGATCTCGATAGGTGACACGGGTGCGGAGAGCACTTCGTAGATGGTGCCAGTGAATTTCGGAAAATAGATGCCAAACGAGGCGTTGGAAATGCTTTCGCTCAGCAGCGATAGCATGAGCAAGCCGGGGATAATAAAAGCGCCGTAGCTGATGCCGTCGATCTCTCCCATGCGCGAACCGATGGCCGCTCCGAAGACAATAAAATACAGCGATGTAGAAAGAATAGGCGAGGCGATGCTTTGCATTAATGTCCGCCATGTGCGGGCCATTTCGAATCTATAAATCGCACGGATGGCATAAAGATTCATGACTTTTCCTTTACCAGACTAACGAAGATTTCTTCCAGCGAGCTCTCGCTGGAGTGCAGGTCTTTGAAGTCAATGCCGTGTTGGCCTAATTGGCGCAGCAGCTCGGGGATGCCGGTATGTTCCTGCTGGGTATCAAAGGTGTAGGTGAGCAAGGTGCCGTCTTCAGACAGCTCCAGCGGTTGCCCGCTCAATTCAGTCGGTATTTTGCTTAACGGTTGTTGCAGCGATAGTGCCAGCTGTTTTTTGCCAAGCTGGTTCATCAATGCAGTCTTTTCTTCAACCATGATGATCTCGCCCTTGCTGATCACCCCAATGCGATCGGCCATCTCTTCAGCCTCTTCGATGTAGTGGGTGGTCAGGATGATGGTAACGCCGTTCTCACGCAGGTGCCGGACCATCTCCCACATGTCGCGCCGCAGTTCGACATCGACGCCAGCAGTGGGTTCATCGAGGAACAGAATCTGTGGTTCATGCGACAACGCCTTGGCGATTAATACACGGCGTTTCATGCCGCCCGACAGCGTCATGATCCTATCGTCTTTTTTGTCCCACAAAGAGAGATCGCGTAACACCTTTTCGATATGGGCCGGATTCGGTGCTTTGCCAAACAGGCCACGGCTGAAAATCATAGTTGCCATAACGCTTTCGAAGGTGTCCGTGGCCAGTTCCTGTGGTACCAGACCGATCTTGGCGCGCGCTGCACGATAGTCGCTGAGAATGTCATGGCCATCAACTTGGACGCTGCCTTCACTAGGTGAGACGATGCCGCAAATGGTGCTGATCAGCGTTGTCTTACCGGCCCCGTTTGGCCCCAATAAAGCAAAGATTTCTCCACGTCGGATATCAAGCGTGATGTTATTGAGCGCCTGCAACCCAGAGGCATAGGTCTTGGTGAGATTTTTTATTGTGATGATCGGCTCCACACGGCCTCCGGTTTGGTGGGTAAAGACTAGCAGCTCTGAAGTTTAACGAATAAGTTTTCGTCAGAGGTAACTACTCACCCCCCCTCTATAACTCGAGTTCCCCGGAAAGCGCAATTTGTATAGCAAGCAGCGGATTGTGACCCTTGTTTGCCATCGTCTGAAGGTAACTCGATATTCTGCAGTAAGC
>CALZIO010000124.1 GCA_945787785.1 uncultured Chromatiaceae bacterium
TTCAGGCAGATGTCCACTGTCTTGCCAACCCTCGTGACAGGCCGTCAATAACACATTAATCGATGTGTTATCTCCATCCTCGGGTTGGGAGCGTTGTTTCAAGCTGTCCAGCATCGACTCCAGGGAGGTGATGATCTGTAATTTCTGTGCTTTAATTGGTGCCAGACTTGCCTCAGCGTCAAGACGCTCACGCTGTTCGGCCTGTTGTTTTTCCAGTGGGGGCAAATAGGCTTGAAAAGCTTTTTCAAAGCGTTGTGTCAAGGCCTCATTCCAGGGGCCATCCTGCTCGATGCGCCAGTCTTCCCGGTTTTTTTGCCATTGTTCACGCAGGGTTTGAAACGCTTCTTGTTTCGCGAGCCAGCGCCGCTGTTTTCGTGCGGACCGTTCCAGATCTTCCATGGATTGGCAAAGTCGCTTTGCCTCGGCCTTAATCCGTTTGGGCCGGTCTGCTTCCTTCTTGAGTTCAGCTAAACGTGCCTCTGCCAGGCGATATATCCGTTTATCCTGTCGACGCGATTCGTTGACGATACGCGTCAGGGTGGAGATCTGTGAAATTTGATTTAAGGCATGTTCACGAATGTTCAGATCGGGGTCGGATAACGCCAGGTCACCCAGCAAGCCTTGACGCTGTACGCCGGACAGGGCGGCAAGCCGCAACGCTGGCTCGTTTGCCTGCTGCGCCACCATGTCCACAATCTTTTGTTCCTGCAGGTTTTCAAGGTGACGCGTGCGTTCAGCTAAGCTCAGTCCAGCTTCAGTTTCGTCGCTCAGAATTTGTGCCAGGCGTTGGCCCGCGGTTTCCTGTAGTTCGCCTATCTCGGGGTCGTTGAGTAGAGCCAGCAGCATGTCGATATCCGTCAGGCGGCGAATTGCCAGTTGGCGAATACTGTCTTGGTCATCGGTCTTGGCGACCTCGGAGAAGATCTGCTTGGATTCATTCCTTGCCGGATCCAAGGACTGCAGAGCCTTGCGACGTACTTCAACTTTTTTGTGCTTCCACTTAGGAGCGAATACATTACTGAAAATCATCTGTTTTTCTTTATAGTTTGTGTGATTTCATGATTCCGGCATGATGCCGTACCTTCTGATGGCTATTATTATAAGCTTTTACCGGGTACCGTTTGTTAAATCCGGATAGCGCCTTCGCGACCAACGGCGGGCTCAAATCTAATTCCATTCTCCGTTCACTTTGAAACTGGCTTCATCGAAATGTCAGTCTGTGCTGACTCGTTAATAATTAGGGAAACACTGATTAATTCGTTTTTCGTCATTCCGGCGCATACCCAAAGGGCACAAGGGCCGGAATCTACTATGGCATTGAATTAGAACCACTGGATTCCGGGTCTACGCTTTGCTTCGCCCGGCTTGTGCCCGTTCTTTGGGTAAATGACGAATTAATCAGAGTCTCCTTAGTCTTAATACTTATCATACTTGTGTTTGTTATTAGGCCGATGAATGACTAAGGGTATCATCATTTATATGCCGCCGAGAGATTGGGACAGAATTCCGGGGTGGGGTGATGCCAGTCATCAATAACTTAAACAATCTCACGTTGGGTGCCATGGGCTGGCCGTCGTTCGTGACCAGGATCAGACTGTCGCTGTCGGCCGGAGTCCCTTTACTGCTCTCTTTATTGACAGAGTCTTGCAGAGCATAGGGCCCGATATAGGGGGTAGTCTGGCCCGATTTCAGGCCGGCGATAACATCTGGAAATAGTGGTTCAGTCATGACAGTTACCTAATGATCAATGGGATAATCCTGTACCTGGTCCCGCAAAAAACTGGTCAGTTATAAGCTATTGATTTGCTGAAGAACTTGGAAAGGTTTTATGCCAAAATGGTGGGTATTGTCATGAATGCAAAATTATTTTTAACGGGTCCGGGCCGCCAATCTTTCGAACTTGCACAAATTTCGCAGAAAAGAAGGGTTTTCAGTCGCTGGCATCAATATTGCCCTGTTGCTTTTACTAATCGCGTATAGCGAGCCTGAATGAAATGCCATATCAAACCTATATAGGAAAGCTAGTCCTCGTCGTCCTGATTTGTTTTGCTTCTTCCATTCATGCTGCCGAAATTCGTGTGGCGGTAGCGGCTAATTTTCTTGCCACACTAAAGACATTGGCCCCACTCTATGAACAACAAACGGGTGACAGGTTGATTGTCAGTGGTGCCTCTTCCGGCAAGTTGTTTGCGCAAGTCATTAATGGGGCGCCTTATGATGTGTTCTTGTCCGCCGATGGTGGTTATCCGGAACAATTGATTCAACACGATAAGGCGCTGGCGAGCAGTCGTTTTGTCTACGCGACGGGTGTATTGGTACTGTGGAGCCGGATTAATCAGCCGCTTGATAAAAACAGTTTCATTGCAGAGGGGATAAATCATATTGCCATCGCCAATCCAGCGACTTCGCCATATGGTGCGGCAGCCAGACAGACATTAATAAAGTTAGGATTACTGGACAAGGTTAAGCACAAGCTGGTTCAGGGTGAGAGCATCGGCCAGACATTTCTGTTTGTCGCCAGTGGCAATGCTCAACTCGGGTTTGTTGCGCTGTCTCAGGTGGTCAATCCTGCCAATCCCTATAACCAGACGAACTACTGGCGGGTACCGGCAGACTACCACTCACCACTGGCACAGGAAGCTGTTTTGCTCCAACATGGTAAAGACAATGTGGCTGCAAAACGTTTTCTCGAATATTTAAAATCAGATGCGGCTCGCAACGTCATGGCGCAATATGGATATCTATAAATGGATCTGCTATCACCCGTCTGGTTAACCCTCAAGCTAGCTGCTGTGACGACGGTGATTTTACTGCTGGTCAGTACACCGTTGGCCTGGTGGTTGGCACAGAGTAAATCAAAATGGGCCGCAGTGGTTGAGGCTATTGTGGCATTGCCATTAGTGCTGCCCCCGACGGTGCTGGGTTTCTACTTGCTACTGGCTCTCGGGGCCAACGGCATGATTGGTGGGCCGTGGTCTGCGCTGACCGGGTCGGCATTGACCTTTACCTTCACTGGCCTGGTGATTGCTTCGGTGCTGTATTCACTGCCTTTCGTGGTCCAGCCGTTACAGAACGCCTTTGTCAGTGTGGGTAAAAAACCGCTCGAAGCGGCTTGGTGTCTGCGGGCATCATACTTTGATGCCTTTATCAGTATTATTTTGCCTTTGTCCTTGCGCGGTTATATCACCGCTGCCGTACTCGGTTTTACCCACACCATGGGGGAGTTTGGTGTGGTACTCATGGTCGGTGGCAGCATTCCCGGTGAGACACAGGTGCTGTCGATTGCCATTTACGAACACGTTGAGGTATTGGATTACGGCAGTGCTCATACGTTGTCGGTAGGGCTGTTGCTTTTTACCTTTATCGTATTATTGGCCGTATATTTCATCAATCGCAGGTTCCCGACTCATGCGGATTAATGCACGCTTTGATGTGGCGTATTCGGGCTTTGATCTCAAGGTTGATTTGGATGTGCCTGCCAAAGGTGTTACAACATTGTTTGGTCCATCAGGGGCAGGCAAATCGACGGTGCTTCGTTGTCTTGCCGGCCTGGAGCGCAGCAACAATGGTTATATGCAAGTTGGCGATGCTGTTTGGCAAGACGAATCCAATAGTTACTTTCTAACGACTCAACAACGCGCCCTTGGTTATGTGTTCCAGGAACCGCGATTGTTTTCACACCTTAGTGTGCAAAAGAATCTCGAGTACGGCTATAAACGCACGCCTAAAAACGAACGGCATGTTGAGTGGGATCAGGCGATCAACATGCTTGCCATTGATCATCTGTTGCAACGCAAACCACATAATCTGTCTGGCGGAGAACAACAACGAGTCGCCATCGGCCGCGCTTTATTAGCCTGTCCGAAACTTTTATTGATGGATGAGCCCCTGGCCTCACTCGATAAAGAACGTAAGCGTGAGGTAATCCCCTTTATTCGCAAACTACACGACGAGCTGGATATCCCCGTGATCTACGTGAGTCACTCTCTTGAAGAAGTATTACAAATAACGGACACCATGGTGCTGATGAGAGAAGGAGAGAGTGTGGCAACGGGCCATATAACGCAGCTCTGTTCCGAACTTGAGTTGAGTGAATACTTGGGTGATATGTCTGGCTCGGTAATTGATACCAGAGTTGTCGCGCACGAAGAAGAGTTTGGCCTGACGCGTTTAGGCTTTGATGGTGGCGAATTGTATGTGCCACAGCTACCTATTGAAAAAGGGCATGGACAACGGGTTCATCTTTTGGCCCGCAATGTTGGTATTGCCCTGCAAAAGCCTCAGGTTACCACCAGTTTCTTGAATATACTCGAAGCCACAGTCGTTGAAGTGGCTGTGCCAGATATCACCAGGCATGCAGTGCAAATCAAGCTGGATATTGGTGTTCCCCTGCTGGCTAATATCAGTCGTAAATCTCTTTACACATTGAGACTTGAGCCCGGACAGAAGTGTTATGCCCTGATCAAGGCAGTTTCACTGGCGCGCTAAATCGCATTCGCACTGCAAATCACTTGAGTGTATTTACCCACAGCAGTCGACAGCAAAGTAAATCGGCACGAGTCGTGTGGATATTCCCCGGTTTTTTATTTCTGTACGGTTACAATTCCCGGCCTGATTGGGTCAATCGGGGTTAAATCCCCCTCATTTGGCGTATTATTTTACGAAAACGCACTCTTATGATATACAATCGCCCTCGGAATAAGCCTACCCCCCTGAGAAGAGGAGACAAAAATAAGTGGAACAAGCGGAATTAGAGCTTCAGATAAAAGTATGGAAAGATC
>CALZIO010000125.1 GCA_945787785.1 uncultured Chromatiaceae bacterium
GGAGTTGAGTTTGGCGCTGGAGCAGGTGGGTGATGATTTGGAGCAACAGATGGAGGCGTTGCGACATTTCAAGCAGGCCAATGTCTTACGCGTTGCCGCCGCCGATGTGATGGGTGCGTTTCCGCTGATGGTGGTGTCGGATCACTTGACTGAGATTGCCGAGGTGGAATTGGGTCAGGTGTTGCGCATCGCCTATCAACACCTGGTCGCCAAACATGGTCAGCCGCAGTGTTTAGGTGAGGATAAACAGTTGCACGAGCCAGGATTTTTGGTGGTCGCCTATGGCAAGCTGGGGGGTATTGAACTGGGTTATGGTTCTGACTTGGACCTGGTTTTTCTGCAAGGCAATTACAATTGTGGTGGCCACACCGAAGGTGGTTCAGTTACGGATAATGTTGTTTTTTTTGCGCGGCTGGGACAGCGAATGATCCATATAATGACGGCCCATACCCCTGCCGGGATACTTTATGAAATAGATTCCCGTTTGCGTCCCAGCGGTGATGCAGGAATGTTGGTGAGTGATATGAATTCCTTTGCCACCTACCAAGAAACGCAGGCTTGGACCTGGGAGCACCAGGCGTTGGTAAGAGCCCGGGTTGTGGCAGGGGATGCCAAGTTGGCAAAACGTTTTGATGTGGTTCGTAGTAAGACCTTGTCGCAGCAGCGGGATGCTGCTGAATTACAAACCCAGGTGCGTGAGATGCGCCAGAAAATGCGCGAAAATTTATCCAGGTCCAAGGCCGGGATGTTTGATCTTAAGCAAGATCCCGGCGGTATTGCCGATATTGAATTCATCGTCCAATTTGCAGTGTTACGCTGGGCCCATGATTACCCTGTCTTGCTCGAGTGGACGGATAATGTGCGGCTATTACAGACCCTGTCGGATGAAGGCTTGCTTGCCGCTGAAGATGCCCAGTTACTGGCCGATGCCTATCGAGCCTATCGTGCAGCAGTGCATAGTCTTGCTCTGCAGGAAAAAGATACTGTGGTGGAAGAACAGGAATTTGCCCAATGGCGCCAAGGGGTGACAAGAATCTGGCACGATTTGTTGGAAACGGTAAAATAGCCCCCCTTTGGCCGCTTGATTTAGCCTGGGGCCTGTTAGCACTAATTAAATGATAAAAGTTAAGAACAACTAGGAGATTGATTGATGAGTATGGCGGATCGGGATGGTGTCATCTGGTTTGATGGCGAACTAGTCCCATGGCGCGAGGCGACTGTGCATGTGCTGACACACACGCTGCACTATGGCATGGGGGTGTTTGAGGGTGAGCGCGCCTACAGAACCGACGAGGGGGCATCGATTTTTCGACTGCAGGAACATACCGATCGTTTGTTCCGTTCGGCCCACATCATGGGTATGAAAATGCCTTATGATAAAGAGATAATTAATCAGGCCACTGTTGCTGCGGTGCGTGAAAATAACCTTGAATTTGGTTACATCCGCCCAATGGTGTTCTACGGTGCTGAAGGAATGGGGCTGCGGGCAGACAACCTCAATACACACGTTATCGTAGCGGCGTGGGAGTGGGGTTCGTATATGGGGGAGGAAAACCTTAAAAATGGCATTAAGGTGCGTACCTCTTCGTTTACCCGTCATCATGTCAATATCATGATGTGTAAATCCAAGACCAATGCCAACTATGTGAACTCCATGATGGCCCTGCAGGAGGCGTTGGCCTGTGGTTGTGATGAGGCCTTGTTGCTGGACAATGAAGGCTATGTTGCTGAGGGCAGTGGTGAGAACTTTTTCATGGTGCGAGATGGCGTGATTTATACTCCGGAACTGACATCAGCCCTGGATGGTATCACCCGCGCAACAATCATTAGCTTGGCTGAGGAGTTGGGTATTACAGTGAAGGAAAAACGCATCACTCGCGATGAGGTGTATATTGCAGACGAGGCCTTTTTTACCGGATCTGCCGCCGAAGTCACCCCAATTCGTGAACTGGATGGACGCGCTATTGGTGAAGGTGGCCGCGGAGCAATCACCGAGCGCCTGCAAAGCCTCTATTTTGATATAGTGCATGGACGCAGCGAGCGTCATATGCACTGGCTGACTGTCGTTTAATAAATGAGGAGATGATTGTGGCAACACAGAAACAGACTTCATCAGCAGCTGAAATTCCCGCCAACGCCGAGAACCATTATGAGGTGGGCAAGACAGATCTGCCCTTGCACTGCCCGATGCCGGGTATGAGCTTGTGGAATTCTCATCCCAGAGTGTTTTTACCCATCAAGGAAAATGGCGGGAAGGCAAAGTGCCCGTATTGTGGTGCGGAGTACACGCTCAAGGATTGAGTGGTTATGTAGTTATTGTTGTGGGATGCCCGGCTTGTCCGGGTATTTTTACTTCCCTTCCTGGCCTGAAAACTGAATTTGATACAACTCGGCATAGCGGCCACTTTTTTGCAGCAATTCATCATGGCTGCCAATCTCAACGATCCTGCCTTGATCCAGTACCACTATCCGGTCGGCTTTCTTGATGGTCGATAGGCGATGGGCAATGGTAATGGTAGTGCGGCCCTGCATCAGTTCATCTAGCGCTTGTTGTACTTTTTGCTCGGATTCTGTGTCCAATGCTGAGGTGGCCTCATCCAGGATTAATATCGGCGCATTCTTGAGCAGGGCGCGGGCAATAGCAATGCGCTGTCGCTGCCCGCCAGAGAGGCGCACACCATTTTGGCCGGTCAATGTTTGCAGGCCTTCGGGCATGTCCTTGATGAACTCCATGGCATGGGCTTTTTCAGCGGCCTGAATTACTTCCTCTTCACTCGCGCCACGCGTGGCTCCATAGGCAATATTTGCTGCAATAGTGTCGTTGAATAACACAACCTGTTGACTCACCAAGCTGAGGTTGTTGCGTAGATCGGCCAGCTTGATCTCTTCAATATCGATATCGTCTACCAGTATCAGCCCGGATGTGACCGGATAGAAGCGAGGCAACAGGCTGGCCAGTGTCGATTTACCACTGCCGGATTGACCGACCAGGGCGATGGTTTCGCCTGGGGTAATGGTGAGTGATATGTCTGTCAGGGCATCGGATTTAGCTTGTGGGTAACGGAAATTGACATGGCGAAATTCGACTTTACCGTGGGCGGCTTCCAGTCGCCTAGTGCCCTCATCGGTCTCGGCGGGCTCATCCATTACTCCAAATACAGATTGGGCCGCTGCCATGCCGCGTTGCAGGGGGTCGTTGACACTGGTGAGTCGCTTGATGGGGGAGAGAAGTAATCCCATGGCACCGAAGAAGGCGACAAAGGTGCCGACCGACATGGGTGGTTCTTGTGATGAGGCCAGGTTTACGATGACGGCCAAAGCTGTGATAGCCATGAACTGGACAACCGGGACGCTGGCGGCAGAGGTCACCATCGATTTCATAAAGTTTTGCCGAACCCAATTAGCGATAGTATGAAATCGGTCACGTTCATATGTTTGGCCGCCAAACAGTTTGACCTCATTGTGGCCCAGGATGCCTTCTTCAACGATACTGTTCATATCGCCGAGCTGATTCTGCAGGGTCAGATTGACACGGCGTAGCCGTTTGGCAATCACTTTTAGCACCACGGCAATCAAGGGAACGATGACGAAAAACAGCAGTGCCAGTTGCCAGTCTGTATAGAGCATAAAGGCCAGCAGACCAATGACGGTGACAGTGTCACGTATCACTATGACTAAGGCGCCGGTGGTTGCTTCATGAACCTGGGTGACGTCATAGCTGAACTTTGACAGCAGATTACCTGATGAACTCTGATCCAGGAAAGCATTGGGAGCAACGATTAGTTTGTTAAACATTGCTTCGCGTAGATCCATCACCACCTTGTAGCCTACCCAGCCCATCGCGATGGTACTAACGTATTGAGCAAGTCCTCTGACGATGAATAACCCCAGCAGCATAAGAGAATAAGTAAAGGCTGTGTCGGCATCATTTTCAACGAAACTGCCATCCAGTAGCGGGCCAATGATGGCGGGAATGGCGGGTTCTGACAGGCCAACGATTACAGTTGCAATAATCGAAACGCCAAATGTCTTCCAATAGGGGCGAACATGTCGTAGCAGGCGTTGGTAGAGTCCCTTCGAAACTTGTTGCATCGATTCTTGAGTCTGTGTTTTGGTTGAAGGCGCAGTTGCCGTTGCCGTTGCCGTGTGAATTCCGTTGTTATCCTAACATAGTATGGCAATTACAGCGGGTCGGGCCGATGAATAGGCATTTGATTCGTGGTATTATTTCGTGCTTATAAGCATACTTTCCAGGTGTCCAGGGACGATGAAAATCCAGATTCCAAATTTCGATAATGCTCGAGTATTGGTGGTCGGCGACCTGATGCTGGACCGTTATTGGTATGGAAACACGTCCAGGATATCGCCCGAGGCCCCCGTGCCGGTCGTGCACGTAGGTGAATCTGAAGAACGCCCGGGGGGCGCGGGTAACGTGGCGCTGAATATCTCCGCCTTGGGTGGTCATACTGATGTGCTGGGTCTGACCGGTGATGATGAGGCCGCCCATGCTCTGGCTCAGCGGCTTGAAGGGGCAGGCGTTAAGTGTCATTTTGAAACGGTGGCCGGACAGCCCACGGTGACTAAGTTGCGCGTTATCAGCCGTCACCAACAGTTAATTCGTCTCGACTTTGAAGACGCCTTCCACAATATCGATGCCTCGGTTTTGCAATCTCCATACAAACGTTTGTTGGCCGAGAGTGATGC
>CALZIO010000126.1 GCA_945787785.1 uncultured Chromatiaceae bacterium
TTCGCCGATAAGCACAGCATGCGAATCACTTTTTTAGTGAAGTATGGGGCCAAGAATAATATCGTAGTAAGATCGATCTTAGTGTTTATCTGAAATCAGGGTGTTTATGGACGGACACTAGCTAGCCAAGCGGTTGCCATCACAGGTATATTATCTGATCAGGGTAAATTAGCTGGCAGGAAAAGGCTAATCTCACACACGGTTGGGGAGGGGAGAGCTTAAGGCATGGATCAAAAGCCGTTTCGAACTTTGATTCTATGGACAATCTGGGCCAGTGCTGCAATAGTAATTTATCTGACCTTGTATCGCGATACTGAAGTCTGGTCGTTTCTAGAGAATGATCCCAGCCGCATCACCTGGTTGATTATGGGCCTGTTTGGCCTGGGTCTGCTGGGTAGCTTTGTCCTCACTGTTTTGGTCACTCAAGAGTCCTATCGCGCCTCGCAACTGGACCAGGATGCGCGTGAAGGTGGGCTTAAAGCGATTAAATTGATATCGACTAGGCGTGTCGCCGATCGTTTTTTTCATGCCATCCGCTCAACCATTGACAGCAAAGGTCAGCCGGAAGTAGAAACTCTGTTGAATATCGAGCTGGCCGCGTATGAACGTATCGGTCATATGGTCGAGCTGGTCGGCAACTTGCTGATCACCCTGGGTTTGATCGGCACCGTGATGGGGTTGACCCTGACGCTCACCGGCCTGACCGGTTCGCTGGAAGCCTTGGGCAGTGATCAGGAAATGCTGTTGCAAGGGCTGCGCACAGCAATGAGTGGTATGGGCACGGCATTTTACACCACCTTATTAGGTGCAATTCTTGGTGGTGTATTGTTGCGCATGTTTGCCCAGATCAGTCTGCATGGGGTTGAAAGTTTGCACGATAACCTGCTGCGTATTTGTATCGTTTATTGCTCAGCCGATTATGCTCAGACTATGGAGCGTGATGTGCGCCATCTCAATAAGGAGATTGCTGCGCTGGAGGCAAATATCCACAGACTGGAACAGGCCTTTGGCAGTTCGCACTTGGCTATGAGTGATTTCCGTAACGAAATTAAACGCCTGGCAGAGGCGAGTCCTGATGAGGAAGATAAACCACTCCATGTTTTGATTCAGGAGCATCGTGCCTACTGCAATAATCTGCGTGATGAAATGCGCATGTTGGCGTCAATGAAAAAGCCGTTCTGGATACGTTTGCGTGACCTGTTTCGTCCGCCTCGTTAATCAGCATGAAAATCAAGCGCCGCCCAAGCTCTTCCAATGTGCATGAAAGTTTTTCAGACATCGCACTGCTGATGCTGGCGACCTTTATCTTTTTATTAGTGACTATTCTGATTACCTCCAAGATTCAGGAAACTGTTCAGGTGCCACGACTGCAAAAAGAGATCGAGGCGCTTAAAGCAGAGGTGAAAGAAGTCGAGAAAGATAATAATCGCCTCACTAGCGAGCTCGATGAGATGGCGGGTATGGGCACAGAGACACAGATAGAAATAGTGTTGGAAAGTGTTGGACTAAGCTCAGGCGCGGGCAGAAAAGATTTCGATCTCTTCATTAAAGGATTAAGAGACCTGCCAGGTAAGGACATTCATCTGGTGGTGGATGCCACCGGGTCCATGCATGGCGCATCAACATTCCTGGTGCCGCTGTTGCGGGTGATCGTGATTCGCTCCGGTAAACAGCTTTCAGCGTTAACCTGGTTTTCTGACGGTGATGCAGAAACATCTCAAGGCACTATGGGTGAAATCTTCGATAGTTTTATGAAAGGCGCGCCGTTTATTGGTAATACCGAAACCATTGGTGATGCTTTTATTCGCGCTGAACAGAATGGGCCTATCCCTGGTGCCTATGTGCTATTGGGTGATGAGCCATCAGACGATCGTATTTATTATCTCGATATCCCGGCGCCGGTGTTTACCATCCCGATTGGCAAAGCAAACCCAAGCACCAAGTATCAATACAAGACCCTGGCCGACAAAACCGGTGGTAAGTTGCTTGAGCTTAAATTCCAGTAATAAGGAATTGTTAATCTTTCTTGGTGGGTGGTGAAAAAGCCGAGTTCGGAAAAGGGGTAACATTAGCGCTGTCAGCGCCAGGCAAGATCTTGTTGGTTCCCTCTTTGGCAACTTTATCGATGCGGATTACTGCATTCATCGGAATATAACTGCGTTCGACACCAGAGAATTCCGCCTGCAGTTTTTCTTCCGCCGGGTCAATCAACAGATTGCTGCGTTCGCCGAAGATCAAGCCTTCAACTTCAATAAAGCCCAACATGCTGCTTTGATGCACATCACGGGCATAAATCTCGTAAATTTTATCCTGATTGTGAAATAGAATTTTATAAATTTCTTTGCGTTCCATATATCTGATCCTAACGTATATCAGCCAACAACCGGCCAAGCATTGATTCCGCCTGGCTCAAATAACCGCCGCCAAATAAATTCAAATGATTAAGTACATGATAAAGATTATAAAGTGTCTTGCGTTGCGGATAACCCGTGTCAAGCGGGTAAACCTCTTCATAGGCCTGATAAAAGCGGGTGTTGAAGCCGCCAAATAATTCAGTCATGGCAAGATCGGTTTCGCGATCTCCATAATAGACAGCCGGGTCATAGATCAGCGGTGTGCCATCACTGCTGAAGCCATAATTGCCGGACCACAAGTCGCCATGCAATAAGGAAGCGTTGGGTGTGTAGCCCGTAAAGAAAGCATCGACGTCAGCTAATAGTTGTTCTCCCAATTGTTGCAGCCGACCGCGATATCCATTTGCCGCGGCCAAGGTTAGCTGAAAACCGAGCCGCTGCTCGCGCCAGAACTGAATCCAGTCATCAGTTTGATTATTCCATTGCGGCGTTGAGCCAATGGTGTTGTCGCGATGCCAGCCATATTGATCCACAGTGTAGCGATGCATCTGCGCCAAATTGCGTCCCAGTAGCTCGTGGCTGTCACGTTTCGCCTGGCCGAGATCAAGTTGTTCCAGCACCAGATACGCCTGTACGCCAGAGATACCGGAGCAGATCACGTCGGGCACACGGATCGAATTGCTTGCCGCTATTTCGTTTAAGCCCTCCGCCTCAGCCGCAAACATGTCACTCAATTCGGCACTATTGAGTTTTACAAAATAGGCGCGCTCGTTGTCGCGAATGGTGTAGGTGCTATTGATGCATCCTCCACCGCTTGCCTGTTGATTGTTGCAGCTAAACGGTTTGCCGGATACCGTCGATATGGCGTCAGAAATGTCGTGCCAGAGAGACATATAAAAGGCCTTAGTGATAAAGGCCTATTTTAACGTGTCTGGCGACACAACCCAATCGTCTGCAAGTTACACAAGTTTGCCTTCAATCGCTGCCAGTAAATTATTAAAGGCCTTGGCAAAGGCTGCGACACCTTCATCCTCAAGCTGTTGGCAGGCAGCGCTTAAATCGATGTCAAGATCAGCCAAGCGACTGAGTTGCCCCGCGGCATCGGCTGCCCCCTGGTCCAGAGTGGCGCCAGGTTTGCCATGATCCAGATAAGCTGCGTAGGTAGCCGGCGGAATGGTGTTGACGGTCTCCGGACCGATGAGTGAATCGATGTAGAGCACATCGCTATAGTCCGGATTCTTGGTGCCACTGCTGGCCCAGAGCAGGCGTTGGCTGTGGGCGCCTTGGGCGGCCAGATCAGCGAATTCCTCGCCATAGAGTTTTTGATAAACAGCATAGGCGGCTTTGGCATTGAGGATGGCTACCTGTCCATGCAATTGTTGAATGATTACCTGTTGTTCCTGCGTAGCAGAGGCCGCTTTTTCATCCAGCAGTTTGTCGACCAAGGTATCCACCCGGCTGACAAAAAAGCTGGCGACAGAGGCGATAGTATCAATGGCATGACCTTGTTGCAGGCGTTGGCGTAAACCGCTGAGGTAGGCCCGTGCAATCTCTTCATAACGTTGTACCGAAAACAGTAAGGTGGCATTGACGTTAACACCCGCCGCCGTCAGTGTTTCTACCGCCGCGATGCCCTCTTGGGTGGACGGCACTTTGATCATCAGATTAGACCGGTCAACTCGCTGCACCAAGCGTTTGGCTTCGGCAATGGTGCTATCCGTGTCATAAGCCAGGTCGGGTGAAACCTCGAGACTGACATAACCATCTCGCCCCTTGGTTTGTTGATAGACAGGCTGCAGCAGGTCGGCTGCATGTTGTATATCGTCGATCGCCAGATTGAAAAACAGCGCACGGCTGTCCGGATTGTCTGATTGTTTAGCCAGCTGAAGCAGCTGTTCGTCATAATCATCGCTGTTTTTTATCGCCTTTTCAAAAATAGATGGGTTAGAGGTCACCCCTGACAGGCCATCCTGACTGATCATGCGAGCCAATTCACCTTTTGGTCCCAACATATTGCGCTGAATATTGTCATACCAAACGCTTTGGCCGAATTGTTTAAGCTGTTGTAAAGCATTCATATTTAACTCCTATCTGAGCCTAGATGACGTTGTTGTTGCCAGGATGTAACGGTTAGTCGGGCGTGCTTGTCCATTAATTCAAATATAGTGACATTTTGTTGCTGAATTATTGCCATTTATCATAGCCTCTGCCTACTATATATAAAGTGTTGTGTGTAAATCCAAGTGACAGCCATTTCATTAGAGGGAAGGAGACCGGTAATGTTCTTAAAAGATAAAAAAAGTAGTGATTTAGTTGAAGTGCTCGACATACATGCGCTGATT
>CALZIO010000127.1 GCA_945787785.1 uncultured Chromatiaceae bacterium
TAGTTTTGTTGTTTGTCTTTGAGCACAAACATTTTACCATCCGTGAGGCCTACTTGTTTTTATATTCAGTAGGTTATGCGTGATTTTTTGCTGAATTTGAACTCCGAAACTTGAGTTATAAACACACCTAACCTGCCGGAATGGTCACAAGCGGCAGTCCTTCTCTACCGCCGGTTTCAGTGATTGAGAACAGTAGCATCAAATAGGAAAAAATCTGTTTTGACTGAAAATCCCGGTCGTCAATCCAAAACCAGTAATCTTTGTAATTAACCGCAACAAATGCATCGTCAGGTTTATCGACGCTGTGTTTAATTGTTATGAGTCGACGTGCATTGTTGCTGCTACTTAAATCGAAAAGGGACCGAATTGTCCGTCCCTCAATTAAATGCTGTTCCGGCACGTCAACCTGCCCGGCAAATTCCACCATGATTGATAATATCGAACGGGTCAACATCGCCAGCTCCATGTCATTTCTTGCGACTTCTGCAAACACAACGCTGTACTCGTTTACGCTGTCACTCAAGCCAAGCAGCCCAGTCAACTCTTCCTCCAATGCCGAGAACTCCGGTGTAAGGCTTTTGCGTCGAACAACAAATAAGGTAGTCTCTTTTCCAGCAGCATCAGTCACGACTCTCATTTTCGCCGCACTGGAAGACTGAAGCACCTTGAATAACTCTATGACCCGATAATAGCCAGCGTCACCGTCTCTCTGCGTGGCACCTGCCGAGCTTTGGGCAGACAAACCATTAATGGACTCCAGCACAATCGGTAGCACAATATCTGCCGGCCAACCTGCCTGCATCATAAACAGTACGGCACTGGGGGGTATCGGTGTCATGAAGCTCTTGTTGAATGTTGAGCCTGTCATCGGCGAATAGGTGATCGTTGGACGATCGGTGTACTTGCCTGCTGCCCCCAGCGATAAACTGTCGAGATTCGCCGCGCCTTCCACAGCTGTTCCACCCAGATTTACCGTACCCTCTACGGTGTAGCCGCTCACAATAGATGCGACTTCCATAAATAAGGGCATGTCGGCATAACGAAGTTTTACGATATTGAGCAGTGTCTGGTCTTTCCAGGAATTAGCAACCGCCTTGTTATAATCGAAGCGGTCCCGCTTGACGGTACTAGGGCCGATGTGGGTACAACCGGCCAGCAGCAAAATAATCAACAGCCAGAGAAACACTTTATTAACCGACTCATTCCAATTAACCGGATTGATTGTTAGCATGACTCCGTTAAATTTTGCTTTATTGGTGATGGAATTTTGTGCGCTCATTTCGGTTCTCCGTGTCTCTCCATCTTTCACTGCCTCAGTATCTGATCAAATTTGCCAGGGTGCAAAATCACTCAGCTTTACTACTCATTTATCCCCGGTGGCACACTCTTCCACGGATAACCCTGCTTAGCCTTGTTATACCCAAGCTCAAAAAGTTTATTCATATATTCCTTGTCAAATGCTTCTTCAGACTCTACGTCAAAATCACCAGGAATATACGCCATATGAAAATCCAGACCATCACGTTTTGTTCCAATATATATTCGATATATATCACCGATCCCCAGGGTCCGTATCAACGAATCTATAGTGCTACCGGCAATAAGGCGCACACTACGCTCAATGCTTTTCCAAGCAGGGTCCAAAATGGAATTCCTAATCAAATTAGACGCGCGTTTAATGTTAACCAACTCAACAGGCCGAGAGGTTGTTAGCTGAATAAGAAACAAATGAATACCGTGATGCATCATTCTTCCGTCTCCAAGATTACGCATTGTCATTTTTATTACATATGGTGTGAAAACCTTCTTCGTGAATACGGGCAAAATAATCCTCTATTTCGGCCTCAAACTTCTTCCATCTCATTTCTGCATAGCTGGCGGCATTCAATCTGAGCATAACCCTTCGAAAGCACAAACTCCGGTCATTTTGCGCCAACTTGCTTGTTAAGACTGAATCGATTTCCATCCACCCGCATACACCAGTGGGCACCGCTACTAATGACAGGCACTACCCTCTGTCCGCACCGGGAGAACCATCAGGAGGATAGTCAAGAGTGCCTTGAATCTGCTTCAGATATTCGTCATCGAACTCCGGAAAGGGTAAGGTCTGCGCAGAAGCCCACTCGCGCACCTGCTTCTCAGCAGCCTGCTGGCGCTCATCGTCAAGCCCACCATCGCGGGTGTGATACAGGGTGCGTGACGGAAACGCAAAGCCCGTGCCTGCCTGATCTATGATCTTTATCATACGCAGCAGCAGATCCTCCTGGATAGCGAGGAACTCATTGTAATCTGCGGTTCTTATATAGACGCGAATGGCCACATTCAAGGCGTAATCTCCAAAACCGGTGAAACGTACCCGAATTGGATCTTTCGCATTGTGGATAGTCATTGGATGTTCATGCAACAGCCTCCTAAGTTCCGCCAGCACAAAGCGCAATTGGTCATCTGTTGTCTCATAACGCAACCCGAGCTCGGTGGAAAACAGGAATCTGTCGTTTATGCTCAGGTTAACAATATTGCGTTGGGCAAATTCGGCATTGGGAATGGTAATCAGAAAGCGGTCCAGACGACGTATTTTAGTCGAGCGTAGTCCGATGGACTCCACCCTGCCAACCGGGTCCCATCCCTGTATAGATTCCTCATCGAAGCGACATAGATCGCCGACGCTGACAGGACGATCAGCAAACAAATTGAGAGCACCCATGAAGTTTTCCAGTGTGTATTTCGCAGATAGCGCAATGGCAATACCCCCTACGCCCGCGCCAGTAACTAATCCATACACCGGTACACCAAGCTCGTGAAGAATCCGGACAACAAGCACCACTATGGCAATTATGCCAATGGAGCGTGAAATCAACCTTAACAGTGATGCATTCAGACTTTCGGCATTGACTCTGGGCGAGGCGATGATGGCCTCGACCACATGATTCGCCGTTAACCACACGACCCAAACCAGCGTGACGCCATAGAAAACAAATATTATATAATGCGACAGCTCAAGCGCCGTGCCTGTGACATTGATCTGCTCTCGAGTGAAATAACGTAGCAGCGGAACAATGATCAGAATGGCCAAGGGCGTACTCATTTGAAGTAAATAAGAACTTAAAGTACCCGCCTCGGCCCTTCGGTGTGTCCATCGATATACGACAATCACGATACCAAGGCCAAGCACAACCAAGAGCAGCGCGGCAAACCATTTCCACACCACCTGACCAAACACTGCGTAGTTCGCCCAACCCGGAAGCCCCTCTACCCAAGCCATTGGAATCATCCAGCCTGTAACCAGCTCATTAATTCGGTACACGTTCTGTATATGCATCGGACGCACGTATGGCAGTTCGCGCACCGTCTCATAGAAACGCCGCGCATGCTTTACCGTGTTTGAACTAAACAGATACTCACCGGCATCGGGGCCCTCCATGACTCGCACAATACTTATCTCAGTGTCGGGAATACGCCAACGTGTCAGTTGCTCAGTTTCTTGATCACCAGCTTGATCAGCCGATGTAGCGGGTATCTCTTCTAAATCCGGCAATTCCAGTCGGGCCAGACTATCCCAGAGCAGATAGAAAGTTTCATCAGCAATCTTGTCACGGTTGGCGGGCGCAACTTGGCTGAGATCGAAAAGGCGCCTCGCCTTGGCTGAGATCTGCCGCAGCGCATTCTGTGTGACAGGATTCGGTGAATCACGAAATTCGTCGTAGCGATGAGCCGCTTCTTCAGTAAGCGTTATAAAGCTTTCCATCGTCGCCCGCGGACTTGAAGTATCCACAACGACGAAGGAGTCTTGTGCGCCAGCGCTGCATGCAAAAATTAGAAGCGATAGCGCAACGATGTCTTTAATTCTCAGGGGAAGCAATCGGCATAACCATGAAAAATCAATTTGCATACTAACCCCTATCTGCGCCGGGAGACCCCTCTGGGGGATAATATAGCGTGTCCTTAATCTTCTGCCGATGCTCCCGGGGAAATTCCGGGAACGGCAAGGAATGAGCAGCAGCCCATTCCCGAACTTGCTTCTCAGCGTCCTGCTGTTTTTCAATATCGAGCCCGGCGTCGCACGTGTAATACAGCGTTCGCGATGGATAAGCGAAAGCCGCGCCGGTCTGCTTGACTATATCCATAATCCGCAACACCAGGTCCTCCTGAACGGCGAGAAAATCATTCCAATCCGAGGTCATGACATAGGCGAATAGTCCCACGTCGAGGGAGTACTTGCTAAAACCGATCGCTCGCACCCGCGCCGGATCCTCGGCAATGCGTGGATGAGCAAGCAACATCTCGCGTAGCCGTACAAGCACCAGGCGTATCTGGTCAGACGTTGTTTCGTAACGCAATGAAATCGTTGTTCGGAAAAGCATGCGATCGCGTTGCGTCAAATTGACGATATGCATATTAGAGAAATCGGCATTGGGAATACTCGTAATGGTTCGATCGATACCCCTGATCTTGGTTGACCGCAGCCCGATCTCCTCTATTGTGCCGATACGCAGCCAGCCGCTGGAAGGATCCTCGCCATAACGGCAAAAATCACCCACTTTAACCGGGCGGTCG
>CALZIO010000128.1 GCA_945787785.1 uncultured Chromatiaceae bacterium
GCCGCGCTTGACAAAGATTTTGTTAGCGTTTGCCCTAAACCGGGCAAACCTACACATAATTCATTTATTGCCGCATTGCTACGTATGGTCGCATAGGTGAATGCGGGAAACTTTAGTTTAATAGGCGAAGCCAAACGAAAACATCAATCAAATAGTGCAGAGATTTCTGCACTTACTGAAGACACTTCGTATGGGATAAGGGGAGCGTATATTTTCAATAAACATTTAGCTGTCGAATTGTCATATCAAAATTATGGTGAGCAAGAATTTATTTTTCAACTTAATGCGCTGACTCCGGAGATAAATATAAAGACGGAAACTGCTTCAATCAATTTAGGAGTCAAGGGTAGTTTGCCAATTTATAAAGGCTTATCACTTACCGGACGTTTTGGATTGGCTTATTGGAAATATGTAACCCAACAAACTAGCTCAGGAATCCCTGAAGACAATACTGACTTCATTGAATTCGATTTCTATTACGGAGTTGGGGGGCAGTACGATATCAACAAAATAATATTTGTCGGAATTGAATATAATTTGTTGAAACTGACATTCAGTCCTTCTACAAAACATGAGATCAGAAACTTGTCATTTACGGTAGGCGCAAGATTTTAAATTTTTTGCAAGATTTCTACGGAGCCTCGTAGGGCGCAATAACTGAAAGGCATTGCGCCGTATGAAACACACTTGATGCTGCCTCTTACCTTCGATAAACATCTGGCGCAATGCGCTACGCTTAGAGCCTGCCCCGCGAGCGGAGCGAGTGCTTTGGGCATTGACGACCCACAGGCATTGCGCCCTACATTTTATTTTCCACCGCTTGGTGATTGCACCAAATGTTATTTCACCTGATACTCTTCTTATGCCTGATTATCGACGCGCCTGGCACCCGGGTGGTACATACTTCTTTACTGTAAACCTGCTACAACGACAGGGTAACGATTTATTGGTTCGCCACATCGACACCTTGCGGCGTGTGGTTGCATCGGTAAAATCGCGCCACCCTTTTCGGATCCATGCCTGGGCGGTGTTGCCTGAGCATCTGCATTGCATCATTGAATTGCCACCCGGTGACGCGGATTTTGCGACGCGATGGCGCTTAATTAAAATGGGATTTTCAAAATCATTGCCGATCACGGAGCGACGATCGCAGGTAAGGCAGAATCGGGGGGAGCGAGGTGTCTGGCAACGGCGTTTCTGGGAACATTTGATTCGCGATGAGGCGGATTATCGTGCCCATATGGATTATGTGCATATTAACCCGGTCAAACATGGCTTGGTATCACGGGTCTGCGACTGGCCCTACTCCACTTTTCATCGTTTGGTTGAACACGGGCAATACCCACATGATTGGGCCGGGGGTGAAGAGCTTGTGCTTGGTTATGAGGATTGACATCCGGCGCAATGCCCGTTGGTTATTGCGCCCTACAAAGCTTAGTTTAATTTAATAACGGGTGATCTTTCGGTAATTGTTTAGAATACCAAATCGCGAGTTTATGCTTCACTGATTTGATAGAAACCTGGTCTTCAGGTATAGGCTGAATGACTTTATCATTAACCATTAGACGGTAGATATACATGGCCTTGTCGTTGGCGGAATCCGTCGCATCAAACTTAACCACCCCACGCGCCTCTCCATAACGCATCCCGGCTTCGATCGCTGCCTTGATCAGTTCCGCTTCATTTTTGAGTTTTTTCATGGTGAACCCGCCACTTCATTTAAGTAGATTAAGAATGAAGTATAAAACAAATATCTCAATAAGGTGGCAGTAAACGGCGGAATCCATGCAGCATTACAATCGACATAAACACCAGATTTCGCATCAAGGAAAATGGGAAAAAGACGTTCCCGGCAGGTTGTTTTAGATGAATGGCTTTCGTGCTTGCCAGCTGATAGCCCAGGCGTTGCATCCATGTTTTGGAGCGGGGCCAATCTTTCAAATTATCGAGCCAGACTTTTGGTATGCCCATAGTCCCAACTCTGGTGCCGACTATTCCACCAACTATTGCGGCGACAGTGTCTGTATCTCCCCCGCAACGCACCGCTTCACTGATTGCTTTTCCATAATCATTGGGGTGACGCATCCAGATTTGCAACACCACCATCAAGGTGCTGTAACAGTAACCTGGCACGCCTCGTTTCATATTATGCCGCTGACAAAATGTGCGCGCCGTCTCCCCCATTGCCGCACTATTGGCGGCCAGTTCTACAATGGCTCTTAAATTTTCATCCGGTGTTGTCCAGGCTCGAAGTTGGACAACAACTTCTTCTGGTGTAATTTTATCGCCCCTTGCTGCCATAGCTGCCGCTTTTGCCACGATTTGTGCCGCCCGTTCCGCCCTTGGATCAAGATGGGTGATGCGAGTATTGATTTTTACCAGTTCTTGACACAACTTTTCGTTATCGGCGCAGAAAACACCTAGAATCGCGCTGCGCATCATTGGCCCGTTGCCCGCGCTGTTTACACCACTGTGTTCAACTTTGAAACCCAAACATAATTTCAAAATTGCTCGTAAGGTGCCAAAACCAATCCCCGCAGGCAATGCAAAAAACCACCAACGTAAACGCTTGGCTAATGCAGTTTGAAAACGATCGGGGTCACCATTGGATTCAGCCAATGATTCTGCAACCAGACAGGTGTGTTCAGTATCATCAGAGATCATTCCCCAAGCAAACAAAAATCGATGGCGCAAAATTCTTGTATTCCATTTGTTGATTCGCCGGGCTGAGACACCTTCATACGGCAATCCTATGGCATCCCCGACGGCAGTGCCCAGGATTGAACCACTGAAACTTCTATGATGAATAAATGCGTCGGGGCTTACATCAAGTTGCGCAGCATCGTCGGTAATGGCAACACAATTGGCCGTTATATTCTTTTTCAACACGATCAGGGAATAGCCAGAGTACTTTTTGAACCCCTTCATATCCGGGGCAAATACTTCTTCCCAAGCACCCATGGGACAAGGGAGAACTGAGATGCCTTCTGTTCCAGAAACAGGCTCAAGACTGAGCTCGAAGACAAATCCGGGGGGTAAAGATACAGTTTCGCTAGCTGTAACTGGGGCACGATAGTGGTACATACAGATCGCTTCAAAACCCGCTTTTACTTTAAAACGAATTGTTTTTGCAGCAGAACTAGCCAATCCAGACATCCTTGTTATGAAATAGAACTGATTAGTTATCGGTCAATGAGAGGTTTGTTTTATCGATCCACGCATCTCTGAATAAATATTTATTCAGGCGATTCAATGCGAAAATATTTTTCCTAAATTATCAGTAGGTTAGCGGAACCAACGACACCGGCAGCTTTCCATATATTTTTCAATGTAGATATTTGGCTATTTCCTGACTATTTTTGTCATACATAGGGAAAAGCAGGATGCCCTGTGACGTCCCATGGACGAATTAATATCTCAAATGGAATATGGAGGGCAAGACCATGCAGCACATGATACCTGAACATCCTGCCAGTCAATTAGCCAATGTCGCCGTGGTTGTATCGATTGTACTATCGCTAGTATTTATGGCTATGGTTTGGTAGCTAACACCCTCAAACAACAAGGATAACGGATTCCCATACACCCCGGGCTTATATAGCCCGGGGTGTTAACATTGGTTTGTTTCAAAAGATCATTCTAAATTCCGCTATAGCCACCCTGTAGGAAACTTTTTTATAACTATTCATACGATTAATACTTTAATATACAGGGACACTCTGATTAATTCGTTTTTCGTCATTCCGGCGCATACCCAAAGGGCACAAGGGCCGGAATCCACTAAGGCATTGAATTAGAACCACTGGATTCCGGGTCTACGCTACGCTTCGCCCGGAATGACGAATTAATCAAAGTGTCCACAGATCTGGAATAGTTGTTGAATAGGATAATTAAGAATGAAGCAGTTGCAGATATTTCTGTTTGCCACAATCACGCTGATATGTACCACAGCCTATGGCCAAACCAAGCCGCCAGAGCAGGCTGAAATTACAAATCTTATAAAAAACCTGGCCGTGTTAACGGACAAGGCCGACGCTTGTGGCGAACACATGAATTACTTTGGAAAAAAAGCCCTGGAAGGTGAGGTTTGTAAAGAGTTCAAGCAAGGGTTTTATGACTTGTGGCCAAGCCGCGAGGCATTACAACAAGAAGTAGTCGACTATACATATCGCTTAGAAAAAGGTGAATATAAATGTGAGACCTGCGGTTTCATGTTACAGCGCGTCGAAGAATTACGTATTACTGTCACCTATTATCTTGACTATATGGATTTCGTTAAAGAGTTTTAATCTTGTTTGGGAAGCTCTTAGTCATAACGCTCCCGCAGAGCGGGAGGCTTGACGGCTGTTAGCAGCCCCAAGGGCTGCCATGGTCAAAGTTCTGTGCGGCTCAAAGAATCGTGCTAAAAATCCCCATCCTCGTCCGAA
>CALZIO010000129.1 GCA_945787785.1 uncultured Chromatiaceae bacterium
AGCAATTGGGATTACCAATCAAAGGGCATGTTGAGCAGTTAAGTCACATGGGTGGTGCACGTTTAGTGGCTGAGTTTAACGGCTTGTCTGCGGATCATCTCGAATACCTGGCCGTTGAAGATATTGGCCTGCTAAAACAACAAGGTGTTGTGGCCGTGTTACTACCCGCAGCGTATTATTTTCTCAATGAGAAACAAATCCCGCCAGTGAGCGCCATGCGCGATGCTGGCCTCTCCATGGCCGTGGCAACCGACTGCAATCCTGGCAGCGCACCAATGGCTTCTCTATTGCTAGCCATGAACCAGGCCTGCGTCTTGTTTGGACTGACACCGGAAGAAACCTTACTCGGCGTTACTCGCCACGCTGCACAAGCTTTGGCTTTAGGTGAATGCAAAGGCCAATTAAAAACGGGCTACGATGCAGACTTGCTGCTGTGGGATATCCAACACCCGGCTGAATTAAGTTACAGCATAAATATGAACAAACCGCGTCGAATCTGGGTGGGAGGAAAAGATGTATCAGCCTCCTGACATGTCGATCTGGCAAGGACGCATCGACAGCGAAGAGACACCCACAGCGCTACGCTGGCACCAGAAGGTTAAAGCCTGGAATAGAAGCTTTGATCTTGAACACGCCAACGTCCTGCTTGGTTTTGTCTGTGACGAAGGAGTACGCCGCAACCTAGGGCGCCCCGGCGCACGTAATGGTCCAGCAGCGATTCGAAGTGCCTTGGCAAACTTGGCCTACTTTCAAAGCGCTTGCAGCTATGACGCGGGCGATGTTGTCTGCAACAACCAGGATCTCGAACAAGCCCAAGCCACACTGGTTGAACAAGTCTCCAACATTTTGCAGCACAATGGTTTCCCCATCATCCTCGGCGGCGGACATGAAATGGCATGGGGAAGTTTTTTAGGGCTTACGAATTACCTCAACAACGTCGACACCCAGCGTCGTATTGGCATCATTAACTTTGATGCCCATTTTGATCTACGCAACCCGCAACCACAGTCGAGCTCTGGCACACCATTCAGACAAATCGCCCAGTGGTGTGACGATAGAAACAAGAAATTTAATTACATGGCCCTGGGAATCAATCAAAGCGCAAATACTGCGGCACTGTTTGAATATGCAAAACAGAAAAACGTACGTTGGGTTAGCGATGCTGACTGTACATTAGATCGCCTGGATATTATTGAAGTGTCACTAGCTAATTTTTTAAATAAAATCGACGATCTTTATCTAACAATCTGCCTTGATGTATTTCCCGCAAGTGTTGCACCCGGTGTGAGCGCCCCTGCCGCTGTTGGGGTAGATCCGTTTGTTATTATCAAATTGATACAAATGCTAAAGGCCTTATGCAAAGAACAGCAAGTGATTTGTCGCTTGAGTGATATTGCCGAATTAAACCCTGACTACGATCAAGATAACCAAACAGCAAACCTAGCAGCGCGGTTAATACATGAATTTGCGAGTGATGTGGAGAGGTGAAGATAAGATATAGTTGAAGGGACACTCTGATTAGTTCGTCATTTACCCAAAGAGCGGGCACAAGCCGGACGAAGCGTAGCGTACGAGCCCACGGATGGGCGAGGTAGACCCTGTCAGGAACATAGGGTCGAGACCCGGAATCCAGTGCTTCTAATTCAATGCCTGAGTGGATTCCGGCATGCGCCCATTACTGTCTGGAATAATTAGAGCAGCTATGACCAGAAGTTATAATCACGACAACAGGCTCAAAATAACAGCAAATATTGAAAAAAACACTCGTCATGCTCGCGTAGGCGGGCATCCAGGGTCTCCGCAGTTAAATAGATTCCGGCCCTTGTGCCCTTTGGGTATTCGCCGGAATGACGAGTATTAGTTTAGTCTCTTGCCAAAATTTAAATAGTTAAGTCTCAAACACGACTCTTCTTCCTCACACCAGTGTCGTACCTTGCTTATACTAGATTTCTATTAATTTATTCCGGACAGTAATGGGCATGCGCCGGAATGACGAAAAACGAATTAATCAGAGTATTCTAAGGACATAAAAAACCCCGAGCAAAACGGCAACTCGGGGTTCGATGTTAGACGCAAGTTAACGTCTAATGCATATAGATTTATAGGGTCAGGATAAAATCCACCAACTTTTCTATATCCGCATCGGCGATGCGTGGTGAATAAGGAGGCATGGGAACACCACCCGTCACGTCAGTCCAATTACCTTTCCCACCTTTTTTAACTTTTTCGATCAATGCAGCACGAGCATCCGCATCACTTTTGTACCTGGCCGCAACGTCTTTCCAAGCTGGACCAACAATCTTCGCGTCAACACTGTGACACGCAAAACAACCACTCTTTTTTGCCAGATCCACATCTGCCATGGCTGGGGAAGCGATAACGGCAGAGATTAGGGTTACAGCTGTAAATAATTTTTTCATAACAGTTCTCCTCATTAACTGAATGTGATCAGCGCTTGCGGGCTGATGCCACTTTCTCATCCCCTCAACAACGTAAACATATAAGCGAGATGATTTACTACTCAAGTATCACTTTAGTGACAAGCAGATGAATCCACCCTGAATAAACAACCCCGCCGCAAGCGGACGGGGTATTGCTAAGGAGTTACCCGAGAATCCTTAGATTCTCATCGAAACAACTTTATTACTCGTGGCAAGCCACGGGGAATTAAACCCTTAGCGAAATTAAATCATTCTTTGTAATAATTTGTAAAAAGAACATAAAGATAAGTTTAAAAACTCTGCGCCGACCAAAAGATTAGTGGCGTATATAGCGCCACCATAATGAACATCCATTTCAAACCTCTCAGGAATTTGAAGTCCTAATAAAACATCCACTCTTGTAGCTGTATTGCAGTTCTAAACTGCCAGTAAACAAATCAGAATTCCTATAAATTGTAATGACAATTGAAACACTTAATTCTTGAGTGCCACCCTAGTAAACAGCAATTGCATTGTCTATGCTTTAGTAAACCAAATTACTAAGACATACCACGGATAGTCTTCGCAGGGCAGCGGTTAGGACATCCCAAGTAACAACCCAAGTAACAACAAGTAACGCCTGTGATCTCATCAGGTGGAGATGCCACTATTCACTTCATGGAGGAATTCAAAATGACAAAGACTCCAGTATCATTCGCACTAATTTTTTCGGTTATTACTAGCCTAAGCCTAACTTACGGACTCGCGCACGCAGCGCCATCGACACCTGCCATTCCACCAGGGAATATCACCCTGGATCTAGTGCCAGTAGTCGGCGAAGGTAAACTCACATCACCTATCCACGCCACTCATTCCGGCGACCGATCAGGCAGGCTTTTCGTCGTTGATCAACCCGGACAAATACGCATTATTGGCTGGCACGGTAAATTATTAGACATGCCGTTCCTTGATCTCGCCGCCACAGGTGATGTTGTAGAAGTCAATCCAGGCTTCGATGAGCGTGGCTTACTAGGGCTGGCGTTTCACCCAAACTACCGATGGAACGGTCGCTTCTTTGTGCGTTACAGCAAGGCGCGTACCGGCAGTCCGGACGAACCCTGTTTTGATACCGAGCGCGGATGTCATGAGGCGATCCTCGCAGAGTTCAGGGTCTCTGCAAACAACCCTAATGTCGCCGATCCAAATAGCCAACACATATTGTTCCGTATTGACGAGCCGCAATTTAATCACAATGGCGGGCACCTGGCGTTTGGCCCGCCAGAGAAGCATCATGGTAGCCACAAATTCAACAAGCACAAGAAAAAACAAAATCAAGGCAAGCATAATAAATCCAGGAGATATCTCTATTTCAGTCTTGGAGACGGGGGTGGTTCTAATGACGGCCTCGCAGATTCACCACCTTCTCATGGTGAATTTGGCAATGGTCTGAACAACATGACCAATCTGGGCGCGATTCTGCGCATCGACGTAGACAGCGGTTCGCCTTATGCGATTCCACCAGACAATCCCTTTGCCGGTAATGGCTGCGCCGACGGCTGTGACGAGATCTACGCCTACGGCTTGAGAAATCCGTATCGCTTCTCGTTTGATCGCAGGACTGACAGGCTGTTCCTTGGTGAAGTTGGACAAGGCCAGTATGAAGAGATAAACATTATCCAAAAAGGAGGCAACTACGGCTGGTGTAATTTCCCACTTTCCCACCGTACAAACACCCCTTTTTCAGTTTTTTTCCTGTCTTAAACCGCGCCACTCGTTATAACGGTAATTTGAGAATACGGATTTCTGTGTAGAAATTAACG
>CALZIO010000130.1 GCA_945787785.1 uncultured Chromatiaceae bacterium
ATGCAGAGGGGCTAGCCGTGCAACGATTGGCCCCATCAAAGAACTGTGTTGAGATTTATGAAATTTACGCAAAAAACCTGTCAAGTATTATTTTCGATTTATTATGCTGAACAGTTACAAACTAAGTAAACAAACTCCGAATAATTACAAATCTTGACATCAATACAATCAACTAGTGAGGGCTTATCTTTGGTATCTGTGTACCATTTTATTTCACTGGCAAGCGATGGCCTATCACGCCATACAGCGATTTCATCACCAGGGGCGGCAACAAGGTAGTCAACGCAATCACGATAACCATGCCAGCATAGATCTCGTTGGATAAAATTCCGCTGATGCGACCCAACTCGGCAAAGATCAAACCAACCTCACCACGTGGCACCATGGCGATGCCAATCATCCAGCGCAGCAACCATGGCTCATCGATAAACAAGGGGCCAACCATTTTGCCTATCACTGCCACCACCAGCATGGACAATGAAAATGCCCAGATAAACGCTGAGCCCCAATCAATCTCATGTAAATTGAGCGACAAGCCCACCATGACAAAAAAGATTGGCGTAAACAGCTGAATAATAGGTTTCATCTGCACTTCGATCTTTCTGGCAAATTTTTCATCGGTGCGCAAAGCCATACCAAACGGCAAAAAGAACCGCCGTGACAAGGCCAGGCCCGCGGCAAAGCCTCCTAGCAGTTCAGGCGCACCCATGACATGCGCCAGCCAGGCGAAAAATAACACCAGCGAAACGATTGTGGTCGGAATCAATCCAGGGATTCCACTGACATCATCAAAATGTTTAATTACCAGTGAGATCAACTTGGCAGTGATCGGGGCCAGCACAAAAAAGGAAGCCACAAATATCATCACCTTACCGACGTTAACCAGGCTGACACCACCGCCAACAGAAAACTCATATAGCATCGCCAACAGCATGACACCCATGATGTCATCGAGCACAGCCGCACCCAGTACGATTTGCCCTTCCGGTGATTGTTGCCGCTTTAGATCAGACAAGGCTCGCACAGTGATGCCGATACTGGTCGCTGTCAGGGTACCGCCGATAAACAGTGCCACCAGCGGCGACAGTCCCATCACGCCATAACCAAGCACAAAACCCAACAACAGTGGCAACATAAATCCGGACATCGCCACGATGATTGATTTCCTGCCGCTATGCACCAGGCGACGCACATCGGTGCCTAAGCCCACCTCGAACAACAACAGGATAATGCCAATCTCGGCCAACATCCTGATCGCTTCCAGAGGTTCAACCCAGCCAAACAGACTCGGCCCTAACACCACGCCAGCAAGTAACTCACCTATCACTGATGGTGATTTTAAACGCGTTGCCACTTCGGCAAAGATTCTTGCCGTTAGCAAGATTAGTAGCAAATATAGAAAAAACTCATGGACTTCCATGGCGCTTTCCTGGTTGCCTCCCTATAAGCTTAGACAATCTCTCAGCTTAAAAAAGCCGCTAAATAAGAAGGATATTAATACGGAATTATTCGCCGGCCAGCGTGAGGACCAGTTTGAGCTCTGCTTCGAGTTCCTGTTTGCTTTGCGCCTGAAGATTGATATGGCCAACCTTGCGGCCTGGGTGTGGCTCTTTGCCATACAAATGCAGATGGGAGTGAGTGTTCACCAGCACATCCTCAACCGCAGGGATCGCGCCGATCAGATTCACCATAGCGGTGTAACCGATTGCATCAGTCGCCCCTAAAGGTAAACCAAGCACGGCGCGCAGATGATTTTCAAATTGACTGGTCTCCGCACCATCCTGAGTCCAGTGTCCGGAGTTATGTACCCGCGGAGCAAATTCATTAGCTAATAATGTTTCACCTGCCTGAAATAACTCTAGAGCCAACACACCGACGTAATCAAGTTCATTCATCAGTCGTTCGGCATACGCCTCGGCCTGGCTTTGCATTGGATCATCTGGCCTGGCTATTGAAAGGCGCAGAACTCCATCTCGATGTGTGTTTTCGGTCAGTGGGTAACAGATCATCTCACCGGTGGTACTGCGCACAGCAATGATGGAGACTTCACGCTCAAACGGCACGAAAGCTTCAACAATGGCTGGCACACCCGACAACGATTGCCATGCCGGGGCCAATTCTTCAGGCTGACTCAACACCGCCTGACCTTTGCCGTCATAACCTTGAGTGCGAGTCTTGACCACCGCAGGCCAACCCACCTGCTCCATGGCTTGCTCCAACTCGGCCAAACTATTTACAGCGACAAAATCTGGCGTGGCAATACCCAGCTTACGAAACAAATTCTTTTCGTTGAGCCGATCTTGCGCCATCGCCAATGCCTGTCTGGGGGGATATACCGGCACCTTATCCGCAAGCAACTCAACTGCCCTGGCCGGTACATTTTCGAATTCGTAACTGACAATATCAACCTTTGCCGCCAACTCTGCCAACAAAGACTCATCATCATAGGCACCCTGTAACTGATCAGCCACGGATGCAGCACACACATCAGCCCCTGGATCCAACACCACAAAGTTTAATCCAAGTGGATAACCTGCCAGCGCCAACATACGCGCTAATTGGCCACCACCGAGAATACCAACCCGCATTAACCCTGCTCCCGCGGATCTGCGTTGGCCAATACCTTATCAGTCTGGGCCTGACGAAACTGCTTCAAGGCCTCTCTGATCTCAGCATATTTATTCCCCAGCATCGCCGCTGCCATCAACCCGGCATTGGCAGCACCGGCCTTACCGATGGCCAAGGTTCCCACGGGAATACCCGCTGGCATTTGCGCAATCGACAACAACGAATCCATACCATTTAACGCCTTGGATTGCACCGGCACACCCAGCACGGGCAACACGGTTTTGGCCGCTACCATGCCTGGTAAATGCGCAGCACCACCTGCACCCGCAATGATCACTTCGATGCCGCGCCCTTCAGCTGCTTCAGCATAGGCAAACAGTTTATCCGGCGTGCGATGGGCAGAAACGACTTCAACTTCATGAGCAACGCCCAGTTGCTGCAGAGCCTCGACAGCGTGACGCATAGTCTCCCAGTCTGATGTCGAGCCCATGATAATACCAACCAAGGGTCTGTTTTCTGTGCTCATTGAAACTCTCATCTGATTAATCATGAAAAAAGATGGCTAATTATACCAGCTTAAGCAGCTTGTTGATTTAAAACCAGTCTTTGAAAATGGATAGGCAAATCATTCCTTTTTTTTACTATACTAGGGAGCCTCTGAACAAGTCTATGATACCTCTGGCTTCCAAGCGAATGCGCAATCAAGGCGCGAATTAGAAAGCATGCCGGGGCCTGATGAGAATGAGTAACACAGAGTGCGGATTCGCCTGGAAGCCCCGAAGGGCGGGCCTGAAACGTTCAGCTGCGGTGTTGTGCTTCTTGCAAAGGACTACGGCCATTCGCTGCAAAGCACGCCTTGCATCTGCACGTTTCAGGCTCCGCAGAGACATCATAGACTTGTTCAGAGGCTCCCGAGATTCAAATACCCAAAAATAAAAAGGCCCGCAATGCGGGCCTTCGAAATAGCGATTTATAACCAGGGCTACAAATCTGTTTCCAAGCAATTAAGCTGCCGTTTTGCGGCTCACTCTTTTCTTACGGCGGGCCTTTTTCTTTTCTGCCGTAGCAACTTTACGGTCGTATGCTTTTTCCCATTTCGCCAGAAATCCAGCAACAGCCTTTTCTTTAGCCATTTCTCTTTTCTTAATCGCATCAATAGTCGATAACGAAGCTTTCACTGTCACATTGGCTTCGCTTACAGAACTTTTTGCTGTATTGGCCTTTTCCATTGCCACAGCTTTTGCCGCTCTTGCTTTTACAACGGCATTTTCAGCTGCAGCAGTTTTTCTGGTTTTCGCATTCGCAAGTGACATCTTTACACGCGCAGCGGCAGCGCCTTTCTTGGCCAAGGCTTTTTCCAAAGCGGCATTGGCGCGATCCTGTACCTTTACAGCACGACCAGCCACTGCTAGTGCTTTTTTATGATCTGCATCAAGAGGTGACTCATTTAAAATCTTTGCAACAGATACGACTGGCTTCCTACGACGCGCCTTAGTACGGGCTTTCTTTTTTGTTGCTGTTTTAACCATCAAACGTTCTCCAATTATTATGTAATGCTAAAAGTGCGGGCACATTCTAATTTCAAATGACATATAAAAGCAAAATACTTCATAAATCATTCAGCTCATTAACGAAAATACACACATTAAAATAAAA
>CALZIO010000131.1 GCA_945787785.1 uncultured Chromatiaceae bacterium
ACTCTCTATTGCAAAGGCTTGCCCTTTTCTTGATATTGGCGGTTCACTTGAGGTGTCAGAGTTAGTTGAAATGCCAGGCCAAAAATAAACATTACAAAGCTGTCCTGGACGGTGATTAATCGATGCGGCTTGTCACTTCTTTTAACCACTCTGGGTTCACATTTCACCGGTCGAACTGAAACGGTGTTTTCTGCCCCTGCCCAAAATTATTCCCTATGAAACGAACGCATTGCTGATAGGCCTCTGATTCTTTTTGCCATTTTTATAGTCCTAAATCTGATCCGGATATTGACATGCGAATAATAATCGTTATCATTTAGATTGCTATTAACAAGCATTAACGCATTTTGTCTGGAAGGAAGCTCCATGAAAAAAACTGTTTCATCATTGCTGGCTGGACTTTGTCTCGCCAGCCAAGCCTTTGCCGCGCCCACTGAGAAAGTCCCTTCAGAAACTGAGGTCATCACTCACTACGCCGATCTGGCGCACGCCATGTACGAAGACTCACTCATCACGGCTCAAGAGCTATTAAAAGCGGTCGACACCTTGATCGCCAGCCCGACAGAGGCAAATCTCAAATCCGCCCGCGCCGCCTGGAAAGATGCCCGCATGCCCTACCAGCAAACAGAGGCCTACCGTTTTGGTAATGCCATCGTCGATGACTGGGAAGGCAAGGTCAACGCCTGGCCGCTGGATGAAGGCCTGATCGATTATGTCGCCGCCAGCTATGGTGATGAGTCGGATGAAAATTATTACTACACCGCCAATATTATCGCCAACAAAAAACTGATGTTGTCAGGCGTAACTATCGATGCCAGCAACATCACCAAAGAACTACTGGCCGAAACCCTGCACGAGATCGACGAAGTGGAAACCAATGTGGCTACCGGTTATCACGCCATCGAATTCCTGCTTTGGGGACAGGACCTGAACGGCACCGGCCCGGGGGCAGGTAACCGCCCGGCCAGCGACTTCGATACCAAACACTGCAAAGTAGGCAACTGTGACCGCCGCGCCGCTTATCTTAAAGTGGCTACTGAGCTGCTGATCGATGAGCTGGCATGGATCACGGCACAATGGGCCGAAGGTGGTGCGGCACGTCAAGCACTGCTTGAAGCTAATCCCAAACAAAGCATCGCCACTATTTTCACCGGCATGGGCAGTCTCTCCTATGGTGAATTGGCCGGTGAGCGTATGAAGCTAGGCCTGATGGTGCATGACCCGGAAGAAGAGCACGATTGTTTTAGCGACAACACTCACTGGTCCCACTATAACGACGCATTGAGCATTAAAAATGTCTACACCGGTACGTATATCCGCATTGATGGCAGCAAGGTTAGTGGGCCCAGTGCTGCCGAGTTGGTCGCCGCCAAGGATGCAACTGTCGACAAGCAACTGCGTGAACAGCTCGATATCACATTGACCAAAATGCAGGTACTGGTGGACAGCGCCGAAATTGACGGAGTCGCTTATGATCAGCTAATTGGTCAAGGTAACCGCGAGGGCAATGCCAAGGTGATGGCGGCTATCAATGCCCTGCTGGTACAGACCAAGGGCATTGAAAAAGCAGTGATTACTCTGAAACTTGATTCCATTGCCTTTGAAGGATCAGACAGCTTGGATGACCCAGACGCCGTATTCTAAACATATCAAAACAACCGGGTGCATATGCTGCACCCGGTCAACTCGTTAAGCAGTATGACCACCTCATGAAACACCTTACCGTTATTACTCTACTCGCAATGACAAGCCTGGCCACTATCTGTCATGCTGACAGCGACATCACCGCGCCCACCCGTGATTTTTCCACAGCGGAAAAATATGAACGCTTCCCCGGCGGTGCCACCAGTCACACCAAAGCAATCAACAAGGACGCCTTTTCCCATGCCTCCGCCAACATGAGTTTTGAGCGTGAGATGGACTTCAAGATTGGTAATGGTTTTTTCAAACGCCTGTGGGTGTCGGCCCCCGCCTCGACTCAGGCGGCCGATGGCTTGGGACCGCTGTTCAACGCCCGCGCCTGCCAGCGCTGTCACATCAAAGATGGTCGTGGCCACCCGCCTGCGGGGCCGGATGACAATGCCGTCTCTATGTTCTTGCGCCTTAGCATTCCACCACAAAATGAAACACAACGGCGCTTGCTGGACGAACACCGGGTGAATGTGATTGCTGAACCCAACTACGGCAGCCAGCTGCAAGATTTTGCTATCCAGGGCCACAAGGCTGAGGGACACATGCAAATCGACTATGAAGAGATCGAAGTTAAACTGGCCGATGGCGAGGTCGTGAAACTGCGCCAGCCAAGTTATTCCATCACAGATCCACGCTACGGCCCACTACACCCAGACACCATGATATCCCCCCGGGTAACACCGCAGATGATCGGCCTGGGTTTGCTAGACGCAATTGATGAAAATGACATCCTGGCCCAAGCCGACCCAGAAGATAAAAACGACGACGGCATCTCGGGCAAGGCCAACAAGGTTTGGAGCGCCGTCCACGATCAAGCCATGCTGGGCCGCTTTGGCTGGAAGGCCGGCTCACCCAGTGTGGACGAACAATCACAGGCCGCCTTCGCTGGTGATATCGGTATCTCGGTGCCCTTACATCCAAATGGTGCCGGTGAATGCACCGAGCGCCAAACAACCTGCCAGCAGGCTCCGGATGGTAACAGCCCGCAATACGAAAACCTGGAAGCCCACTCCCTGGTCACTGGACTGGTAGGTTTTTATTCCAGCAATCTCTCCGTACCCGCACGGCGCAATCACATTGACCCTGAGGTGCTGGCAGGCAAGAAACTGTTTTATCAAAACGGCTGCATCGCCTGTCACACACCCAAGTACATCACCCGCACTTTAGATGATAAACCTGAGCAATCTCATCAGCTTATCTGGCCCTATACCGACCTGCTTTTGCATGACATGGGCGCAGGATTAGCGGATAATCGCCCCGAAGGTTTGGCCAGCGGACAGGAATGGCGCACAGCGCCACTGTGGGGCATTGGCCTGACGCCTATCGTCAACGGCCACAGCTTTTATCTGCACGATGGCCGCGCGCGCAATTTGCTTGAAGCAATCTTGTGGCATGGAGGTGAAGCGCAACAGTCACGCGATGCTGTCATGCAGATGTCCAAGCAGGAGCGCGACAATCTAATTCGTTTTATCGAATCATTATGAGGTCTATTCTTGAAGAAGTTATACCCACTGTTGCTGCTTATAGTGTTGCTTACCGCATGTACCACAGTGCCGCCGAAGCCCGTTACCTGGCAGTCGGCCAATCATGCCATTGTTAACGAACACATCATCCCAGGTTATCAAGCGCTGGCCGATGCCAGCATGGCGTTGGAAAAACAGAGCAGTGCCCTGTGTGCATTGCCCAACCAGAAAACTCTTGAAAAAACACAACAAGCCTTTCATAAAACCATGGATGCCTGGATGGGTGTTCAACATATTCGTAACGGTCCGGTAGAACTGCTGACTCGTTATCACCGTTTTCAGTTGTGGCCCGACAAACACAACACCGGCAGCAAACAGCTGGGCAAACTGTTGTCCGAACAAGACCCGGAAACTTTAGAGGCGGATCGCTTCGCCCGTAGCAGTGTGGCAATACAAGGCTTGAGCGCTCTGGAACGTTTGCTGTTTTCAGAAAAGGTGCACATCGAAACCTTTGGCACAGCAAATCAAGCAAGTTATCACTGCCTGTTGGTACGGACTATTGCACACAACCTGGCTACCATGTCAGCCGAACTGGTAGAAGAATGGAGCGCTGAACCAACGCCATATCACAGTCTGTTTATTTCTTCCGGCCAGCTGGTGGACAAACGCATGAAGGACCAGACACTAGACCAGAAGGAGGAAGTCCTTGTCGTCTTCTTCAACAACCTCTACACCGAGGTTCAGTCCGTCATTAATCAAAAGCTATTGCGCCCCATGCAAGAGGATGTTGCCAAGGCCAAACCACGCTATACAGAATCCTGGCGCAGCCTGCGTTCATTGCGCAATATTGAGATGAACCTGCATGCAATCGAATCACTTTATAACACCGGCTTCGCTCCCTCGCTGTTAACAAAACCAAACGGTGCTGAGCTCAACACGCAAATCAATCAGGCCTTCAA
>CALZIO010000132.1 GCA_945787785.1 uncultured Chromatiaceae bacterium
AGGTAACAAAACTTCAGTGTCGCAGCATCAAAGAACAATTTGCCTTTGTCGGTGAACCAAAAGAGCAAGTAGTCGTAGAGTTGCGTCAGGACGGTAAGCCCATCACAGTAGACCTCACCAACGAAATGCGTGGCGCTTGCGAGGCATTTGTACCTGACGTGGTTGAGCAAATTCAAAACCTGATTCGCGACTTTGCCCCTGAAGATCAAGCAGCAACCGCATCGAATATATTGCTTGCGGGTGGTGGTTCATGCATTCGTGGTTTGGATGACATGATTAAAGAAGCGCTGCATGAGTATGGAGATGTGAAAGTGACCTGCGTGTCTGACATCCTCTACTCAGGCTGTGAAGGTGCTCTTAAACTGGCCACTGACGTACCACCCGAGTATTGGGGTGAGATTGGCGATGTGACTAATCTTGGCTGATGTTTAACTACTGATGTAATTTGAAAGAGCCCGCTTTGCGGGCTTTTTTATACGAAATGAAATATCAGATGTGAGATAAAATGCTTGGCGATAGTGGTTGGGAAAATGAAGATAAACAAGCTTGTCTGCGTCTAAAATTATCAGACTTGCGCGTATCAGATTAGGGGATTATTTTTAATTCGTGAGATGGTGCCGAGGAGAGGACTTGAACCTCCACGGGGTTACCCCCACTAGCACCTGAAGCTAGCGTGTCTACCAATTTCACCACCTCGGCAGGCTGTGAACTTACTGCTTGAGTCGCCTCAAGGCCGCGAACTTTATCAAGATTAAATCCCGTAGTCAATAATTGCTGTGTACAATAGCTACCAGAATCAATGAATAAGGAATGATTTAATTAATGAGCAACAAAAAGCTGGATGACCCGCACGCCGAGCGCGAAGCACAAAATTACGACAACCCGATTCCCAGTCGCGAGTTGATTATGGAATTGCTGGGTGGCCAGGAAGGGCCAATGTCCTTTAAGGCTGTGGCAAGCAATCTTGAGCTGTCTGATGATACTGCACTTGAGGCCTTGCGCCGCCGTCTGCGCGCCATGGAGCGTGATGGTCAGCTGGTGCGCAATCGGCGGAATTGTTTTGGTCTGGTCAGCAAGATGCAACTTATCTCTGGCCGCATTATTGGTCACCCGGATGGTTTTGGTTTTCTGGTGCCCGATAATGGCGGGGATGATCTGTTTCTGTCGGCCAAGCAGATGCGCACTTTATTACATGGTGATCGTGCCTTGGCCAGGGTGTCTGGCGTAGATCGGCGTGGCCGCAGTGAGGGTACGATTGTCGAGGTGCTGGAGCGTGCCAATAACGAGGTGGTTGGCCGCTTTATGTTGGAACACGGCATCGGTATTGTGGTGCCGGACAACAAGCGTCTTACGCAAGATATTTTGATTCCACCTGAGTCACGTGGCGCAGCGGCCAGTGGTCAGATTGTAGTGGCAAGAATTATCGAACAGCCTTCCAAGCGCGCCCAACCCATCGGTGAGATTTGTGAAGTGCTGGGTGATCATATGGATCCCGGCATGGAGATCGATATTGCCATCCGCGCCCATGAGCTGCCACGTGAATGGCCAGCTGCTGTCAAAGATGAGATTCGGGTCTTCGGCAAAAAGGTGGAAGAATCCCACAAACAAGGGCGTGAAGACCTGCGTGATTTGCCACTGGTAACGATTGACGGTGAAGACGCACGCGATTTTGATGATGCGGTTTACTGTGAGCGTCATGGTAAGGGCTGGCGTTTGCTGGTTGCGATTGCCGATGTGTCTCACTATGTCGATTTCAATACCTCGCTGGATAAAGAGGCGCGCAATCGCGGCAACTCGGTTTATTTCCCTGGCCAGGTCATCCCCATGCTTCCGGAAGTCCTGTCGAATGGGCTCTGTTCGTTGAATCCTAAAGTTGACCGGCTCTGCATGGTGTGTGAGATGTTTATCTCCAACTCAGGTGCCGTGAGTGATTACCGATTTTTTGAAGGTGTGATGCGTTCGGCGGCACGGCTGACTTATAGCGAAGTGGCGAGCATGGTGGCTGATCGCAACATGGAGTTGCGCAGTCAGCATCCGGCGCTGGTGCCTCATCTGGATGATCTGCATGAGCTTTATAAAGTCTTTCGCGCCAAGCGTGACAAGCGTGGCGCGATTGATTTTGAAACCACCGAGACGCGCATTGTGTTTGGCCGTGAACGCAAGATAGAACAGATTGTGCCGGTGGAACGGAATGACGCCCATAAGCTGATCGAAGAGTTTATGATTGCCGCCAATGTCTGTGCCGCTAAGTTTATGCTTGAGCATAAAATTCCAGCCTTGTATCGCGTGCATAATGGTCCGTCGGAAGATAAGTTATCCAATCTGCGCGAGTTTCTTTCAACGGTTGGATTAAGTCTGGGTGGTGGTGATGATCCGTTGCCAAAACACTATGCCAAGATTCTGACTCAGCTGGAAGGCCGCCCGGATGCGCATCTTATTCAGACAGTGTTATTGCGCAGTCTGAGCCAGGCCGTTTATACACCGGATAACAGTGGCCACTTTGGCTTGGCGTTTGATGCCTACGGCCATTTCACTTCTCCAATTCGGCGTTATCCTGATCTGCTGGTGCATCGTGCGATTCGTCATGTGGTGCGGGGGCATCCAGTAACACAATTTAAATATGGCATGAGTGACATGTTGGTCTTCGGTGAGCACTGCTCCATGACCGAAAGGCGCGCCGATGAAGCGACCCGCGATGCAGTCGATTGGCTTAAATGTGAATACATGCAGGACAGGGTGGGGGAAGAGTACGACGGCATTATCACCAGTGTTACCAGTTTTGGTCTGTTCGTAGAGTTGGATAATATCTATGTTGAAGGCTTGGTGCATATTACCTCGCTATTACAGGACTATTATCAATTTGATCCGGTCCAGCATCGTCTGGTCGGTGAACGCAGCCACAAGCGTTATTGCCTGGCCGATAAGATTAAAGTGAAAGTGGTGCGTGTTGATCTTGATCGCAAGCGCATTGATTTCGAGTTGCCACAAAGTGAAGAGGAACTAGCTGGCGCTAAAGCCAGGAGATCAAAGCCGGGCAAAAAGACCAAACTAAGCAAGGGCAAGTCTGAGAAAAAATCAAACAAGAAAAAAACAGCGGCTAAACCCAAAGGGCGTAAAAAAAGCGTCCGCAAGAAAAGCACGAAGTAATCCACTATGTCGATTGTATTTGGTATCCACGCGGTTGAGGCGGCACTGAAAAAGTCGGCCGTTGTCGAATTGTGGCTGGATGCAGGTCAAAAACCGAATGTACGTTTGCATAAACTGATTGATCTGGCCAAGCGTGGTCAAGTCAATATTGTTCGCCGCTCACGCCAGGAGTTGGATGAATTGGCCCAAAATGAACGCCATCAGGGTGTGGTGGCGCAACTACAGTCTGATTCTGGTGTTAAGCAGCAAGATTTGCTCGACTTGATCGATGGATTAGATCATCCGGCTTTTCTATTGATACTGGATGGAGTTACTGACCCGCATAATCTGGGAGCCTGTTTGCGTTCGGCCAATGCTGCTGGTGTCGATGCGGTGATTGCACCTAAAGACAACGCGGTGGGCCTGACCCCGGTGGTGCGTAAAGTTGCCTGCGGTGCCGCGGAAGTGACACCTTTTTACCAGGTGACCAACCTGGCGCGCACCCTGCGTGATCTGCAACAGGCCGGAGTGTGGCTGGTTGGGGCAGCGGGCGAGACGGATGACACTATTTATCAGGTGGACCTGAAAGGCCCGCTGGCACTGGTGATGGGGGCAGAAGGCAAGGGCCTGCGCCGCCTGACCCGCGAGCACTGTGATTTGCTGGTCAAAATACCTATGGCGGGTTCAGTCGAAAGCCTGAATGTTTCGGTGGCCACCGGGATTTGCCTGTTCGAGGCCCTCAGGCAACGCCAAATTTAATTTATCGAAGGGGAGAATTACGTTTCTCCCCTTTGAAATCCCCATCGCTTTGTGTCCATAGCAAGATATGTAACAGCGATTGTTTCTCTAAGCCCTTCAGGGTGAAATCGTTCTAACCCACTTCCGCAACAAGTTCAGCAGTTTAAGCAAAATACTGGACACACCAGCGGTAATGCGGTACAACGTATCTGCATTGTACATCAGGCAAGAAGGC
>CALZIO010000133.1 GCA_945787785.1 uncultured Chromatiaceae bacterium
CCACGCTCCCAGGCCCCCTGGATAATATTGGTGTGACAGACATTGTAGACCTGCTCAATTACATTCAGCTCGCACATCCGATCCCAGCATTTGTCTTCATCTTTAATGCGTTTCAGATTTTTCTGATGCTTTTGGTAGAGATCTTTAAGATGGCGCAACCAATAATCAACAATCCCAAATGATTTGTTTTCCATTGCTGCACGCACCCCGCCACAGCCATAATGACCACAGACGATAATGTGCTTCACCTTTAACACGTCAACTGCGAATTGAATCACCGAGAGACAGTTCAGGTCGGTATGAATCACTGCATTAGCAACATTTCGATGTACAAAAAGCTCACCCGGAAGCAGGCCAACGATTTCATTAGCCGGCACGCGGCTGTCGGCACAACCAATCCAGAGATATTCCGGTGCTTGCTGGGCAGATAGTTTCTTGAAGAAATCCGGGTCATCGGCATTAATTGCCTCAGTCCAGGCTTTGTTATATTCAAATAAGTCGTTGATACTGGGCATACAATTTTGGCTTGATTAACTAGCTAACTGAGCTCGCAATTATCACATGGATATAGCACCAGGAAAACGAGATTATTCACTATCAGGAATGTGCTCCCCTTCTTCGAGTTGTTCCGCCGGGATACGTTCTTGAAAGCTGTCTAAATAACGTGCACCTTTTTCTATCTGTTCCGCCAGTCTGTGAATCTGGCTCATCAGTTCCAGCAGCGCGACCATCTCCTTTGTTTTAATTCTTTCCTCGGTGCCAGCCCGAAGCAGCTTGGCCTTCAGCGTTTGATATTCATCCTGTAGTTTTGCCAGATAGGCGCTGCATGCATCGCTTGAGTAATGTTCCTGGCTCACATCGGCATCACCGATAAGCTGCACCACGCCACTTTTAAAGTGGCTGATGTCTTCGTTTAAGGTTTCATCCACAAAAATGTGATGGTGACTGTGTTGAGCGGCAATATGTTCTGCCAAGTGGCTGACAGTGCTGTAATAGCGCCCCACCCGAATTGCATTCGGCAATGCTTCTGCCAGCTCGGTAGGCAGGTTGGCTTTTTGTAAGGAGGTGCAATATTTGCTGGTAGTGATGACTAATTGTTCCTGTATTTGCCGGTCTGTTCTTAATACGCCGCTTGGACCAATCTCGGCGCTGATCGCACCTTTTGCAATCCTGCGGCTTATGTCAGCAATACGTTGCAGTTCCATTCCGAGTGCATGAAATGCCAAAACCGGTGTGCCGAGTAAGGTGCTGTCTAGGTAGCGTGGCTTGGCTTCATCTTCCTCGGCTGAACGAAAACGCTGATTGAGGAATGTGACTAATGCATTTGTAAATGGCCATAGCAGTGCTACTCCGAGCACATTAAATAGGCTGTGAAATAGAGCTAGAACGGTCGGGGTTTCCGCGACAAAGTTAAAATAATTCTGTGCCGTTTGCACCAAGGCAAGCATCCACGGCAGGATCAGGATAGCCGCTAGTCCGGTAATCAGGTTAAAGCACACATGGGCTGCGGCAACCCGTTTGGCATTAGGTGTGGCGCCAATCACTGCGAGCAGGGCGGTGGAGGTGGTACCCACGTTGGCACCAATAATCATGGCGGCCGCCGCGGGAAGGGGGATGACACCGCCACCTGCTGCGGTCAGGACAATGGCCATCGAGGCACTGGAAGACTGCATCAGCACAGTCATCAGAAAGCCACTGCCCACCAGCAATAACAAATCGATGCCGCTTGGCTCAAGGTGGGCAAACTGGATTGTGCCGCCCATCCCTTCAAATCCGGTTTTAAGAATTTCGATACCAAGAAAAAATACACCAAAGCCTGCCAAGGCTTCGCCAATAGCCCCCGCGCGTTTGTCATTCCAGAGTAGCCGCATCGCCATGCCGATACCGATGGCGGGCAGGGCAAATGCCTTGATATTGATATGAAAACCGATCAGAGCGACCAGCCAGGCGGTCATGGTGGTGCCGATGTTGCTGCCATAAATGACCGTGATGGCCTGTTTGAGTTGTATCAGGCCGGCGTTGACAAAGCCGAGTGTGGCCACTGTGACAGCGCTGGATGACTGCACCAGGGATGTGATTGATATTCCAGCTAAAATTCCGCGCAGAGTGGTGCGGGTCCAGCTTTCAAGGATGTTGCGCAGGGCTTTTCCGGCAGCTAGGCGAAGTCCGTTGGTCATCAAATACATGCCCAACAGAAATAGACCAATCCCGCCTAATAGGCTGCTGCCGATACTAAAGTCCATCGATTTGCCTTAATGACCACACTACGAGTAGTTATAGCGGCCAACTATATTATATCCAAAATAAATATATAAAAACCGAAACTATATAGTGTAATCTTATATCAAATAGTGGGTAAGCCCTCTGTTTAGTAATCATTTTATATTTAAGTGGAAGTAGTGGATATGACAACATCGGTAGCCCAACAATCACCACCACCCTCGATCGAAGATCGTTTAAGTGAGCTCAATGATCGCTACCACTCTTTGAGCCCGGAACAACGAGTCAAACAACTGTATCGTGATTTTGATGCCAGTGAAATCATGTTGACCTCGTCGTTTGCTACCAATTCAGCGTTTCTGCTCCACTTGTTCGCCACATCGGCACCCCAGCAGCTAATCCACTTTATTGATACTGGATTTCATTTTCCAGAGACCCTGGCATATAAAAAGAAGCTAACTGAACTGTACCACCTCAATGTGGTTGATGTGCATCCTGAGGACTGGAAACATGAATATACAATCAAGGATGAAACCTGGAAATCAGATCCTGATTTCTGTTGTTCCATCAATAAGGTCGAACCCTTGCAGGAGATCAAAAAAACTCATAATGTCTGGGTTTCCGGCCTGATTCGATGGCAAACAGAACATCGTGCCAATCTGGATATCTTTGAGTTCCGCGGTGGTCAAATTAAGTTCTATCCCTTGTTGGATGTGACAAAAGAAGAACGCGATGCTTATATACGCGACCATAAATTGCCATTCCATCCACTGGTTGCCCAGGGTTATTCATCAGTGGGTTGTACTCACTGTACCCGTCCGGGGGATGATCGTTGTGGCCGCTGGGTGGACTCAACCAAATCTGAATGTGGGCTGCATCTCTAAAAAATACAGCTTACAATTTCCCAAATACAAAGCCTCTTATGCGTCTGCGTAAGGGGCTTTTTTGATAGCCGGGCAAATTAACATTTTCTAATGAGCGGGTCGATAAACTTAGTACGCCCCTAAACAATATGGACAAGATACAAGGGGAGAAAGTGAGGGAATTAATATGAAGTATGACATCGTCGACGCACGAATCACGCCTGAAGGCCACCTGGATATTTTATCCCAGTTAGAAGTCGCTAAGCTGCGCGATACCAGCCAGGGTGGGCTTTATCACATCTTTCGCAATTGTTCGCTCGCCGTGTTGAATTGCGGTGGAAATCTGGATGATGGCCGCGAGCTGCTCGAACGTTATAAAACCTTTGATATCTGGGTGGTGCAACAGGAACGTGGCATCAAACTCGAAGTTAAGGGGGCGCCGGCGACGGCTTTTGTCGATGACAAAATGATTAAGGGCATCAGCGAACATTTGTTCGCAGTATTGCGTGACATCGTCTATGTCAATGATGAGATTGAAGGCACCAATAAATTTGATATGGAAAGCAGTGACGGTATCACCAATGCCGTGTTCCATATTCTGCGCAACGCCGGCGTGCTGCAACCAAACACCAATACCAATATGGTTGTCTGCTGGGGCGGACATTCAATCGAACGCAGTGAGTATGAATACACCAAAGAGGTGGGTCATGAAATGGGGCTGCGTAGTTTGAATATCTGTACCGGCTGTGGACCTGGCTCCATGAAAGGGCCAATGAAGGGGGCCACCATTGGTCACGC
>CALZIO010000134.1 GCA_945787785.1 uncultured Chromatiaceae bacterium
GCGTGCCAGATCAGCGCCGGGCATCAGATAGGTCGGTTTTTCTGGGCTAACTACCACCAGCCATTGTGGTAGTTGCCGCATCAGTTCATCGGCCTTGTCTCGATTGAGCTGTGTTGGCGTGGCGATAATGTCTTGCTTCATTGCGGTGGCGATGCTGAGTCGCCGCAGCGATTGCGCAACTGGATCTTCGTAGTAGTCCAGCCCACGGGCACGCATCAGCATAATAAACACAGACTCTTTGCCGAACAGTTGGCTGCTGATCAGGTTGGCACCGACGATGGCCAACATGCCAGGCAGGATAATGTTTGGATTGGCGGTCAGTTCTAGAAGTGCAGTTAAGGCGGCCAGCGGCGCTTGTAAGGTGGCACCCATCATGGCGCCCATGCCGATCATGGCGTACAAAGCCGGACTGGAGACGGACTCGGGGCTGACCTGGGCTGCAATCAGGCCGAAGGCGGCGCCAGCAGCCGCACCAATCACCAGGGTAGGGCCGATTAATCCGCCAGGAATACCCAGCCCTAACCCAGCCGTGGTGGCGAGTATTTTAAAAGCGACGATGGCAAGTAACAGCCAGAACCCGATTCCGCCCAGCATTGCCCCGTTGACTGTGTCGTAGCCCAGGCTCATCACTTCGGGGATGATCAGGGCACAAAGGCCAACCGCAATGCCGCCGAGCGTCGTGCGTTGCCACAACGGCCGTTCGCTGGCCTGGCGAGAAAAAAACTGCAGTGACTGAATAAACAGTGCCGCCAAGCCTCCGATGCATAGGCCGGTGACCAGGACAAAGGGGAGTTCGCCCAGCGAGCCCATTTGCAGGGCGGGCACACTGAAGGCGGGATCCGGGCCAAACACTATATGGCTAAGCGCGGTGGCGGTGACGGCGGCCAGGATCACCGGGATGAAACCAGCCAGGGTGTACTCCATCAACACCACTTCCATAGAAAAGATTACCCCCGCCAAGGGCGTATTAAATGAGGCGGCAATAGCGGCGGCCACCCCGCAGGCTACCAACGTGCGATTGCTGTTGTTGGGTAGGTGCAGCCACTGGCCGATACGGCTGCCACTGGTGGCGCCTAAATGAATGGCGGGGCCTTCACGGCCCACCGAGTGGCCAAAGATAATACTGATGGCGGCGCCCAAAAACTGCATCACCGCATTGCCGGTGGGCAGGTTGGCTTGATGATAGGCCAGCCGTTCAATGGTGTGCACCACCCCGACAGTGCGGTATTTCTTTTCCACTGCCTGAAACAGCAGGCCTATTAACAATCCACCGGCAATGGGTAAGAACAGGCGCCAGGTCCAATCTAGTGCCTCGTAGTTTTCAGGGTCATCGAGAAAGCTGAGTTGAACAACTTCAATCAGCAGACGAAACAGAATGATCACTACGCCGGAAAGTAGACCAACAAGCACACTCACCGCCGCCAGATGGCCCAGTTTGTCCATTGTGGCCATACGCATGTGAAAACGTAGACGCCGTTCCGTGGGTGTTCGTGGTTGTCTCATCTGCTAACGAGGCTTAATCCATTTGGCTTAAATGACTTGTCGGCCGTTGTCGTCTCTATTTAAGTCTTTGCAGGCTATTGAAAAAGTCTCCGGTGGATGCGAGGCAAGGCGGAATACGGCGAAAAAGCGCAGTTTACACAATGGTAAATGAGCATTTTGAGCCGTATTCCAACGCCGCATCGCGCCGCCCGCGGCTTTTTCAATGGCCTGCTTGTTTAACTTAACAGGTTTTCAAGGCCTGTTGTGGCATCATTATCACGTGGATGAGTTTTTAAGCGAATGGGGAATATGGGGCCTGTTTATCAGCGCCTTTATCTCCTCAACCCTGTTGCCTGGCGGTTCGGAGGCCATGCTGCTGGCGTTGGCACTCAATGGGACTGATCCAGCCTGGTTGCTACTATTGGTCTCGACGCTCGGAAATACCCTGGGTGGGATGACATCATGGTTGATCGGTTGGTGGTTGGCGCGCCGTTATCCATTGGAACAACTCGAGGAGAATAAACACCAACATGCAGTGGAGAGGCTTAGGCGCTGGGGCAGTCCAGTGTTGCTGCTGTCTTGGTTGCCCGTGGTAGGCGATCCGCTTTGCGTGGCTGCTGGTTGGTTGAAGATAAACCCTTGGTGGTCAATGTGTCTGATTGCTTTGGGTAAGGGCGGCCGTTATGCCGTGTTGTTATTATTAATTTAAATGAATGGATTTAGCTGGCTTCGGCAGTCATTGCTACGTTAGCTGCAACGCTGGGTAACCCACCTTTTAAGACACTGACTTCAAGGCCATATTGACTGCTCAGGATAAACGCGGCGGCAGAACTGCGCCGTCCCGTCTGACAATAGCAGACATAATGCGTGTTGCTGTCCAGTGTGTGCGAACGGCGATGAGCTTCATTCATCGGGATATTTATGGCGCCGGGCAAATGAGCATGGTTATAGTCGCCTGGGGCACGCACGTCTATCCAGATTGCCCCTTCATTAATCTTGGTCATGGCCTCGTCGTAGGTCACCCAGTTCTGCATTGGGTCCTGCATCAGTTTGAGGAAGTTTTCTTTATTCAGGCGCAGTAAGACACCGTCCGTTTGCATGGATACGGTGGCATTACGTGGACTGTTTGAAATCAGCGCCGCCTCGCCAAAGGTAGAACCTTCGCCCAGATGGGCCATCTCGACAGAGTCTTCGGTATCTTCGTCATCGTCGACCATGCGTGTTACCAGAGCTTCGCCTTGTTCTATGACATAAAAGTAATCACCTTCATCGCCCTGGCGAATGATGACTTCACCGGCACTCATGCGAATTGGTTCCATCTTTTCCAGCAGCAGGTCGATGTTGGCCGCAGGCAGTTTGCGAAAATTGGGTGAATGCTGCATCTTGTTTTTCAGGCCGCTGGTATCAATGTTGATGATGTCGTCACCACTCATGATGACTTCTTCAGCATCGGATGAGGCACTCTCGGCCCAGGTCAGCATGGTGTCGACCAGATCGCTGTCGATACGCACGTAGAGAATGGGTGTCAATGCCACTGCTGTGGCGCGGCGTGGTGAATGTTCGACCAGGCTATAACGGCTTTTGGTAGTGCCGCTTTTCACTACATATGTTTCACCATTGCTGGGCTTGACCTCTATTTCACCTTCAATCAGGTAGATAAGATCGTTGTCAGTGTCACCTTCCGTGAACAGAGTTTTGCCAGCCAGAAGGGGCTGTTCCTGGGTTTGCGCCGCAAGTTCGGCAACCTGGTCTTCAAGCAAAGAGCTGATTGGCTCCAGGCGTGCCAGTGTGGTGATGTTAAGCCCGTTATTGCTGCCGTTCATTGCGCTCCAGGTCCTTGTGATGTGAATATGTGAGTCAGCTGTTGGCAGAATTCACACATTTCATTCTGTTTTACCAATACCACTAGCAATTGGTCGTTAATCACGCTGTTGAGGCGTGTTAATATTAGCCACTTTTCAATAACTCACTATTTCTATCGGCCGAATTAATCATGATATTAGAGTCTCGCCGCAGGTTGCGCGAAATTCCCTACAATTACACTTCTTTTTCAGATCGTGAAATCGTTATTCGCTATCTGGGCGAGG
>CALZIO010000135.1 GCA_945787785.1 uncultured Chromatiaceae bacterium
CCTTATAAAGCGTTAATCTTGACAATAAGCCCCTAAACCCGCAAAATTCGCACTCCTTGTCTAAAGGGCATTCAGGGGCGTTCTGCCCAAGTAATAATGGCTACGTAGCTCAGCTGGTTAGAGCACATCACTCATAATGATGGGGTCCCCTGTTCGAATCAGGGCGTAGCCACCATTTTACTCACGCACTGAATTATCTATGTTGCACCACATGCTTACATTTTGTATCTGTTGTAAGCTCGACGCCATTATTCAAAACTAACAATACATGCAGATTGCGGCGACGAAGATTTCTGATTAGTCTGTGTAATAACTAAACAATATAAGGTTAACTAGATGAAAAAAAAGGTCTTCACCAAAGAGAGTCATATCCATGGTCTTGGCTTGTTTGCCAAAAAGAAAATTAAGCGGGGCGAAGTGATAGGTGAAATAAAACCTAAGCGCGCCAAGAAAGATGGCCCTCATGTTCTTTGGATTAGTGAAGAGGAAGGCTATAAGGTTAATGGGCCATTAAGATTTATTAACCATAGTGCCGAGCCCAATGCCTGTTATTACGATGATCTTACTGTTGTTGCCATACAGGATATTCATCCTGGTGATGAAATAACGCATAACTATGGCGAGAGCTGGAAGTCTGAATAGAAAACACTTATTTTGTAATTTTTCCGACGAGTCATTTAAGGGCTCGCTTATATCATTTCTTGCTTCTGATGATCATTCATAACCGTTTGACAACTACCTTTATCATGCGGTTGTCGCCTGTTTTCTCTTGGCCTAATTAACCAACAAATCGCTTTAAAAATAGAGGATTATGCCGATGCTTATCTATGCGGCAGAGTGCTTCTGATGCTGAGTCGACTTAAGTGATTTTTTATCCAGAAATATCATAAGGATTGGTTATATGTATATAAGGTGTTCTATTGGTGCGCTCAGAGTTGGGCTTGCATTTCTTGCGGTCGGACTAGCGATGCCCTCGCTATCCTGGGCCGAAAAACAAGATACGCCTGAACAGATCGAAGGTTCAATCAGGGTATCAGCAGAAGACTTACTCGATAAGGTTGATGAGCATCCGGACCTGGTGATGATTGATGCCCGAATCCATGGTGATAGATTACAGGGTTACATCGAAGGGAGTCTCAGCCTGCCAGATGTCGAGACGGACTGTGACAGCTTGGCCAAACAGATTCCAAGTTTTGATAACCCAGTGTTATTTTATTGTAATGGTGTCAAATGTGGACGAAGCGTCAAATCAGTCAAGGTTGCACTGGGTTGCGGCTATAACAATATCTACTGGTTCCGCGGTGGCTTCGCTGAATGGAAATCCAAGGGCTACCCTTACCTAAGTCAATAACAAACCAACGTGTCATTCTTTTCAATCAAGCGCTGGTCGATGCGTGCCAGCCTTGTGTTTGCCATTCTTGCAATGGGAATGGTGGGCGTAGTATTGGCTGTTATTACTGGCGAGGTGTACCGCGATCTCGCTCTGGATAGTCAACGTAACTCACTTGCAGAGATTATTGAGCTCGAAGTTAGTGAGAAACTGGCTGATGTAAAAGTAATGACGAATAAACTGAGTTTGTCCGTTCAGGCAAGTGAAGGTTTCCGGAAAGCCTTTAAAGCAGGTAACCAGACATGGCTGGAAACAGAACTGGCACAGCACTTCCGCCGTTTTTTTGTTACAACAAGTACGCTAGATGTTGAAAAGTTTATTGCTTATGACAAACAGCTCAATCAGCTAGCAATCTCTTCAGAGGTCTCATCCACTTTGGTGCGCGATCAGGTACCTTGCCCCGCCTTGGTTGAAGAAGCAGCAGCAAGACGCGGAGCTGAAAAGCTAAAACCTATCTCCAGGCTTTGTCTCGTTGATGATCGACTCTTCATGAGCACCGTTGTGCCAATTGGTGGTTTGCGGCTGATTGGATATTTGCAAATGGTGGTTGATCCAGTGCTGAATTTGAAGGCGGCCGAAGAGGATCTTGGACTACCACTGTTTATTCAACAAGTGAATCATCAAACTGTATATCAGTCACCTGCATGGCCAAATGACGACTTGTCAGATGAAACTGCCATTGTGGAATACAACGTCAAAGATGAGCAGGGTAACCCTCGTTTATTCATCTCCTTTGCATTTGATATCAGTCAACTGCAGCAACAGTTGGAAAGCACAAGAAAATATATATTCCTGGGTGCAGGCTTGATCACCCTGATGGCAACTTTTCTTTTCCTGTTTATATTGCAAAAGACAGCTCTTGGTCCCATGAGTCAACTGACACAACATCTTCGCCAGGTTATGCAGGATAAAAAGCATCTGGGTAAGCAAGTGATTGCATCCGGAAACAAGGAGGTCTATGAGCTTGCCACGGACTTTAATGCGGTGACATCAGAATTGCGTGATGTTTATCAGGCGCTGGAAAAAATGGCTTTCACTGATTCACTGACTAATCTACCTAATCGTGACCTGTTTTATGATCGTCTCAACCAGTTAATTCTGCTTAATAGGCGCCAGCCAGAGCCACCACCTTTTGCTGTATTTATGATGGACCTTGATCGGTTTAAGTTTATCAATGACACGCTTGGGCATCATATTGGTGATCTGGTGTTACAGCAGGCAGGTGAGCGGGTTAATGCAGCTGTGCGTGAATCGGATACCATTGCCCGGTTAGGTGGAGATGAATTTGCTGCGTTATTACCCAGAATTATTGATACTCAAGGGGCAATTATCGTTGCCGAACGGATAGTAAAATCTTTGTCTGAACCTTTTAT